>DATKRM010000046.1:0-3803 GCA_035532195.1 Solirubrobacteraceae bacterium
GCCGTGGCCAGCACCCGATCACCCGCGGCGGCGTGGGCGGCCACGATCCCGGTGCCAAACAGAGTTCCCGCCACCAGGCCCCGAGCCCCCGCGGCGCGCAGCGTGACGTGTTCCAGTCCACCGCCGATCCCGCCGATCAGGCCGAGGCCGGTCACGGCCCAATAACCGGCGGTGGTCTCGCCCAGCAGGAAGCCCACCACTCCGCCCAGCAGCAGCGGTCCGATCCCAGCCAGCTGGACCTGAACCGGCCGGGGCAGCTCGCCGAACGTGTAGCCGCGCTGCACGGTCCGCCAGTCTCCCAGACCTACACTGCGTCGGGATGGCCAGCGTGCGCTCCGCAATCGATCCGGGACCCGTGGCCGTGGGCACCTGGAGCGGCGGGCGGTTCATGCACTTCGGCGAGCCGCTGGATGACGAGCGGCTGATCGGCCTGTTCCGTCCCGACGACCGGCTGCGCACCGTGATCACAGCCGACGTGTACGGGACCGGGGAGGCCGACCTGATGCTCGGGCGCGCATTGGCCGGCGTGCCCCGTGAGGAGGTGTGCGTGGTCGGCGCAGTGGGTCACGACTTCTACACCGGCCAGCGCGAGGGAGCCAAGGGCTTTCCCCGGTTCACCGATCCGCAGCTTCGGGGGCCGGACGCCTACGCCGACTACCTGCGCATGGCCACCGACCAGAGCCTCGAGCGCTGTGGGGTTGACCGCTTCGACCTGCTGCTGTTGCACAACCCCGACCGGATCGGCTACACCAGCCCGGCCGTGTGGGACGCGATGGCCGCGCTCCGCGACGCCGGCCTCACGCGAATGATCGGGGTCGCTCCCGGGCCGGCCAACGGCTTCACCGTCGACCTGATCGGCTGCCTGGAGCGGTTCGGGGAGCTGATCGACTGGGCGATGATCATCCTCAACCCGCTGGAGCCGTGGCCGGGCGAGCTGTGCCTCGACGCTGCTGCCGCCGCCGAGGTCAGCGTGATCACCCGCGTGGTCGACTACGGCGGTCTGTTCTTCGACGACGTGCCGCCGGGACATCGGTTCGCGCCAGGTGACCACCGAGGCTTCCGCCCGCCGGGCTGGGTCGAGGCGGGCCTCGAGCGCATCGAGCACATGCGGCCGATCGCTCAGCGTCACGGACTGACCCTGATCCAGCTGGCCTGTCAGTGGAACCTGGCCCACCGCCCGGTCGTCTGCGTGGCCCCCACCTTGATCCAGGAGACGGGCCCGCAGGCCCGGCCCGTCGAGGACAAGCGCGCCGACCTGGCAGCGCTGCCGGATCTCCGCCTGACCGCGGAGGAGGTCGACGGGATCCGGGCCATCGGCGACAACACGGGATGCATGGCGCTGAAGGGGGCCAGCCCGCAGCATTCGGGCGAGGAGCGGCCGGACCGCTGGGCCTTGGTCCCGGAGCTCGAGGCGGTGGCCCGCCGCTGGGGCATCGAGCCCTCGCGTGACCTCGTGCAGGTGGGTGGGTGACCGGCCCGGCTCTCACCGGAGGCTGCGGGTGCGGCGCGGTGCGCTTCGAGCTGACCGAGCCGCCGGCGTCGGCCCGCTACTGCCACTGCACCCGCTGCCAGCGTCGGACCGGCACGGCGGCTTCAGCCAGTGCGGTAGCGGTGCCGGGCTCGTTTCGGATCGTGGCCGGGGAGGACCGGCTGAAGGCCTGGAAGCCGGACGGGGGCTGGGAGAAGTGGTTCTGCGGGGACTGCGGCTCGGCGCTGTTCAGCCGAGACGGCCGCGACCTCGAGCGGGTGGGGGTGCGCATGGGCGCGTTCGACTCCGACCCGGGAGTCCGCCCCAGCGCCCGCCAGTTCACGGCCTACGCCGCGGCCTGGGAGCCGGTTCCCGACGACGGGCTACCGCGCCACCCGGAACAGGCGCCGGGCTAGGCCTGGGGTAGGGCACCAGCTCCTGACGCCCCCACTCGCAAGCCGTCGAGAGATCCTCGACGCCCATGGCGGCGGCCACGTTTGCGGACCACCCCATATGCGAACATGTGTTCGATGCAATATGCGGAGCTCCATTGCCACTCGGCCTTCTCCTTCCTGGATGGCGCCTCGCTGCCCGATGAGATCGTGGCCACGGCGGTCGAGCTCGGCTACCGCACGCTGGCCCTGACCGATCACAACTCGGTGTCCGGCTCGATGGAGTTCGCCATGGCCGCTCGCGCGCTGGGGTTGCGAGCGATTCACGGGGCCGAAGTTGATCTTGAGGATGGGCGGCACATCACCCTGCTGGTCGAGGACGCCCAGGGGTGGTCCAACCTCTGCCGCATCCTCACCCACGCGCACGCCCACACGCGCGACGGGCGTCCCGGCGCTCCGGCCACCCCACCGGAGGTCGGGCTGGAGACGGTGCTCGAGCACGCCTCCGGCCTGGTCTGCCTGAGCGGCTGCGCCCTGCGCGGCATCCACGACGAGCCGACGCTCAGGCGACTGCTGGAGGTGTTCGGGCCTGACCACCTGCGGATCGAGCTCCAGCGCCCCTTCCTGTCCGGGGACCGCGCGCGCAACCGGGGACTGGAGCGCGTGGCCGACCGGCTCGGTGTCCCGTGCGTGGCCACCGGCAACGTCCACGCCCATGCCCGCACCCGAGCTCCGCTGCAGGACGCGTTTGTGGCCATCCGCCTGCACACCACGCTCGATGCCTCCGAGCCCCAGCGTCGTGGCAATCACTCCCATGTCCTGGCCTCGCCCCCGGCCATGGCCGCCCGGTTCCCCGAGCAACCGGCCGCGGTGGCGGAGACCGAGCGTCTGGCCGAGCGCTTGCGCTTCGACCTGACCAGCGACCTGGGCTATCGCTATCCCGGAGCCGAGGACGGCGAGGCGCTGCGCAACCTGACCGAGCTGTCCGAGGCGCGGTTGCGGGCGCGCTACGAAGACGCCGGTCAGGCGACGCGCAATGCCGCCGCCGGCCGCCTGAGTGAGGAGCTGCGCATCATCGAGCGCCTGGGCCTGGCCGGGTTCTTCCTGCTCCACCACGACATGCTGGAGCTGGCCCGGGAGGTGGCGGTTGAGGTGCGGGGGGTGGGTGGGGCCGATTCACCGCGTGCGCTGTTGCCGCCGGGCCGCGGCCGAGGCTCGAGCGTCTCCTCGATCGTCTGCTACCTGACCGGTCTCTCGCACGTGGACCCGATCGCCAACGAGCTCCTGATCGGGCGCTTCCTCAACGAGGAGCTGACCTCGCTGCCGGACATCGACCTCGACTTTCCGCGTGACATCCGGGAGAAGCTCATCCCTCAGGTGCACGAGCGATACGGCCGCGAGCGCTCGGCTCTGGTGGCCGCCTTTCCCACGTACCGAGCCCGCGGCGCGATCCGTGAGCTGGGCAAGGCGCTGGGGCTGCCGCCGGCCGAGATCGAGCGGGTGGCCCGGGGCAGCGAGGGCTGGGACGCCAGGGAGGTGGCCAGGGACATCGAGGGGGCGTTCGGCAGCCCGGCTCGGGGCCGGGCAGGTCGCTGGGCCTGGCTGGCTCGCCTGGCCGCCGAGGCCCACGGACTCCCGCGGCATCTGTCACAGCACTCGGGCGGGATGGTGGTGGCCACCCGCCCCTTGATCGACTGCTGTCCGATCGTGCCCGCCGCCATGGAGGGCCGTCAGATCGTCCAGTGGGACAAGGACTCCTGCTCGGATGCCGGGTTTCTGAAGATCGACCTGCTGGGCCTGGGCATGCTCTCGGCGGTCGAGCGCTGCGTGGAGCTGATCGCGCGTACCCGGGGAGAACGGATCGACCTCTCGACAATCCCCTACGACGATTCGGCCACCTATGCGTGCATCCAGGAGGCCGACACCACCGGCGTGTTCCAGAT
>DATKRM010000047.1:0-12445 GCA_035532195.1 Solirubrobacteraceae bacterium
CGTAGGATCCCTCCTCAGGATGCCCGGCACCCGCACAAGACCGGGACAGTCCGGTCACGGCGCTCCCCGCACGCGCAACGGACGGCAGGGACAGACGACGCAGGATCTGATGCGCGAGCGGCTGATCGAAAGCCGCCTGACCCCGAACGCGATCTCACTGACCGGGTTCGCGCTCAACCTGGTCGCCGCCGCGCTGGTCGTTGACCGGCTGTTCTTCCTCTCCGGGGTCGCGTTCATCGTCGGCTCCGTTATGGACACCCTCGACGGCCGCTATAGCCGGATGTCAGGGAAGGGAACGCCGTTCGGGGCCTTCCTGGACTCCACCCTGGACCGGCTCGAGGAGGGGATCGTGCTGACCGCGGTCGGGGCCTACTTCGCCGCGCGACACGACCAGGTCGCCGTTGCCGCGGTCGTGGTAGCGGTGCTCACCTCGCTGATGGTGTCCTACACGCGTGCTCGCGCCGAGGCGCTGGGGGTGGCGTGCAAGGTGGGCCTCGCGACGAGACCGGTGCGGGTCGTGATCCTGTCGATCGGACTCGTGTTCGGGCGTGGCGCCTCGATCGGGCACTTTGAGCTGCTCGCACCCGCCGTGTACGTGCTGGCCGCGCTGAGCGCGCTGACCGTCGTGCAGCGGATCCTGTATGTGCGCAAGCAGCTCAACGCGCAGGCAGCTTCCTGACGGCCCCGAGCGAGAGCGTGGGGCAGGTGACCGGCTCCGATGACCCTCCCGCGACACGCGGCCGCGGCGCGCGCAACCGGATCCTCGTCGCGGCCCGGCAGCTGTTCATACGACAGGGGATCCACGCTACGGGCGTCGCGGAGCTGAGCGCCGCAGCCCACGTCTCCAAGCGCACCCTCTACAAGCATTTTGCCGGAAAGGACGAGCTCGTCGCTGCCTATCTTCAGGGCCTGGCCGGCGACCCGGAATTCGCCCCCGAGGCCGTGCTCGCCCGCACCGATCTGGCGCCGCGCGCGCGCCTGATCGAACTCTACGGCGCGCTGGCGGATGGCCCACGGCCGCTGCGAGGAGATCCGTTCGTCAACGCCGCGATCGAGATCACCGACCCTGCGGACGCAGCTCATCGCCTGGCGGCAGAGCACCAGCGCGGCTTCGTCGACCGTCTCGCCAACCTCGCCCGGGCGGCGGGTGCGCGTGACCCGGAGCGAGTCGGGCGCCGTCTCGCTCTCCTCTACGACGGTGCCGCGGCCCAGGTGGTCGTCCACGACAGCGCCGAGCCCGCCGCGGAGGCGCAGGCGATGGCGGCGCAGATCCTTCGGGAGGCGCTGGACTGAGCCCGCCGTCCTCCGAATTGGTAGACCTAGCGGTCTACTTGCAGTGACGTCGTTGCGTGGGCTCCAGGCGGAACGACACCGATCGGTTTACCTCTGTCGTGTAGTGTGGAGGATGTGCGCCGCCGGCGCGCGTCAACTTCAGGAGGAATCTCGGCATGAGCACCATGGAATCGGGCAATGGGTTGGCCCGTCACCAGCACGAGAAGGTGCGCGTGGCGATCATCGGCGTCGGCAACTGCGCAAGCTCCTTCGTCCAGGGCGTCCACTACTACCGCGACGCCGATGCCTCGCACCAGGTCCCGGGGCTGATGCACGTCAACCTCGGCGGCTACCACGTCCACGACATCGAGTTCTCGGCCGCGTTCGACATCGACTCAGAGAAGGTCGGCAAGGACCTGAGCGAGGCGATCTTCGCCGGGCAGAACAACACGATCAAGCTCGGCGAGGACGTCCCCGGCCTTGACGTGCCGGTGATGCGCGGGATGACCCACGACGGCCTCGGCAAGTACCTGTCGGAGAAGATCACCAAGGCGCCGGGTCCGACCGCCGACATCGTCGAGGTGCTCAAGAGCACCCGCACGGACGTGGTCGTCTCCTACCTGCCGGTGGGCTCCGAGCAGGCCACCAAGTGGTATGTCGAGCAGGTACTCAAGGCGGGCTGCGCGTTCGTCAACTGCATCCCGGTGTTCATCGCGCGGGAGCAGTACTGGAACGACCGCTTCGTCAAGGCCGGGCTCCCGATCATCGGCGACGACATCAAGTCGCAGGTCGGCGCGACGATCGTGCACCGGGCGCTGGCGCGGCTGTTCCACGACCGGGGGGTCAAGCTGATGCGCACCTCGCAGCTCAATGTCGGCGGCAACATGGACTTCTACAACATGCTCGAGCGCGAGCGGCTGGAGTCCAAGAAGATCTCCAAGACCAACGCCGTGACGTCGATCATGGGCCACGACCTGCCCGCTGACGACGTTCACGTTGGACCTTCGGATTACGTGCCGTGGCTGACTGACCGCAAGTGGGCCCACATCCGCCTCGAGGGCCAGGCGTTCGGCGACGTACCGCTGAACCTCGAGCTCAAGCTCGAGGTCTGGGACTCGCCCAACTCGGCGGGGATCGTGATCGACGCGGTGCGCTGCTGCAAGCTGGCGCTGAACCACGGCGTGGCGGGCCAGCTCGACGGCCCGAGCTCGTACCTGATGAAGTCACCGATGCACCAGCGACCGGACGACGAAGCACACCAGCTGACCGAGGCGTTCATCAAGAAGCACCCCCGCGGCAAGCCGGGCAAGCCCAAGCGCGCGCGCTCCGCCACGGCCAAGTAGCTCCGTCTATTCTCACCGCGTGCGCGCCCCCACGCCCGCTCGCCGTCCGGGCTCGCCTCATCGGGCGGGGGGCGCGTCATCCGGCTGCCTCACCATCGCGCAGGTAACGCCGTTCGCCTGGGAGTCCGAGAACGAGATCAACCACGCGGTGCGCCGGGTCAGCGACGCGCTTTTCCAGCGCGGTCACCGGGCGCTGATCCTGGCCCCCTCGCAGTCGCGAGAGCTGGTGCGAGACAGCCGCCGGGCCCTGCAGGATCCGCAGACCCTGCTCGAACGAGCGCAAGCCGGGCCGGTCGTGTTGGGAGTGGGCGAGGTCCTGGGCCTGGCCAGCAGCCGCCGCCGGGCCTCGCTTCCGGTGGATGTCTCACGCACCATCGAAACTGCGTTCAGCGAGCTGCCGCTCGACGTCGTCCACGTGCACGAGCCGTTCGCCCCCAGCGCGGCGTCGGTGGCCCTACGCCACTCCCGCGCCCTCAACGTCGGCAGCTTTCACCAGCCCACGGAACGGCTGCTCACCGCACAGCTGACGCGACCGCTGTCCCGGCATGTGTTCGGGCGCCTGGATGCCCGGGTGGCCAGCTACCGCGCCACCCGCAACCTGATCCAGACCTTCTTCCCG
This sequence comes from Solirubrobacteraceae bacterium, assembly GCA_035532195.1. Taxonomy (GTDB): domain Bacteria; phylum Actinomycetota; class Thermoleophilia; order Solirubrobacterales; family Solirubrobacteraceae; genus Palsa-465. The sequence continues at coordinate 3,235 of DATKRM010000047.1, forward strand.
GGTGACTACCAGGTCATCCTGCCCGCGGCTGACGTGGCCGAGCGGACACCGCGGCGAGGCCCGGTGAGGCTGCTGGCCTGTGCCGAGGAAGATCGGTCCGGATTGCGGATGTTCCTGCGGGCGCTGCGCTTGCTGCCCGACGATCTGGACTGGCAGGTCGCCGTGTGGGGTCGAGACCCGTGGCGGCCGCCGGCCACCCTGTCCCGGGCCCTGCGGGAGCGCGTGCGCGGGCTGGACTCCCGGGTCACCACCGAGGCCGAGGCGTTGGCCGGCAGCGATGTGCTGGTCATGGCCTCCGAAGGCGTGCGTCCGGCGCCGGGCACACTGGTGGCGGGCCTGGCCGCGGGGGCGTTCCCGGTGGCATCGCGGCTGCCGGTCTACGAGGAGCTGCTGGGCCAGGGCGATTACGGCCTTCAGTTCGAGCCCGGCGACGTGCAGACCCTGGCCGTCCATCTGGAGCGGGTGATCGCCTCCGGGCCCCAGCCACCGAGCCCGGACGAGCTGCGACAACGGTTTTCCTGGTCGCGCCTGGCCGACGAGCTGGAGAGCCTGTATGTGTCGCTGACCGACCGCCGCCACGCGCCACCGGCCAACGGCCGGATCCGGTCCCGGCTGGCCCAGCGCCGGCTGATCGACGTGGACCTGCACATGCACACCGATCACTCCTACGATTGCGCGACTCCAGTGGAGGTGCTGCTGGCGGAGGCCAGGGCCCGCGGCCTGGGCGCGATCGCGGTCACCGACCACAACGAGATATCCGGGGCCCGGGAGGCCCGGGATAAGGCGGACGGGATCAAGGTGATCGTGGCCGAGGAGGTCAAGACGGCCGACCAGGGAGAAGTGATCGGCCTGTTCATCGAGGAGAAGATCGAGCGTGGCATGACGTTGCAGGAGACGATCGTCGAGATCAAGCGCCAGGGCGGCCTGGTGTACGTCCCGCATCCGTTCGACCGCCTGCACTCGGTGCCCGGCTACGAGCACCTGCTCGACGTGCTCGACCACATCGACGCGATCGAGGTGTTCAACCCACGTATAGCCATCTCCGAGTTCAACGACGAGGCGGTGCGGTTCGCCGCCAAGTACCGGATCCCGGCCGGCGCCGGCTCGGATGCCCATGTCCCCCAGGGCCTGGGCTCGGTGCGTATCCGCATGCACGACTTCGAGGGGCCGGACGAGTTTCTGGAATCCCTGCGAGACGCCGACATCCTGCGCAATCCGGCCAGCCTGCTCTACGTGCAGGCACTGAAGTTCCTCCAGACCAAGGCGCTGCCCGCCCCGGCCCGGCGGGCCGCCCGGGATCGCCGCGTGCGCCGGGCCACCGGCCATGACGAGCGCGGTGCCAGCCCCCGCCGGCGGCGCAAGTCCTGATGCACTGGCAGGGACAAGCCCGCCGGTCGTCCAATCCGAAGGAGATGCCGACCACGGACGACGAGATCCGCGAGAAGTACCTCGAGCGAGCCATCCGCGAGCTCAATGCTTTCGCCCGGGAAGTTCAGGCCTGCCAGGAGTGCCCGCGCGGCTCACTGATGCCCGTGCTGGGCTCCGGGCATCCGCAGGCCGACGTCTTCCTGATCAAGTATTCCGCCCAGCCGGCGGAGGTCGAGGAAGGGGTGGCGTTCTACGGCCGGGCGGGCAACGCGCTGATGAAATCCCTGAAGCGGCTGTCCATCGACCCGCTGGCGGTGTACGGCACTCTGTGCGTGAAGTGCCCGGTGGGCGATCCGGCGCTGGCCGATCCGGGCTGTGTGGTGCGACTGGTGGAGGAGCTGGCGATCATCGGGCCCAAGATCGTCGTGATCATGGGAGAGGATGCGCTGGTCACCCTCAATGACCTCGACATCCCGTTGGCTCGCCCGGTGGAGCCACAAACGGGCGAGATCCAAACCCTGACACCCTCGATCGACGCCCTGTACGTGCCCAACATCGACGACGCGCTCGACGATGAGGCGGCCAAGCGCGAGTTCTGGTCGGCCTTCCGGGTGCTTGGGCAGTGGTGGGCGAATCTCCCGCCGTACTAGCGGCTAGTCCGGCGAAAAGCCCGACTCGTCGGCCGCCAGCCCGGGCTCGTCCTCGGCGGCGTGGATGGAGCACAGAGCCGGTCCGCCCGACTCCATGACCGCCTGGAGCTCCTGGGGCGTGAGCTTGGCCCCGCACTCCTCACAGCGGTCCCCCACCTGATCGAGTGTCTTCTCCTCGAGGTCCACGGTCCGGAGTCTAACCTCCGAACTCGAGCACGATCTTGCCCAGCTTGCCGCCCGCGGCGAAGCGCTCGTAGGCCGCGGCGGCGTCCTGGAGGGGGTAGGTGGCGGCCACCGGCACCCGCACCCGGTCGCGGGCCAGCAACGGCAGCACCGATCGCTCCATGGCCCGCGCGGTCAGGGCCTTCTCCTCCAAGGGCCGGGCCCGCAGCATCGAGGCGTGGATCCGCCCCCGCTTGAGCATCAGCAGGCCCAGGTTGAGCTCTCCCTTGGCGCCCGCTCCCATCCCGATCACCGTGATGCGGCCCAGCGTCTCTAGCGCCATCAGGTTCTCAGGCAGGTTGGGCGCGCCCACCAGCTCCAGGATCACGTCGAACGGCCCGTGCGCAGCAAATCCCTCGGGCTCGATCACCTCGGCTCCGAGCTCGGCCACGGCGTCACGCAGCTCTGCGTTACGTACCGTTGCCGTGACCCGTGCTCCCGCGGCGGCACCGAGCTGGATGGCTGCCGTGCCGACACCGCCCGCGCCGCCGTGGACCAGCAGGCGCTCGCCGGCTTGAAGTCCGGCCTGAGTGAACACTGCGTCATGGGCGGTGGTGAACACCTCGGGTACGCCGCCCGCCTCCGGCCAGTTCAGATTCTCGGGCACGGGCATGAGCACCCGCTCGTGAACCACGGCCAGCTCAGCCTGCCCGCCGCCGGCCACGATTCCCATCACCCGGTCACCGGTCTGAAACCGCAGCGCCCCCGGGCCAACTCGTTCCACCTCCCCGGCCAGCTCGAGGCCGGGGATGTCCGGGGGCACGCCGGGCGGAGCCGGATACCGCCCCGCCAGCTGGTGCATGTCGGCTCCGTTGAGCCCGGCCGCTCGGACCCGGACCAGCACCTCGCCGTCGCCGGGCTCGGGGTCCGGGTGCTCCTGGATGACGATCTGCTCATCGCGGATGGTGACGGCCTGCATCAGGGCTCAGGCTATCCGCGGACCAGCTCGGCCACACACTCGATGTGCGGCGTCTGGGGGAACATGTCGACCGGGCGCACGCGCTTCAGCTGGTAACCAGCCTCCACCAGCTGTGCCGCGTTGGGGGCCAGCGTGGTGGGATTGCAGGACACGTACACGATCCGCTCGGGCGCGGCTTCGATGATCCGGCGGACCACCTTCTGGGAGAGCCCGGCCCGCGGGGGATCGACCACCAGCACATCGGGCTGGCCCGCCTCGGCCACCAGCTCGCGCAGCGCCAGCCGCACGTCTCCGGAGGCGAACCGCGCGTTGGTGATCTCGTTGGACCGCGCATTGGCCGCGGCATCCTTGACGGCGCCGTCGACCAGCTCAAGACCCCACACCTCCCCCACCCGCGGTGCGATCTGAAGGCCAAGGGTGCCGATCCCGCAGTAGAGGTCGTACACCCGCTCCACCCCGGTGAGCTCCGCGTACTCGAGCGCCAGCGCGCAGAGCTGCTCGGCCATCTCGGTGTTGGTCTGAAAGAACGCCTCGGATGAAATGCGCAGCCGCATCCCGCCGATCTCCTCCTGCAGGCGATCGCTGCCGTGCAACAGCTCGGTCTCCCCGCCCTGGGTGACCTCGGCCACCGCCTCGATCCGCGTCCACAACAGCCCGTCCACCGGCTGGGCGGCCGCGACCAGCGAAGCCGCGTCGAGCTGGCCGGGGGCGGTGACCAAGCGCACCTGGATCTGGCCCGTGCGCCGGCCCTCCCGGACCACCAGATTGCGCACCAGTCCCTGGCCGGTCCGGCGGTCGTAGGCAGCCAGTCCCTGGGACCGGCACCACTCCACCACCCGGTCGCGGGCGGCGTTGCCGGCCTCGGAGGCCAGCAGGCAGTCGCCGATCTCCACGATCTCGTGCCACCGGCCCGGGGCGTGAAATCCGCAGATCAGCCGGCCGGTCTCGTCGGTCCCGAACGAGTACTCGAACTTGTTCCGGTAACGCCAGGTCTGCACCGCCGGAAGGATCGGCTCGGTGTCAAAGCCGCTGAGCTTGCCGATCCGCTGGAGGGCATCGCCGACCTGCTCCTGCTTGATCTGGAGTTGGCGCTCGTACGGGATGACCTGCCAGGGCGCCCCCGGATGGTCAGCCAGGGGTGGGATCCGGTCGGGGCTGGGTTCGAGCAGCTCGACCGCCCGCGCCTGGGCGTAGGCGCGTTTGGCCTTCTGGACCTCGGCCCGCACCCGGTCGCCCGGGATTGCGCCGGACACGAACACCACGTAGCCGTCCAGGCGCGCCACGCCCGCGCCGCCGAAGGCCAGCGAATCGACCGTCAGCTCGAGCTGATCACCGGGCCGGGCTACGAAAGTGCCTTGTCAATCGCGGTGAGGACCGACTTGCGGTTGGCGTGCTGGCGCTCGTACTCCAGCACCTCGCGCAGATCGCGCTCGGACAGGCCGTCCAACCGCTTCTGCACCTGGCCCACCGTCATTTCGTCATAGCCCAGGATCGGGAAAGCGGGTCCCACCCCCATCGAACGCCGGGCTCGGTCGGCGCTGCGCACCAGCCGCTCGAGCGGCTCCGCGGTTCGAGCCCGCCGGGTGGCCGAGCCGAACTGCTGCCGGCTGCGCCCCAGGAAGCGCTCGAGATCGACCAGCAGGTCGTCGGTCTGCTGACGGCCGAGTTGCACCAGGGTGGTGAACAGGTCCTCGGCGTCGTGGCGGGTGATGCGTCCCTGCTCGGCCGCGGCATCCAGCACCTCCCGGATCCGCTCGCGCTGGAGCAAAACCAGCCCCAGGGGCTTGATGATCCGGTTGGCCATCTGCTCGGTCAGCCCGGACAGGCCCTCTGCCCCGGCACCGCTGCGCTTGGCGGACTTGCGTCTGGCCGGGACTGGCTTGGGTTTGCTCTTCCGTGAATTCCCAGAAGCCTTGGATGCCGCCATGCGCTTGTCCACCTCCTGCTCAAACTTCGGTAGTCCGAGCGTAGCCGATGCCGGCTACTGGGAGAGGACCAGCAACTCGAGCAGCGCCTTCTGGGCGTGACGGCGGTTCTCAGCCTGATCCCAGATCCGCTGCCGCGGTCCGTAGAGCACCTGGCTGGTTATCTCCTCGCCGGGATGGGCGGGCAGGCAGTGCAGCGCAATCGCCCGGGGCCCCGCCGCATCCAGGAGCGCATCGTCTAGCCGGTAGGGCGCGAGTGCCCGGCGGCGGGCCTCGGCGGTGGCGGGATCGTCGTTCATGCTCACCCAGACGTCCGTGTACACGGCATCCGCCCCGTCGACGGCGGCCCGCGGGTCATCGGTCAGAAACGCATCGCCGGTGGGTTCGGCCAGCTTGAACTGCTCGGGCGAGGCGATCCGCACCTTGACGCCGCTGCGCCCGCCCACCAGCGCCAGCGACCGGGCCACGTTGTTCCCGTCGCCCACGTAGGCCAGCTCAAGGCCCTCCAGGCGTCCGAACTCCTCCCGCAGGGTCATCAGGTCGGCCAGCGCCTGACAGGGATGGTGATCGGCGCTGAGCAGGTTGATCACGGGCACCGAGGCGTGCTCGGCCAGCTCGCGCACCAGCTCATCCGGACCAGTGCGGATTCCGATCGCCGCCACGTGGCGCGACAAGACGTAGGCGGTGTCTCGCACGGACTCGCCGCGGGCCAATTGGAGATCGTCGGTGCGCAGCACCATCGGGTGCCCGCCCAGCTCGACCACGCCGGCTTCGAACGAGACCCGCGTGCGCGTCGACGGCCGCTGGAAGATCAGCGCCACGGTCTGGCGGGCCAGCACATCGGCGCCCAGGGGCTCACGCTTGAGCTCCAGCGCGCGGTCGATCAGGGCGTCCAGCTCCTGGGCTGTGAGCTCCTCACCGGTAAGCAGGTGGCGAGTCAAGCCGGGCAGTGTACGGCGAGCCGCGCCGCGCGCGTTAGGCGCGTTCAGCGGCGAGTCCCCGCAGCTGCTCGACGATCGCCGGCGGCGCCTTGGACGGGGAACCGGCCGCAAACGGCGGCTCGGGGTCGTACTCGATTCCCAGCTGGATGGCTTGGGCGACGTCGTCGCCGGCGATCCGCGCGGCCAGGGTCAGCGCCATGTCGATACCCGAAGACACCCCGGCCGCGGTGATCACCTTGCCCTGCTGCACCACCCGCCGGGTCACCGGGGTGACGCCGTACTGGCGTAGCGTCTCGAGCTCCAGCCAGTGCGTCGTGGCCTCCAATCCCTCCAGGATCCCGGCCGCCGCCAGCAGCAACGATCCGGTGCAAACGGACGTGGTCCACTGCGAGGACTCGTGGGCGTTGCGCAGCCAGTTGAGCATCGGCTGGTCGTGCATCAGTGGGCGCGTGCCGTAGCCGCCCGGGACGACGATCACGTCCGGATCGGGGAGATCATCCAGTGAGCCGTCGGCGACCAGCGCCAGCATCCGGGTCTCCGTGCGCTGGGGGCCGGGCTCCTGGGCCAGGAACTGGATGGTGGCGCCGGGCAGCCGGGCCAGGACCTCGTAGGGGCCGACCGCATCCAGGGCGGTGATGCGGTCGAAGATGGGAATGGCGATTCTCATGCTGTGGCCTTTCTGATCGGGATCACTTGGGCGGTCGTGAAGCTGGTGCGGTACCGGGTGGGGTTGACTCCCACGCGGCGGCCGAACGCCCGGCGGAACGTCTCCGGGGTGCCGAAACCGCAGCGCCGGGCCACGTCCTCGACCGGCAGGTCGGTCGTCTCGAGCAGCGCCCGGGCCCGCTCGACGCGCAGTGCTTCCACGTAGGCGCCGGGCGTGACCCCGGCCTCCCGGGTGAACACGCGTGAGAAGTTGCGCGGGCTCATGAACGAGCGCTCGGCCAGCACCGGCACGGACAGATCGCCCGCCAGGTGGTCAGCCAGCCAAGCTTGAAGCTCCCGGATCGACGATCGGGACGCCGACTGCCCGGCCAGCGCGGCGCTGAACTGAGCCTGACCTCCGGGACGGCGGAAGAACAGAACCAAATTCCGGGCTGCCTGAAGAGCGGCCGCGGAGCCCAGGTCCTCCTCCACCAGAGCCAGCGCCAGATCGATTCCCGCGGTGACGCCGGCCGACGTATAGACGTTGCCGTCGCGGACGTAGATTGGGTCGGGATCCACGTCGATGCCGGGGTAGTTGCGAGCCAGCGCCGCGCACGACGCCCAGTGGGTGGTGGCCCGGCGATCGTCCAGCAGTCCAGCCCGAGCCAGGAGGAAGGCGCCCGTGCACACCGAGGCCACCCGGCGTGAGCGGCGCGCCGCCAGCCGCAGCCACGAGACCAGGTGCTCATCACGGGCGGCCTCGCGCGTCCCGAGCCCGCCGGCCACCACCAGCGTGTCGATGCGGCCCCGGCAGGCGTGAAGCGGGCGGTCGGCGATCAGCTGGACGCCGCTCGACGTCGTGACCGCCGCGCCGTCCGGTGAGATCACGTCCAGCTCGTACTCGCGGCTCGCCGAGGCCCGGTCGGCCTGCGAGAACACCTCGCAGGGGCCGGTGACGTCAAGGATCTGAACGCCCGGGAATGCCACGAGCACGATGCGCCGGGGGCTGGCCATCGGCGCATGATCCCGCGGGCCGGGCTTGTCTGCAATGACGGCTACCAGACGATTTCGGCCAGCTAGTGGCGCACTAGGTCCGGCCGGCCCGCAGACCAAACCCGCGCAGGACCAGCAGCGCCTTCTCGCCCAGCGTGCCGCGGGCGGGGAGGACGCCCAGCTGGACCGCGGTGTCGTAGAGGTCGAAGAACGCTCGCACCCGGAGCAGGAGGCCGTGCTGCAGCTCGCAGTAGAACACGCAGTGAACGACCACGAACCGGTTGGTCGGCGGCAGGCCCTCGAGCTGTGCCTTGTGGGTGGCCAGGAGCTTGCACGGGGCGGCCAGGAACGGGCCATCGCTCAGGCGCTCGCCGGTCTTCTCCAGACGCGCGTCCGGAAACGCTGACCACAGACGAGCGGCGTGGCGCCCCAGCTCGGCCGCGCCCTGCAGGGGCTCGCTGGTCAGCGGATCCTCGTAGTGGATCTCGAGTGCGCAGAGCTCGGCGAACGCGGTCGGGTCCTTGCCGGACCAGGCCGCTTCCCAGCGATCGATCAGCTCGTCGGTCCTCACGCGGAACTCAGGCCGACGCCGGGCGGTCCTCGAACACCGGTACCCCCGCCTCCGGCGTCGATGCCTCGGCGTAGCGCCGCCGTGGGATCCGACCGGCGGCCCGGGCCAGCGCGCCGGCCTCGACGGCCAGGCGGATGGACCGAGCCATGGCCACCGGATCGTGAGCCCGGGAGATGGCGCTGGCGCATAAGACCGCGTCGCAGCCGAGCTCCATGGCCAGCGCGGCGTCCGACGCGGTGCCCACCCCGGCGTCGAGGACCACCGGCACGCCGACCTGCTCGACCATGATCGAGATGTTGTAGGGGTTGCGAATCCCCATGCCGCTCCCGATGGGCGAGCCCAGCGGCATTACCGCAGCGCAGCCCACGCCCTCCAGCCGCCGGGCCAGCACCGGATCGTCGGTGGTATAGGGCAGGACCACGAACCCATCCTCGACGAGCGACTCGGCCGCCACAACCAGCTCCACGGCGTCGGGCAGCAGCGTACGGTCGTCACCGATGACCTCGAGCTTGATCCAGTCGGTGTCGAAGGCCTCGCGGGCCAGTTGGGCAGTGGTGATCGCGTCGCGAGCCGTGTAGCACCCGGCGGTGTTGGGCAGGACCTCGACCCCGGCTGTGTCGAGCACGTCGAGAATCGAGCCCCGGGCGGCCGGGTCCAGCCGCCGGAGCGCCACCGTGACCAGCTCGGCGCCCGACGCGGCCAGCGCCGCAGCCAGCACCTCATGGTTGGTGAAGCCTCCGCTGCCCAGGATCAGCCGCGAGCGCAGCTGGCGCCCGGCGATCGACAGTGAGCCGTCCACGAAACTCATCCTCCCTGAACCGCAACCACGATCTCCAACCGCGCGCCGTCATCCAGCTGGGTGCTCCCCCACGCAGCGCGGGGCACCACCTCGCCGTCCAGGGCCACGGCCAGGCCACGGCCCTGTGGAGCGTCGGGGCATCCCGCCACGATGCTCTGCACCGTGGCTCCCGCCCCCA
>DATKRM010000048.1:0-9492 GCA_035532195.1 Solirubrobacteraceae bacterium
CTTTCCGTCCTCGGTGTCGAACTCGTATTCCTTGTCCACCGGTACCCACGGCAGCCTCCGCCGCTCCTCGGTGATCTTCTGACCGAGCTCGGCGTGCTCGGCTTCGAGCTTCGCCAGCTCAGCCCGAGCCGCCCGCCACTCCTCACGGGTTCCGGTCTCGTGCACGGACATCGCTATCTCCCTTCGTCACATGAGTGTTGACGCAGCTCTGGGCTGCATACACGCTACGACTGATACCAGGCCCGTAACTCATCGGGCCGCCCGCTCCGCGGCGCGCACCGCGCGGGGGGTGTGGGAGATTTTGCTCGCTGGGCTGCCAAAATCTCCCACGGCACAGTGGCCCGAGCCGGCTAATCAGCGCGCCCTGAGCACCTCACGCGCGGCTCGCTCCCCGGCGCGCACGGCGCCGTCCATGTAGCCCTGCCAATAGTCGGAGGTCTCGGTTCCGGCGAAGTGCACGGGTCCGATCGGGGCGCGCAGGGTGTCTCCGTACCGGGACAGGATGCCGGGACGAGGTATGGCGGTCGGGCAGCCTCGGGTCCACTTCTCTGAGCGCCAGTCGTGCTCGATGAACTGGGTCGGCGAGAGCGCCTGGCTCCCTACGTATTGCTGAAAGCGCTGCAGCACCTGCCGGCGCCGCTCGGCGGCCGAGAGCTTGGCCAGGCGGCCAGCGGCGCGTCCGCCGGTGAACGCGAACAGCACCCCGACGCTCCCGTCGGGCGGCGAGTTGTCGAACGGGACCGACGCGATGCCCTCGTCGTTGACTCCCTGGCCGCTCAGCCCCTCGGCCCGCCAGAACGGAGTGGGGTACACGGCCTCGGACTTGATCAGGTGGCCCATGTGCATGCCCGCCAGCAGCTTGGTCCGCCGGGGGCTCAGCCCGCGGGTGAGCTCGAGGGCCAGCGGCGGCGGGACGGCGATGATCGCCCGCTTGGCGTCGATCACCAGCTGTCCGGCGAGCACCCGCACGCCACCGCCGGTCAGCGTCAGCCCGGTGGCCGGCGTGCGCAGCAGCACACGGTTCCCCAGGTGCTTGGCCACCCGCTGGGACACGACCTGGGAGCCGCCCACGAACCGCTGCTCCTGAGCGCCGCCGGCGGTTGACACCAGCCGGAACAGCGACCCCGGGTGCCGCGGGTCGCCCGCGGCAGCGACGTATGCGGCCACGTAGAGCAGCGATAGCTGGTCGGAGTCCACCCCCCAGACCGAGTTGTTGACCGCCTCGAATATCGGGCGGATCCGCGGGCTGACGAACCGCCGGGTGAACTCGGCCAGGGTCGTGTGGTCGAGCTGCTTGGCCCGCTTGGCCCGCCAGGGCGCGGCCGGGCCCACCTCCTTGGCCAGCGGGTCGATCTGGCCCAGCAGGTCGATCAGGAACTTCTGGGTCTCAGGATCGCTCGGGACGCCGGTGGAGGCCGGATAGAGAGAGCGCTGGCCGCCGACGATCTCGACGTTGGAGCCCTGGTTGTAGACCGAGAACGTGTTCACCCCGACGGCCTGGGACAGGGCGAGGATCCGGTCCTGGGTCGGGCCGACGTACTCGCCTCCCACCTCGACGATGTGCCCGCCGCCGGTCGAGTGATTGAGCGTGCGCCCGCCGACCCGGTCGCGGGCCTCCAGCACCAGCACGCTCCGGCCCGCGGCGGTCAGCGCGCGAGCCGCGGTCAGGCCGGACAAGCCGGCCCCCACGATCACCACGTCGACGGTCCGGCTGCGCCGGCGCGCCGCCAGCGCCACCGGTGCCCCACCCAGAGCCAGGGCGCCTGCCCCGAGGACGGCACGCTCAACGATCTCCCGCCGGGTCAGGCCCGCGTCGCCAGACGGGTTGCTCATGCCGCCGCGCTCATCATTCGAGGAACCAACACTACGTCCCCGGCGCAAGTTGCGCCGGAGTAGGCTGACGACCAACTGCTGCCAGCGCCGTTCACACCCTCGTCAGAAGGAGATTCCGATGGGTTTTGACCAGTACCACGAGCCCCCTGAGGAACTGTCCGCGGCGACGCGGACCTTCGCCCGCCTGTGCGCCTCGCTGACCGAGGAGGCCGAGGCGATCGGCTGGTACGAGCAGCGCCTGGCCATCGAGACCGATCCTGAGGCCCGGGCCGTGATGCACGACGCCCAGGGCGAGGAGTTCAAGCACTTCAGCATGGACCTGGAGTTCCTGCTCCGGCGGACCCCGCCGTGGCGGGAGATCGCCCAGGGGATCCTGTTCCAGCCCGGCGACATCGTCGAGCACGGCGAGGAGGCGGAGGCCGAGGCGCTGGACGGCGGAGGGCCCGGCGCCGAAGGCGCGAGCGAGGACGGATCGCTGGGCATCCGCAGCCTGAGGGGAGCGTCGCGATGAACCACCTGCTCCGCTCACACGCCCCGATTTCCGACGCCGGCTGGCAGCTGCTGGACCAGGAGGCCACCGAGCGCCTGAGCACGGCGCTGGCCGCCCGCAAGCTGGTTGATTTCTCCGGGCCCCAGGGCTGGGATCACTCGGCCATGAACCTGGGCCGGACCAGCCCCCTGGCCTCGGCCCCAGCTGACGGGGTGGCCGGGCTCCAGCGGCGCGTCCTGCCGCTGGTCGAGGTGCGATCCGACTTCACGGTGTCCCGGGCCGAGCTGCGCGACGCCGATCGCGGCGCCGCCGACGCCGACCTGGAGGAGCTGGACCAGGCGGCCCACCAGATCGCGCTGGCCGAGAACGTCAGCGTGTTCCACGGCTGGCCCGGGGCGATCACCGGCATCGCCGAGGCCTCACCCCACGAACAGGTGTCGCTGGGCGAGGGGACCGACGCCTATCCGCGCCACGTGGCCCTGGCGGTCGAGCGCCTGCTCTGCGCGGGGATCGGCGGCCCGTATGGGCTGGCGCTGGGGCGCGAGCAGTACCGCCGGGTGGTGGAGACCGCCGAGCACGGCGGCTACCCGCTGCTCGACCATCTGCGCAAGATCCTGGACGGCCCGCTGGTGTGGGCGCCCGGCGTGGACGGCGGGGTGGTGCTCAGCCTCCGCGGCGGCGATTTCCGCTTCGAGTCCGGGCAGGATCTGTCGATCGGCTACGACTCGCACGACGGCGAGACCGTGCAGCTGTACCTGGAGGAGAGCTTCGGCTTCCACGTGGCCACCCCCGAGGCCGCTGTGGCGTTGAAGCCGTAGGTTTCGGCTACCCCAGCACCAGGCGGACCAGCTCCGGGGCGTCGTCCGGGTCAAACGGCCGGCCGCTCATGAGGCGCCGGTAGAAGATCGCGCCCAGGAGGGTGGTGGTCGCGAGCTGGGGGTCGATGTCGGGGCTGATCTCGTGCCGCTCTATGCCGCGGGCGATGAGGTCGATCAGGGCCTGGCGTCGCTCGGCCGAGTAGCGGTGGTGGAACTCGCGCACCCGCGGGTCCCGTTCGGCCCCCTCGATCAGCGCCGGAATACAGCGGGAGAACGTCGAGTCGACCACGACCTCGGCTACGTGGCGGAGCAGCAGGGCCACGGCCTCCCGCACCGGAATCTCCCCCAGCTCGGGGACCATCTGCTCGTGGAAGGTCTCGAACGCGTCGGCGATCAGCGCCAGTTTGTCCGGCCAGTGCCGGTAGATGGTCGACTTCCCTACCCCGGCCCGCGTGGCGATCGACTCGATCGTGACGCGCCCGTAGCCGACGTCCGCCAGTTCCTCGACGGCCGCCTGGAGGATCACCATCCGGGAGCGCTGGACGCGCGGATCCACCTCGGCTTGGTCGCTAGCGCTCAGAGCGCATCGTTCCAATGAAACGTTGACGTATCGCTGCGAAACGCATACGTTCTACAAGTAACTCTACGCCAGGAGACGGAAATGGCCCAGGTCAGCATCCGCTACATCGTCGACGACGTCGACGCCGCGATCGACTTCTACTGCCGGTAGCTCGGCTTTCGCGAGGACATGCACCCGGCCCCGAGCTTCGCCATGCTCTCCCACGGTCCCCTACGGCTGGTGCTGAGCGCTCCGGGGGGTGGCCCCGGGGGCGGGCAGGCAATGCCCGACGGCACCCTGCCCCAGCCCGGCGGCTGGAACCGCTTCCAGCTTGAGGTCGAGGACCTTGAGGCGGCGGTGGCTCGCCTGCGGGAGCACGGAGCCCGGTTTCGCAACGACATCCTGACCGGCGTCGGGGGCAAGCAGATCCTGGTCGAGGACCCGGCGGGCAATCCGGTTGAGCTGTTCGAGCCGACGCTCGCCGAAGCGAAGCTGGGTGGCTAGAACCCGGGCTCTTCGGCCAGCTGGAACTCGTCCGCGTAGCGCTCCAGGAAGTCGTTGAAATCGGTGTTTGCCGCGCCCGAGTAGAGCTCCTCGAAGAAATCGGCCATGTTCAGCGCCGGGCGGACCTCCCATTTCAGCCGGGCTGGGCCGTCGCCCGCCAGCTGGTGAACCGTGCCCGCCGGGACGTCGAAGTCCTGGCCCGCGCCGAAGCGGCGATCCTCGCCGTCGATCACAGCCCGCACCTCGCCTTCCAGCACGGTGAAGTGCTCGACCTGGCGCGGGTGGAAGTGCGCGGGCGGTAGATCGCCCCGGCCGGCGTAGTGGGCGTCCATCGCGAGCAGATCCTCGGTGATCTGGACGAACCGCATCCGATAGCCGTTGGGCCCTTCCAGCTCCTGGCCCTCGTGCGCCACGCCCCAAACCGTAGCGATCAGCGTCGGGTGGCGACCGGGGCGGCAGCTAGCGTGGGACGCCGCAGCCAGGTGACGATGCCGATCGCAGACATCTCCGTGAAGTTCGAGCTCGGCTTGGGCTACCTGCTCGTGCTGCCGTTCTGGATCGGGCTGATCGGCCTGCTCAGCGGGCGCGTGCTCGGCATCCAGATCGGACGCTGGCGCAATGCCGTGGCGGCCACGCTGGGCTGGGCGGTCGGGCTGGTGGCCGGGGTGATCGCCCTGGGACCCCACGATCAGCACCCGGCGCTGGTCATCTCGCTGTCGGTGTTCTTCGGCGTCCTGGCGTCACTGCCCGTGGCCATCATCCTCGATGTCGTGACCCGGGGCCGACACCGCCGGCGCCGGGGGCTGAACGTCTTCCGCCATCCGGTGCGAGCCACGCGGGCCGTGCTCTCGCCGCTGGGCCGGTTCCAGGAGGTGGTGAAGAACGCTCGGGCCGAGAACCTCCTGCACGTCCGCTACCGGAGCGCCGGGGCGCTGACCTCACCGGATTTTGCCCGCCGCGTGCGCCTGGTGCTGGAGCGCTCCGGAGGGATGTTCGTCAAGTTCGGCCAAATCGCGGCCACGCGCAGCGATCTCCTCCCGGAGACGCTGACCACCGAGCTGTCCAACCTGCACTCCAACGTCCAGCGCCTGTCGCGGGAGGAGGTTGAGCAGGTGCTGGCCGAGGAGCTGGACGAGCCCACCGAGCAGGCGTTCGCCGAGTTCGACTCCGAGCCGCTGGCCGCGGCCTCGATCGGTCAGACCCACCGGGCCACCCTCCACGACGGTCGCGCGGTGGTGGTCAAGCTGCAGCGGCCCGGGCTGGAGGATGTGGTGGCCCGCGACTCGGCTGTCCTGTCGTTCGTGGCCCGCCAGCTGGACCGACGGGTCGAGATGGCCCGCCGGATAGGGGTTCGCGACCTGGCGGATGAGCTGATCATCAGCATCGAGGCCGAGCTCGACTACGGCCGGGAGGTGGAGGCGGGGTTCCGGCTCCGAGAGAACCGCGGGTCCGACGTGGGGGTTCAGATCCCGGTGGTCCATCCCACGCTGTCCACCCGCCACCTGCTCGTCATGGACGAGGTCAAGGGTCGCTCCCTCTCCGATGCGGCGGCCGTCGACGCGGTGCCGGTGAGCCGGACGGTGCTAGCCCAGCGGCTGCTGGGTTCGTTTCTGTCCCAGATCCTGCGCGACGGCTACTACCACGCCGACCCGCATCCGGGGAACGTGCTGATCGACCCCGAGGGAACGCTGTGGCTGCTCGACTTCGGCGCCGTGGGGCGGATCGATCCCATCTCTCGGGAGGCGCTACAGGGCATCGCGCTCGGATTCACGCTGAGTGACGCATCGCTGGTGGCTCGCGCGGTGCGGCATCTGGTGGGAGACGAAAAGCACATCGACCTGCGGCAGCTCGAGCGTGACCTGTCGCTGCTGCTCGGCGAGGTGCAGACCGGTGGGATCAGCCCCGCCGCGATGGGCGGGGTGATCGACGTGATCGAGCGCCACGGGCTGCGCCCCCCGCGCCCGATGCTGCTGCTGTCCCGGACGCTGATCACGCTGGAGGGGACGCTCAAGGTCCTCGCCCCCGGCTTCGACCTGGGTACCGAAGCCCATCAGCTCGTGGCCAGCGACCACCGCGAGGACCTGGGCACGCCCGAGGAGGTGGTCCAGCGAGAGCTGATCCGGGCCCTGCCCGCGCTGCGGTCGCTGCCCGATCACGCCGAGGCGATCGCCAGCCAGTGGCGAGCCGGCCGGATGGTGGTGCGAACCGAGCGCTACTCGGGCGCCGACCGCGGGGTGATGGAGAGCTGGCTGAACCGGACCCTGGTCGGCCTGGCCACCGCGGCGGGTGCGGTCACCTCGGCCACGCTCCTGGTGGCGGGCTCGCTCTCCCCCGACAAGGGCGTCCAGGACGTGATCTGGACGCTGGGCTTCTCCGGCCTGACCGGAACCGCGGTGCTGCTCCTGCGCACCGTGGCCCAGGCGCTGCACGCCCAGCTCACCCAGTCTGATTAGCGCGCCCAGCGGGTAGAGGACGCTACGCGCCGCGCTGCGCGATGATGCGCCAGTCCACCACTCCGAGGAGGTTCCATGGCCCTCAGCCACCAGCAGGAGCACGCCAAGCGCCGGGCGGTGCGCCGCGAGCACCACTGGAAGACCGAGCTGCCCACTGACAAGATTCCCGAGCGGGGCCTGGGGCTGGGGGACGCCTACGAGTACATATCGGCCGAGCTGCTGCTGGATGGCCACGCGCAGCTCAACCTGGCCACCTTCGTGACCACCTATATGCCCGCCGCCGCCAGGGCACTGATGGCTGAGACAGCCGACAAGAACATGATCGACAAGGACGAGTACCCCCTGACGGCGGCGATCGAGGAGCGGTGCGTCAACATCCTGGCCGAGCTCTGGCACTCGCCGGAGTCAGCGGACGCCACCGGCTGCTCCACCACCGGCTCCAGCGAGGCCTGCATGCTGGCCGGCATGGCCCTGAAGTGGCGCTGGCGCAAGCGCATGACTGACGCAGGCAAGCCGACGGGCCGGCCAAACCTGGTCATGGGCGCCAACGTCCAGGTGTGCTGGGAGAAGTTCTGCCGCTACTGGGAGGTCGAGCCCCGCCTGGTGCCGATGGAGGGAGACCGCTTTCATCTGGGTCCGGCCGAGGCGGTGGAGCGCTGCGACGAGAACACGATCGGGGTGGTGGCCATCCTCGGCTCGACCTTCGACGGCAGCTACGAGCCGGTCAAGGAGATCGCTGACGCGCTGGAGCAGCTCGAGTCAGGGAAGGGCTGGCACGTCCCACTGCACGTCGACGCCGCCTCGGGTGGGTTCGTGGCCCCGTTCCTGCAGCCGGACCTGGAGTGGGACTTCCAGATCCCGCGGGTGCTGTCGATCAACGCCTCGGGGCACAAGTACGGGATGGTCTATCCGGGGGTGGGCTGGGCCATCTGGCGGACCAAGGACTGCCTCCCCCAAGAGCTGGTGTTCGACGTCAACTACCTGGGCGGCCACATGCCCACGTTCGCGCTGAACTTCTCGCGGCCGGGCAGCCAGGTCATCGCCCAGTATCTGATGCTGTCCGGGCTGGGCCGGGAGGGCTACACCAAGACGATGCGCGGCGCCCAGGAGGTGGCCGAGCACCTGTCGGGGGCGATCGAGAAGCTGGGTCCGTACAACCTGATCTCCCGGGGTGACGAGCTGCCGGTGTTTGCGTTCACTCTGAAGGACGAGATCGAGAACTACACGGTGTTCGACGTGTCGGACCGTTTGCGCCAGAACGGGTGGCTGGTCCCGGCGTACTCGTTCCCGGAGAACCGCCAGGACCTGAACGCGCTGCGCATCGTGGTGCGGCCCGGGATGAGCCACGAGATGGCCAGCCTGCTGATCGAGGATCTGATGGAGCAGACCGAGTTCCTGGACTCGCTGGACGCGCCGCTGCCGGGCCAGAAGAAGCAGGCCTTCTCGCACAACTGAGGAACCAGCGGGCCGGCCAGGCCACTAGATCAGTTCGGCCAGGCGCCGGCCCGCGGCCTCGATCTGGCTCAGCGTCCCCGCCTCGAGCACGGCCTGGAGATCAAGCATGCGGGCGCCGAATGCGTCCAGGTCCCGCTGCCCCACCACAGCGTGGCAGGGCACGCCGGCCTGGCGAGCCCGGGTGGCCACCTCGGACAGGGCCTTGCCGGCCAGGCTCTGCTGATCCAGCCGGCCCTCGCCGGCCACCACCGCGCGGGCGGCCCGCATCCGGGGGTCAAAGTCCAGCCGGTCGAGCACCCAGGCTGCGCCGGGCACGAGCTCGGCGCCGAACGCGGCCCACAGGCCGCCGGATAGCCCGCCCGCCGCGCCGGTCATGACCCGGCCGCGAGGATCGCGGTCGAAGCGGCGGGCCAGGCGGTGCAGGCGCTGGGTCAGCCGCCTGACGTCCTCGGGCCCGGCGCCCTTCTGGGGCCCGAACACCCGCGCCGCCTCCTCGAACGGCGTGCGGACGTCGCACAGCACGACCAGCCGGACGCCGTCCAGGCCTCCGGCCTGGCGGATGGCCCGGATGGCCCCCGCCCCGCCGTCGGTGGTGGCGCTCCCGCCCACGGCCACGTGGACGAGCTCGGCCCCGGCGCCCACCGCGGCCATGATCAGCTGGCCGGCCCCGGCGCTGCTGGCGCCGACCGGATCGAGCTCGTCCGGGCCCAGCCTTGGCAGGCCGACGGCCGCCGCGGTCTCGACGATCGCGCCGATCCGGCCGCGGCCTTCGTCGACCAGCGCAAACCCGGCCTCGACAGGCCGGCCCAGAGGATCCGCCACCAGCGCGGAATGGGACCGCGCGCCCAGCGCGTCGCACAGCACCTGGAGCGTTCCCTCGCCCCCGTCGGCCACCGGACACAGCTCCACCGGGTAGCCCTCGGCCTCGAGGCCCCGGGCGATGGCCCGCGCCACCTCAGGCGCCGAGAACGTGCCCTTGAACGAGTCCGGAGCGATCAGGATGCGGCGGCGAACAGCGGGCACGACCCGCTAGGCGTGCATCTGCTCGAGCAGGCAGTCCCGCGGCGCCTTGTCCTCCCGCCAGCGCAGGATGCGGGTGCCGTGGCGGATCCGCCCCCCGCTGACGTGGTCGAAGCGCACCTCGACCACCAGCTCCGGGCGCAGCTCGATCCACTCGAGCTCCTTCTCTGATTTCCAGCGGCTAGCGTCCCCGTGGTCCCGGTGGCCGGTCTCGTACGGCGCCAGCTTGTCCACCAGCGCCCGCTTCTCGGCCGCCCGGAGTCCGGACGAGTGCCCCACCACGTGAAGCTGGCCCTGCGGGTCATACAGGCCGAGGATCAGCGAGCCCACGGTGCCGTCCTCCTTGCCCGGCCGCCAGCC
>DATKRM010000049.1:0-7458 GCA_035532195.1 Solirubrobacteraceae bacterium
TCGGCCGGGTGCAGCGGAGCCGGTCGTAGGCGGCATCCAGATCCGCGCCGCCAGCGCGCTGGAGCTCCAGCGCCAGGCCGTACGCCGCGGCCACGCCGATCAGCGGCGCGCCACGAATGGCCAGGGTTCGGATGGCCTCGGCGACGCCCTCGGCCGTGCGCAGCTCGAGCCACTGCTCGTGCCAGGGGAGCTGGCGCTGGTCGATCGCCCAGAGCGCGCCGCCCTCGAAGCGCAGCGCGCGCAGCTGGGGAGCGACTGCCGGCGGTGTGGCCGTGGCTAGAGCCGGTTCTCGATCGACAGCGGCGCGGCCTCCTGTGCCTGCGCCTCAGGCGCGGCCTCGGCCGATACGGCGTCGAGGCCGAGGGTCTCTTGAAGCTCGCCCGACTGGTACATCTCGGTCACGATGTCGCAGCCGCCCACGAGCTCGCCGTCCACGAACAGCTGCGGGATGGTGGGCCAGTTCGAGAGCTCCGCCAGCTCCTGCCGGATCCGCGGATCGGGCAGCACGTCCACGGCCGCGAACGGGCGACCCAGCGATTGCAGGATGGCCACCGTGCGGGCCGAGAACCCACACGCCGGCTGATCGGGCGTTCCCTTCATGAACAGGATCACCGGGTTCTCGGAGATCGCGCCGGCGATCTCCTCGCGGAGGGGGTTAGTGGTCTCGTCGCTCATGCGGCCTCCTGCGGAAGTTTGGTCTGGATGGACAGGGCGTGGATGCGGTCGCCCACCTCGGAGCCGAACACCTCGTACACCCGCCGGTGTTGGGCGATCCGATTGAGCCCCGAGAACTCAGGCGCAGACACCACGGCGTAGAAGTGGTGCCCGTCGCCGGTCACCTCGGCTGCGGCGCCGGGGATTCCGGCCTCGATCCGCTGCTTGAGCTCCTCGGGGGTGGCGGACATGCGCCAAGCGTAGCGCCCGCCGACGCAGGGCTATACTTCGTGAAGCATGATCACGCTCACCGACAACGGTGCCGAGAAAGTACGCGAGTTCGTAGCGGCTCAGGCCGCGGTGGCGGACACGGCCGGTCTCCGGGTCGGGGTCCGGGGCGGCGGCTGCTCCGGGTTCCAGTATGCGCTGGCGTTCGACGAGCAGCGCGACGGGGACACCGTGTTTGAGGACAAGGGAATCCGCCTGCTGGTGGACAACCAGAGCCTGCCGTACGTCCACGGCTCCACCATTGACTTCGTCGATGGACTTCAGGGCGCCGGATTCAAGGTCGACAACCCCAACGTGATCGCCGCCTGCGGCTGCGGGTCGTCCTTCCGGGTCGCCGAAGAAGAAGAAGTCTCGGCGGTTTAGGCACTCAGGCCAGGCGGACGCGGATTCGCGACGTCTGGCTTCGGGCGCCCAGCCGGACGATCACCGTGGCCTGGTAGGTACCCCGGCCCAGCGCGCGGTCGAGCGTCAGCTGGATCTTCGCGTGCCGGGTGCGCGGCCGGGTGCTCCCGTCGGCGTAAAGCGTGCGCCCGCGCCACAGGCGCAGTTGGATGCGGCCGACCCGCGCCGCGGTCACGACTGTGGCGACGCAGCGGACCGAGCGGGTGGCTCGCGCCGGTAGGCAGGAGAGCTTGATCGTGTGGACCTTGAGCGACGGGTGGCTCGCTGAGCCGCCCTGGCCGCCCTGACTGCCCGATCCGCCGGAGCCCGAGCCGCTCCCGCCGCCCGATCCAGACTGAGCGGGCAACGGGACGATGACCGACACCGACTGGGCGGGCATCGTGTAGGAGTACTGGTGCGGCCGGATGGGCGCGATAGACGCCGCCTGGCGCGGCGCCGATCCCCCTGAGGCGGTGAGCGTGTACACCGCCGCATCTCCGTAGGACGTGGCCTGCTGAAGATTGATCGTGGCGCTCGTGGCCGCGGAGTTCTTGTTGATGGCGACGATCACCAGCCGGCTCGGGTCGTTGGCCTCGGTCGAGGCGTACACCGAGGTGTGGCCCACATCCGAGGTGGTGGCCTGGACCTCGGTGTCGCCAAAATGCCCGCCGCCCGAGTTGTAATTGCGGAACATCTGGAATGCGCCGGCGGCGAAGGACCCAGCGAGCGGCCCCGATGGCCAGAAGGTGGCCAGGTGGACGCCGTAGCGGCCGAACACCCCGAGAGCGTCGGCGTCGGCGATCCCGCCGCTGATGTCGCCGCTGGCGCCGTAGTTCCACTCGGTGATGGCGAGCTTCATCCCCGGGTTGTCGGTGGCGATCTGTCCCTGAATTCGGGGGATCAGCGCGATCGGTCCCGAGTTCTCGCCCCCCTGCGCGTAGGGCTGAGTGATGTAGCTGTTCTCGACGTAGGTCGGATCCCACAACGACCTTGGTCGCTGCTCACGCTCGGCCACGGTGGCCGCGGAGGTGTCGTTGCCGTAGACGTCGTAGCTGCCGTCCTTCGTCGGCTGCGGGTACCAGTGGAGGTCGAAGGCGTCGATCAGCGTGGTCCCCGCCAGGCGGCTGGCGGCCGCGACCCGCTGGAGCCAGTAGTCGGTGAAATTGCCGTGGGCGCTGTACTCGCTGGGATTGTCGAGGCTCCACAGGCCGTCCCAGCCGCCCAGTACCGGACCGGTGACCTCGGCCCCAGGCAGAACGCTCTTGACCGCCTGTGCGTAAGCGATGTCGGCATTGGCCAGCTCCTGGTAGCCGGTGGGGCCGGGGTGGACCTCGGGGTGGGTGCTGCTCCAGAAGTCAGGCTCGTTGTCCAGCGAGAAGATCAGCGGCGCGCTTGACTCGTGCAGCCTCAGCCAGTCGGCGAACTGGTTTGCGTACACGGTCGATCCGGAGGGGACGTCGGTCACGGGACCGGAGGGTTGCATCGGGGCAAAGCGGGTCGAGAGGTAGCTCGACCCAGAGTTGCGGACGTCCTGCGGGCACCCCGAGTCGACGTTGGAGCTCGGCGAGGGCGGGTTCTGGTTGGCGTCAGCGGACACGTAGCCGGTGATGGGGATCGTCAGCACGGTGGTTCTTCCCGCCGCCGTGTCGGCCTCGACCGTGCCTTGCACGGCACCGCCGGGGCTGGCGGACCCGTCGAGGTAATTGTCGTTCTCATAGCAGTAGTCGGCCCCGGCGTTGGAGTAGCCGTTCGTCCAGTTGTAGGCGGTCCACCGGTTGCCGCCGAGCCGGACCACCGTCGGGGCTGTGGCCGGAGCGTCAGCCGAGAAGCTGCTGCCAGAGGAGGTGGCGTCGCCGTTGATCCCGTAAATCAGCGGGGAGATCGTCTGGCGCCCGGCGGACGGATCGATCGTGAAGGTCACGCTGGCCGACCCGTCCGCTCCCGAGGATGCAGTCAGCGCCAGGATCAGCGCGGCGGCCACGACGGCCGCCGACAGGATTCGGCCGCGCATAGGATCTCTTTCGTCATCCGAGCCCTCGGGGATGAGGGCGACGGCTCGCGGGCTCACGTCGGAGTTTGCCGAGTTCTATGCCCTCTTGCCTCCGGATAACTCGGTCCCGGTGGGGCCGGGTACCGCCGTGAGCTCCCCTCGCTCGGGGCCGCAGAGTGGCTCGATCACCCACCGCCGCCCCCGCGCCCACGGGGCGCACGCGCTCGCTCGGCGGGAGCGTTCGATAGGCCTAGGCCGGCATCGCGGCCAGCGACCGCCACAGGTACAGCGACGCTAGCGTCCGGTGTGGGCGCCAGGGCTCGGCGATCCGCTCCATCTCGTCCGGTGCCGGGAGCTCGTCCAGGCCGTAGCGCAGCATCATGGCCCGCCGAATGCCCAAGTCGCCGACCGGGAGGATGTCCGGGCGCTGGAGGTGGAACATCAGGAACATGTGGGCGGTCCACACGCCCAGGCCCTTGACCGCCACCAGCTCGGCGATCACCTGGTCATCGGGCAGCGCGTCCAGCCGCTCCAGCTCGAGCGACCCGTCGCCCACGTGCTCGGCCAGGGAGCGCAGGAAGCTGACCTTGGCCCGGCTGAGCCCGGCGGCGGCTCGCAGCTCATCGGGGTCGTCGGCCAGGACCTCGGTCGGCGTGGGGGTGCGGCCACCGAACCGCTCTTTCAGCCGGGTGTAGATGGCCCGCGCGGCGTGGGTTGACAGCTGCTGGCCCACGATCGACCGGACCAAGGCGCCGTAGTGGTCCTCGGGATCCAGCCCGCGGCGCGGGTCACCCAGGCCGTCAGGGCCGACCTCGTCGATCAGCTCGCGTAGGACCGGGTCGGCCGCACGCAGGTGCTTGGTCGCGGCGGGGGACGCGACGGTCTTGCGCTGACCCGCCTGCTCGGCCTCCGGCCTCGCTGAATCGGCGGCACGCGAGTCGTCCGGCTTACGGCTGGCCGGCAACGACTCCGGGGACCCCGGTGTTGGTGGAGTACTTGGGCTGGATCTTGGTCTCCGGACGGAGCTCGTGGACGGCCTGGGCCACGGCGATCGCGGACTCGGCAAAGCCGGTGGCGATCAGCTTGAGCTTGCCCTCGAACGTGGTGATGTCGCCGCACGCCCACACGCGCTCCAGCGAGGTCCTCATGACCGGATCAACCACGATCGCGCCCTTCTCGATCTCGAGGCCCCAGTCCTTGAGCGGCCCGAGCGCGGTCTTGAACCCCAGCTGGAGCAGGATCGCGTCGACCTCAATCTCCAGCTCGTGCGCCTCGTCCTCGGAGTGGAACAGGCGCACCCGCTCGACGCCTCCGTCGCCGTGGACCTCCTTGATCTGGAACGGGACGTGCAGCGCGACGTCGCCCCGGTCGGCCGCCTCCAGCACCTGTCCGACCGTCAGCTCGTGGGCCCGGAACCCCTCTCGGCGGTGGACCAGACGCACTTCAGCGGCCGTGTCGAGCAGGTTGATCACCCAATCCATGGCCGAGTCGCCCCCGCCCACGATCAGCACGCGCTTGCCCTCGAACACCGACTTCTCACCCACGATGTAGTGCGCGCCCCGGCCCTCCCAGGGCGTCATGTCGAACCCGGGCATCTTCTTGGGCTCAAAAGCTCCGTGGCCGCCCGCCACGATCACCGTGCGAGACCGCAGCTCCCCCTGGTCGGTGTGTAGGACGATCACCCGATCCTCTCCCTCGCCCTCCCACGAGATCGTCTCCGCGGTCACGTTGAGGTGGACCGGGACCTGGAACTGCTCGATCGCCTGTTGACGCAGCATCTCGACCAGATCCCTGGCCAGCACCTTGGGGTGGCCTGGCACGTCGAAGATCCACTTCTCCGGGTACAGAGTGGTCAGCTGACCGCCCAGCTCGGGCAGGGAGTCGATGATCCGCGCGGAGGCCTCGCGCATCCCGGCCCAGAACGCAGTGGACAGGCCGACCGGGCCGGCGCCGATCACGGTGATGTCCCGGATGTCGTCGAAGTCGCTCATCCGGCTGTCACCGTCAATGCGGCTCCGTCCAGCGCGCCCAGCGCCCGCTCCACTGAGCAGGAGATGCAAGTGAACGTGGGTGTGTCCCGGAGGGTGTAGGCGCTCGATTCGGTGGTCCGCAGCCGCTGCACCAGATCCAGGAAGTCGGACGGATTGTCGGTCTCGAAGGCCACCACAAACTCCTGGTCGTCGAGCCCGAACGAATAGCTGGTGTTGAGGTCGACCGACGGGTACTCGCGACCCACCTTGATGTGCTCCTGCATGATCCGCCAGCGCCCGTCGGCCGGCAGCCCGTACCAGGCGCGCGTCTTGACGAACGGGTACACGAACAGGTACTTGGCGTGGGCCGGCCGGACCTCCAGCCGCGACTCCTCCGAGTACTCCGACGGCTTGGTCATGGCCAGGAAGGAATAGGGGATCGTGGACCACTTCATCAGTCCGCTCTGGGCCAGCACGACATGGAACTCGTGGATGCGCTCCAGGTTCTCGGCCTGGCTGAGCAGCATCAGGTCGGCGTCCCCGCGGGTGCCCACCAGCGAGAAGGCCCGCAGCAGATGGCCGTCGGCGAAGTCCGCGCAGGCGGCGATGAACTCGCGCTTGTCGGTAGCGCGCCGCTCGTCCTCCAGCCGGCGCCAGGCCGGATCGACCTTCAGGAACGTGTACTTGACAAACCGTCGGGACACCATCGCGATTGATGATACGTAGGTGTTTCAGCTCCCCTCGGGCGGCGCAGAATTTAGTTGGTAAGCAGGCACAACCTTTACGATGCTCAGTATGCGGATAGCGCTCCTCTCCCCATATTCCTGGACGTATCCGGGGGGAGTGACCCGTCACATCGAGGCGCTGGCGGAGTGTTTCATCAGGGAGGGCCACTACGTGCGGGTGCTGGCCCCGCTCGATCCGCCGGGACGGCTGTCCACGTCGCTGCACCGCGGAGCGCGTCCGCAGCAGCTGAATCCCCCGGATTACGTGATACCGCTGGGACGCACAGTGGGCTTCAAGGCCAACGGCGCAGTGTCCAATCTGGCCATCACGCCGTACAGCGTGGCCACCACCCTGAACGAGCTGCGCGCGGGCGATTACGACGTGGTGCACGTTCATGAGCCGATCGCGCCGCTGGTCAGCTGGGTGGGCACAGACCGAGCGCGGCTACCGCTGGTGGGCACATTCCATGCCTACACCGAGAACCGCTTCAGCAACGCGATCGCCCGGCTGATCGGGGCCCGGCGGGTGTTCAACCACCTGCATGTGCGCGTGGCCGTCTCCGAGGCGGCGGCCTGGAGCGGGCGGCGCTTTTACGGCGGCCGCTACCGCGTGATTCCCAACGGCGTGGACCTCGATCCTGAGCGCGCCGCCCGGGGAGCCGCCCGGCCGCGGGGCGAGCAGCTAAAGATCCTGTTCGTCGGTCAGGCGGTGGATCGCAAGGGACTGCCGTTGCTGCTCCGCGCGTTCGAGGCCCTGCGGGAGCACATCCCGACCCAGTTGACCGTGGTCGGACCCTCGCACGACGAGCTGGCGCCGCTGATGGTGGATGCGCGCGACGTGCGCGTGCTGGGGAAGGTGGACGACGCGACCAAGTGGCGTGAGCTGGAAGAGGCAGACGTGCTCTGCGCGCCCTCGCTGCGGGGCGAGAGCTTCGGCATGGTGCTGACCGAGGCGTTCGCGGCCGGGACTCCGGTCGTGGCCTCCGACATCGCCGGCTACCGGGGCGTGGTGTCGGACGGCGAAGACGGTGTTCTGGTCCCACCGGGCGATGCCCAGGCGTTGGCCGAGGCCCTGCGGGAGCTGTATTGCGAGCCCGACCACCGGGCCGAGCTGGCTCAGGGCGCGGTGCGCAAGGTCCAGCGGTTCGCCTGGCCGCGGGTGGCCGAGCAGCTGCTGGAGGCCTACGAGGACGCGATCGCCACCCCGCAGCCCCGCGGCGCGCTGCAGCGCGCCGCGGTGCGCGCGGGTTTCCGACCCGCGGACCTGAAGCCCAACCTTCGCCCCCGGCGGCTGGAGAGCCTGGAGCCCAAGACGCCGGCCGCCCGCCGCGACCGGGCCCGGGCGCTGGCTCGGCGAGGCGCGATGGCCGCGGTCTCGATCATCGGCATTGTGCTGGCCGTCCTGGCCCTCAACAAGATCGGCATTGGCAACATCGCCTCGGCCCTGGTC
>DATKRM010000050.1:0-8314 GCA_035532195.1 Solirubrobacteraceae bacterium
ACCTCGTACATGTCATACGGCTGGCGGTTGGAGTCCGGCAGCACATCGAGCAGCCCCTCGTCGCCGCGGTCGATCGGATCGTCGGTGGGGACGAGCGGCGGCGACTGCTCGCAGTTGGCCGGGAAGTAGCTCAGGTACTGCCTGATCCGTTCGATGCACTCCGGATCATCGGCCACCTCGAGGTCGCCCACGCCGGACTTCCGGGTGTGCACCCGGGAGCCGCCGAGCTCCTCCTGGGTCACGTCCTCGCCCACCGCGGCCCGGACCAGGTGCGGGCCGGCCAGTGCCATCGAACCGCGGCCCTTGACCATGGGCACGAAGTCGGCCAAGCCGGGGATGTACGCGGTGCCCGCGGCGCACGGCCCCATCAGGGCCGCCACCTGGGGAATCACCCCGCTCATCACCACCTCCTCGCGGAACAGATGGCCGCTGCCGGCAAACAGGGAGCCCACTGCTTCCTGAATCCGGGCCCCCGCGGAATCTAGGAGCCAAACCACGGGGATCCGTTTGGTCAGCGCCAGATCACGCAGCCGGCCGACCTTGAGCTCGCCGGTCATGCCCATCGAACCGGCCATAACCGTGAAGTCGTAGGCGGCCACGGCCACCAGGCGGCCGTCCACCTTGCCGTAGCCGGTGATCACCCCGTCGGCCGGTGCGTCCTTGCCCTCCATGGCTCGCTGCGAGGAATGAGGCCGGCCGTGGATCCCCAACTCCACGAACGTGCCCTCGTCGATCAGCAGCGCCAACCGCTCCCGGGCGGTCAGCTTCTCCTTCTCGTGTTGGGCGGCGATCTTCTCTGGCCCCCCGCCTTGCCTGATCTTCTCCCGGCGCTCCTGAAGGTCCTCGGCCAGGGGCCGCAGCAGGCTGGTAGAGGGGGCGTCGGTGGCCATTACGGTGCTTGCTGAGCCCGTTTACCGCTCGCCGCGTGGCTTGGCGAGAAGTGAAACGTCCCACTTTCTACTTTGACACGAACCAGGCCGACACGTCAAGCGGCCCGATTCGACCCCCGCCATCCGGGGTAGTTGGTTCACATCCAGGTTGGCCCAGTCGTTACGGTCGGGCTGGGGTACGGCGCGCGATCGCGAGGAGGGCGGCCAGAGAATCCTTGCGATCCGCGTCCGCCGTGCGCCGGACGCAAAGCAGTCCGTCAACGCCCCTTCCATTCGGGCTCGCGCTTCTCGAAGAACGCCCTGACCCCCTCCTGGATGTCCTCGGTCGAGAACGCGATCGACAGCTGCGCCCGCAGGTAGTCGAGTGCGTCGGCGAACGCCATGTCCTGCTGGCGGAACATCGCATCCTTGCCCAGCCGCATCAGCACCGGCGACTTGGAGGCCAGCTTCTGCGCCCACTCGCGCACGGCCGCGTCGAACTCGTCGGCTGCCACCACCCGGTTGACGATCCCGATCCGCTCGGCCTCCGCGGCCGAGATCTGCTCGCCCAGCAGCAGGAGCTCGTTGGTCTTCTTGCGCGGGACGTTGCGGTAGATCAGCGCCATGATCATGAACGGGAACGCGCCCACGTTGATCTCCGGGGTGCCGAACCGCGCCCCCTCCCGCGCGATGATCAGATCGCAGGCCAGGGCGATCCCCAGCGCGCCGGCCAGGACGTGTCCGTTGGCCGCGCAGATGGTGGGCTTGCCCAGCTGGCCGATCAGCCGGAACAGCTCCGGGAAGCGCTCGGTGCCGAAGTGCTTGTGGACCAGCGGCACGTCCGCGGCAAACCCGCCGAGATTGGCACCGGCCGAGAACACCCGGTCGTGCGTCGAGGTGAGGACCACGCAGCGCACCGCATCGTCGGTGCGGGCCGTCTGCAGCGCGTCGATCAGATCACGCAGCAGCTGGTCCGACAGAGCGTTGCGAGTGTCCGGCTGATTCAGCGAAATCGTCGCGACGTGCCGGTCTGAGACGTCATAGAGGAGGGTTTCGTAGGCCATGGCGGCGAAGCCTATGCGGGTTTGTCTCGGGATGGCGATAACACGACTCACCCCCGGTTGGTCGGCGAGGTGAGTCGCCGTGCCGCGCTCCACCGTCGAAACTACGGCCGACGTCCCGGGCCGGGCGGGGTGAGTCGCCGTGTCGCCGCGCGGGTGCGACACGCCCCCGGGCGCCATAAGCCCAGCGGTGCCCCGCCGGTCACCCCGCACCCTCGCACCATCACCCCAAGCCCCGCCCCCCCAAGTAGAAAGTAGGAAGTCCTACTGTTTACTTTCCGGCCGACCTGCGGTAGCGTCGCGAGACCGCCAACCGAACCAGGAGACGCATCAGCCCATGGCCACAGCCGACGTCCTCAAGCCGGATTTCGCCACCCAGCGCAAGCACTTCATCTTCACCGACGAGCACGAGGAGCTGCGTGATTCGATCCGGCGGTTCGTGATCAAGGAGCTCCAGCCCCATTCCCAGGAGTGGGAGGAGACGACGTTCCCGGACTGGGTGTTCGAGCGCATGGGCGAGCTGGGCTTCCTGGGCCTGGACAAGCCGGTCGAGTACGGCGGTCAGGGCGGCGACTACTACACGAGCCTGGTGCTGGCCGAGGAGCTGCGGCATGCCCACTGCGGCGGCCTCGGGATGGGCATCGCCGTGCACACCGACATGACACAGCCGCCGATCCTCAAGTTCGGCACCGAGGAGCAGAAGCAGGAGTGGCTGGTTCCGGCGATCCAGGGCAAGAAGATCCTCTGCCTGGGCATCACCGAGCCCGACGCGGGCTCGGACGTGGCCGGGATCAAGACGCGGGCGGTCAGGGACGGTGACGAGTACGTGATCAACGGCTCCAAGACGTTCATCACCAACGGCCACCGCGCCCACGCGATCGTGCTGGTGACCAAGACAGACGCGGACGCCGGGCACAGCGGGCTCACGCTGTTCCTGGTGCCCATGGACCTGCCCGGCGTGATCAGGGAGAAGAAGCTCGAGAAGCTCGGCATGCACGCCTCCGACACGGCGCTGCTGGCCTTCCAGGATGTCCGAGTGCCCGAGTCCGCGGTTCTGGGTGAGGTCGGCAAGGGCTTCTACCACATCTCCTGGGAGCTCCAGGGCGAGCGCCTGATCGGCGCCGCGGGCTGCGTGGCCGGCGCCCAGGGCGTATTCGACCGCACGCTGCAGTACGCCAAGGAGCGCACCGCGTTCGGCCGCTCGATCGGCAACTTCCAGGTCATCCGGCACAAGTTCGCCGAGATGGCGACCAAGATCGAGACGGCGCGCCAGATGGTCTACACCACCGCCTGGCGATTCCAGAACGGCGAGTACCCGGTCCGGGAGATCTCGATGGCCAAGCTGTACGCCGCTCGGATCGCCGTGGAGGTGGCCGACGAGTGCATCCAGATCCACGGCGGCAACGGCTACATGAAGGAGTATGGGATCGAGCGCGTGTGGCGTGACATGCGCCTGAACCGGATCGGCGCCGGCACCGACGAGATCATGCTCGAGGTGATTGGCCGCTCCTACGGGCTGTAGATCACTGCGCGTCCGGTGTGCCCCTCGCCAAGCGGGGGACATCCGCCGTGCGACGGACCGGGGGAGCGCAAAGTTGCGCGCCGACGCGGGTCAAGCCGCGTTAAGGCCTAGGTGAACACCATCGCGGAGCTTGACCCCCGCGATAGGCTGGCGACCCAGTGGAAGGGGGATCTACACCGGGCTTTACGCCGCAGCCGGTCGGCCAGAAGCTGCCGAAGCTCCGGCCGCTGAAGCTGGGCGACGTGATCGGCGGCGCGTTTGAGATCTACGGCAAGAGCGCCGTCCAGATGTGGCAGATCGTCGCGCTGGTGGTCATCCCGATCACGATCCTCGAGGTGGTCCTACGGCGGGTGTCCATCCCCAGCGACGCCTCGTTGCTCCACGGCAACTTCACCCACCCCAACGGTTCGACCTCGAGCATCTCGGCGGTCCAGTACGTCGTCT
This sequence comes from Solirubrobacteraceae bacterium, assembly GCA_035532195.1. Taxonomy (GTDB): domain Bacteria; phylum Actinomycetota; class Thermoleophilia; order Solirubrobacterales; family Solirubrobacteraceae; genus Palsa-465. The sequence goes on from DATKRM010000050.1 coordinate 3,897, forward strand.
TCCCGCTCAACATCATTGGCGGCTGGTTGGCCGCGGGGGCCCTGTTCCATGTTCAGCTCGACACGTACCTGGGTCGAGCTCACAGCGCGGCCGATTCACTGGCCTACTTCGGGCATCGCGCGCTACAGCTGATCTGGTTGGGCGTCCTCGTCTTCATCACCGTGCTCGTCGGCCTCATCGCCCTGGTGATCCCCGGAATCTGGCTGTCGATCAGCCTGGCTGTGGCATTCCCGGTGCTCATGCTCGAGGGGAAGACGGGACCGGCGGCAATCACCCGCTCGATTGACGTGGTCCGAGGCTACTGGTGGGTCACGTTTGGGAGGCTGATCGTCGCCTACCTCATTGCCGGGGTATGGACGGGGATTGTCCTCGCGATCGGTGGGGGGATCGCGAACGGCGTCACGAACATCACGGTCTACGAGATCATCATCGGGATCGCCAACGCCATCGGGTTCATCCTCGTGTACCCGTTCACCAGCGCGGTGATCAACCTGATCTATCTCGACCTGCGCGTGCGCAAAGAGGGGATCTCCGACGCCGATTTCCTAGAGCGCCCGCGGGATCCCGCCTACACCGTGGAAGCTCAGGCGCCACTTGCCGAGCCGGCTGGCATGCCCTCACCGCCGCCGGCGCCACCGACCGACGAACCACCTCCCGGAGACGAGCCGGCGCCGCGCGACCCAATCACCCGGTACTAATCGCTACGGCCGGGGCGCCAAGCCCGAGAACGGCTCGGTCAAGTTGGGCCGCGGCAGTGCCTTCGCCGCACGCTCACGGCGAATCAACAGCAGCGCGATCACGATCCCCGCCACGACCAAGGCCAGGGACAGCAGCATCGAGCCCGCGAATGCGGAGACAAAGCCTTCATGAACCGCGGCCCTGACGCCCGCCTGCTGGGCCGCCGGGACGTGGGCCAGGGCATGGTTGGCTGAGGGCGTCCCGGACATCACTCCGTTAAGCGTGCGCGCGGCGCTGGCGCTCAGCTTGATGCCGTGCCCGGCCGCCGCGTTAACGATGTCGCGCGTCTGGAGTTGCTCGAACGCCGCTCCAGTCAGCGCGACCCCGAACGTTCCCCCCAGGCCCGCCACCATCGCCAGCAGCGCGCCCACCGTCCCATGCTTGCGGACCGACGTGGCGTTGAGCGCGGCCAGGTTCAACGGTGTCAGCGCGGTGCCCACGCCCAGCCCCAGCAGCACCACCGGCAGCCACAGCCCGCCATAGCGGGTCGACGTGGAGACGTTGCCGAGCAGCAGCATGGCCACACCCGCCATGGCCATTCCGGCGACGATCGGCGGGATCGGCCCCAGCCGCTCGAACGCCCGCCCTCCCAGCGGCATCGCGGCCATCATCGGCAGGCTGAGCGGCAGCAGCAGCAAGCCGGCCTTGAGCGAGCCGAAGCCGATCTGCTCCTCCAGAAACAGCGGGAGGAAGAACAGGACGGCGCCGAACGCGAAGTTCAGCACGAACAGCACGATCGTCGCGCAGCTGACGTTGCGCCGCAGGAACATGGCGAGATCGATCAAGGGGTCGCGCAGCCTCCGCTCGATCAGCACGAACCCGGCCAGCAGAAGCACGCCGGCCACCGCGACCAGCACGAACCGGGCGGAGCTGAAGGCCCAGGGGTCCGGCGCCTCGTTGAACGCGAGGGTCAGAGCGCCGAGTCCCATCACCGACAGCACCACGCCGGTCAGGTCAACGTGGCGCGGGGCGTCTTTGTCCAAGCTCTCGGTGGCGCGCCAGGAGCCGAGCAGGATCAGTACTCCGACGATCACGTTCAACCACAGGATCCACCGCCAAGAGGCCTCCTGGGTGAAGACCCCACCGATGGCCGGCGCGATGCCTGAGAACAGCGCGCTGGCTCCTCCCCACACGCCGACCGCCATCCCCCGGCTCGAGCCGCGGAAGCTGTTGGTGACGATGGCCAGCGAGGCCGGCGTCAGGACCGCGCCGCCAATCCCCACCGCTACGAGGGACGCGATCAGGACGGTCGAGCTTCCGGCCAGAGCGGCCGGTATGGACGCTCCCGCATACAGGATCGTCCCCCACCTGAGCAGGCGGATGCGCCCGAACGTGTCGGCCAGGCGGCCGGCAGCGATCATCAGCGACGAGTAGGCGAGCAGGTACCCGGTAACCGTCCACTCGAGCCCCGTGAGCGACGTGTCGAACTGGCGATGGATGACGGGCAGCGCCAGCACAATCGCCGCGTTGGGCACCGACGTAATGCCGCTGGCCAGCGCCATGGCAGTTAGCAGGCGCGGCCCGCCCTTGGGCTTCTCGGCCACGGGGCGCACCGTATCTGCGCGCCCGGCGGTACGGTTCACCTGAGATGAACCTCGCCGAGAAGGCCGGCGCCGGGACCGAGGCTGCGCGCCGGCCCATCCCCCCGTTCACCAACGAGCACGAGGAGTTCCGGCGCACCGTCCGCCGCTTCGTGGAGAACGAGCTCCTCCCGCATTCGGCCGAGTGGGAGGACGCGCACTGGTTTCCCAGCCAGGTGTTCGGTCTGCTGGCCGAGCACGGGTACATCGGCCTCAAGTTCCCGCCCGAGTACGGCGGTGACGGGGACCTGGTGGCCGACGCGGTGTGGGTCGAGGAACTGGCCCGCTGCGGGTCGGGGGGCCTCTCGGCCGGCCTCGGCGCCCATGCCGGAATCGCGCTGCCGCCGATCTGGAAGTTCGGCACCGAGGAGCAGAAACAGCGCTGGCTCGTCCCGGGGATTCGCGGCGAGAAGATCGCCGCGCTGGCCATCACCGAGCCCGATGCGGGCTCCGACGTGGCCTCCATCCGCACTTTTGCCAAGAAGGTGGACGGCGGCTACATCGTCAACGGGTCGAAGACGTTCATCACCGGTGGCGTACGAGCCGACATCCTGGTCACCGCGGTCAAGACCACCCAGGAGGGGGGTCACCGCGGCCTGTCATTCCTGGTTATCGAGAAGGGCCCGGGGGTGGAGGCGCGCGCCCTGGAGAAGATGGGCTGGCACGCCTCCGACACGGCGCTGATCACGTTCGAAGACGTGTTCGTCCCCGACGAGAACCTGCTGGGCCAAGAGAACCAGGGCTTCTACCTGATCATGGCCAACTTCCAGTGGGAGCGGCTGTTGATGGCCCTGGGCGCGGTCGGCGGGATGCAGAGCGCGTTCGAGAAGACCCTCAAATACGCGCTGGAGCGCAAGGCGTTCGGCCGGGAGATCGGACACTTCCAGGTGATCCGCCACAAGCTGGCCGAGATCGCCACGCGGATCGAGGCCGGCCGGGACGTCACCTATGCAGCCCTGCGGCGTTACCTGGCCGGCGAGGACGCCGTGCAGGAGGTGACGATCGCCAAACTGGCCACCCAGCGCACCTCGTTCGAGGTGATGGACGCCTGCCTGCAGATCCACGGCGGCAACGGCTACATGAAGGAGTACGGGATTGAGCGGGCGGCCCGCGATGCCCGGCTGGGCCCGATCGGAGGCGGCACCGACGAGATCATGAAGGAGGTCTTGGGGCGCTCGTTTGGGCTGTAGCCACCGGCTAGCATCGCCTGCGGATGGAGTCCCAGCGCGGGCAGCTCCTGATCGCCGGGCCAGCGCTCCTGGACCCGAACTTCTGGCGGACGGTGGTCCTGGTGGTCGAGCACAGCGATGTCGGTGCCTTTGGGCTGGTGCTCAACCGGGTCTCGGAAACCACGGTGGGCGAAGCTGTGTCCGACCTCGACGCGCTGGTCGACGCCGACGAGCCGATCTACATCGGCGGTCCAGTGCAGCCCTCGGGCGTGATCGTGCTCGGCCAGTTCGAGGACCCGGACGATGCGGCGCTGCTGGCCTTTGACGAAGTGGGCGTGCTGGCCACGGGCTCCTCGATGCTGGAAGGCTCGGCCGGCCTGCGGACCAGCCGGGCGTTCGTGGGGCACGCCGGTTGGGGACCCGGTCAGCTCGACTCAGAGCTCGACCGCGGAGACTGGATCGTGGAGCCGGCGCAGTTCGAAGACACGTTCTGCCCGGATCCGCCGCAGCTGTGGTCTGCCGTCCTGGCCCGCAAGGGTGGCAGCTATGCCCTGCTGGCTCGGATGCCGCCGGATCCCTCGCTGAACTGATGGCTCACGACCACGCCCACGAGCACCTCGGGTCTCGCGAAGCTGACCGGCGCTCGCTGACGATCGCGCTGGCGCTGATCGGGACGTTCATGGTGGGCGAGATCGCGGCGGGAATCGTCGCCTCCTCGCTGGCCGTGCTGTCGGATGCCGCCCACATGCTGACCGACGCCGGGGCCTTGGCGATCTCCCTCATCGCCGCCCGGCTGGCCGCCCGGCCGGCCCGCGGTGCCATGACGTACGGCCTGGGACGGGTGGAGATCTTGAGCGCCCAGGCGAACGGCGTGACTCTGCTGGTGCTGGGGCTGATCATCATCTACGAGGCCATCACCCGGTTGGTCTCG
>DATKRM010000051.1:0-4053 GCA_035532195.1 Solirubrobacteraceae bacterium
CAACAAGGGCGAGGTGTGCACGTGCCCATCACGCGCACTCATCCAGGAGACGATCTACGACGAGTTCATGGAACGGTGCCTGGACCGGATCGCCTGGATCAAACAAGGGGACCCGCTGGACCCCGAGACGATGATCGGCCCGCAAGTCTCCACCGCGCAGCTGGAAAAGATCGAGGGATACGTGAAGATCGGGCGCCAGGAGGGCGCCGAGGTCCTGATCGGCGGCGAGCGGACCCCGCTGAACGGCCGGCTCACCGGCGGCTACTACTTCCAGCCCACGGTGCTCAAGGGGCACAACAAGATGCGCGTGTTCCAGGAGGAGATCTTCGGCCCGGTGCTCGCCGTGACCACGTTCCGTAACGAGGACGAGGCCCTGAACATCGCCAACGACACGATGTACGGCCTGGGCGCCGGTGTCTGGACGCGCGACGGCAGTCGCGCCTTCCGGATGGGCCGAGCGATCAAGGCGGGCCGCGTGTGGACCAACTGCTACCACCAGTATCCGGCGCACGCGGCGTTCGGCGGCTACAAGGCCTCCGGGGTGGGACGTGAGAACCACCGGATGATGCTTGAGCACTACAGCCAGACCAAGTGCCTCCTGGTCAGCTATGACCCCAACCCACTCGGGTTCTTCTAGGCCAAACATGGCGGCTGCGGTGCAGGCGACCGAGGCGGCCCTCGAGGCGATTCATCGCCTTGAGGCCGCCCACGGTCCGCTCATGTTTTTGCAGTCGGGTGGGTGCTGCGACGGCACCCACCCGCTCTGCCTCAAGCAGGGCGAGCTGCCGCTCAGCCCGCACGACCTTCGACTTGGGGAACTGGGCGGCGCCCCGTTCTACATCGACTCAGATCAATATGAGCGCTGGGGGAGCCCGCGGTTTGAGATCGACGTCTCCCCTGGGGCCGCTGAGGGCTTCTCGCTCGAGGGCCTCGACGGAGTGCATTTCGTCACGCGCACGCCGCAGTTGGGCGGTGATGGACCGACCCCTGACTCTGCCGCGAACCCGGAAACCATCGAACCAGCGAGGACCTCATGACAGTACGAGTGGCGATCAACGGCTTCGGGCGGGTGGGACGCTGTTTCCTGCGCGCGGCGCAAGAGCGCGAAGCCGACATCGAGCTGGTGGCGATCAACGACATCACAGACCCGGCGACGCTTGCCCACCTGCTCAAGTACGACTCCGTGTTCGGCCGCTATCCGGGTGAAGTGGGCGCGGCCGCCGGGTCGATCGAGGTCGACGGCGAGCGGATCGAGGTACTCAACTCGAGCCTGGAGCAGCTGCCCTGGCAGGATCTCGGCGTCGACGTGGTGATCGAGTCCACGGGCCACTTTCGGACCCGTGCGGCGGCGGCACAGCACCTTGAGGCCGGCGCCCGCAAGGTGATCATCTCCGCTCCGGCCAAGGGCGACGAGCCCCCAGACGCGACCGTCGTCCTCGGCGTCAACTTCGACGAGGTCTACGACCCCGAGCGCCACCACATCATCTCGAACGCTTCGTGCACCACCAACTGCCTGGCGCCGGTGGCCAAGATCCTGCACCAGACGGTAGGCATCAGGCACGGGCTGATGACTACCGTGCATGCCTACACCGCCGACCAGTCGCTGCTCGATGGTCCACACAAGGACCTGCGCCGGGCTCGAGCCGCCGCGATCAACATCGTCCCCACCTCGACGGGCGCAGCCAGGGCGCTAGGTCTGGTGATTCCTCAGCTCGAGGGTCGCCTGAACGGGTTCGCTGTGCGGGTGCCGATGGCCACCGGCTCGCTGGTCGACCTCACGATCGAGGCCGAGCGGGAGACGACTGCCGATCTGGTGAACGAAGCCTTCGCCAGACACGCCGACCGCGGGGCGCTCCAGGGCATCCTGGCCTACACGGACGATCCGATCGTGTCCTCCGACATCGTCGGCTCCTCGTACTCGGCCATCTTCGATGCTGGGCTCACCTCGGTGGTCGACCGAACCCAGGTGAAGGTGATCGCCTGGTATGACAACGAATGGGGCTACTCCACGCGCCTGGTCGAGCTAGCCGAGCGCGTCCTCGCCCCCGTGCCGCAGGCAGTCTGAAGCGCTGGGTGCGGCGATGTCTGCCTACGCCTGCAGGTAGCCGTGCAGCCGGAGCTCGCCGACGACCTGCTTCTCGCGGATGGCGAAGTCACCGAGGCGCGCCTGGAGTTCCTGCAGATCCTTCTCGGCTGCTCGCTCTTGTCGCCGCACCGCCATGAGCTGGCGGCGCTCGACGTCGCGTAGGCGCATACGGCTGGTCTCGGCAGCGGGCTCGCGGTCGGGAGCGAGGAACGACTGCCCGCGGCATCCGAGCGCAACTGGTACGTGGACCGACAGGCCGCTCGGGCGCCCACGCAGCATCGGCTCGACGGTTGGATCCCACGCGGCGATCCGCCGGGCCAGCATCGGCCCGACGGCACGACCGGGGGGCCACCACAGGCATCGGGTGGACGGCTCCTGCACGCCGATTGGGTTCTCGGCCAACCAGACCTCGCGCTGATCGGACAGAAGGATTCCAGTCACGGCCGGGACCGGTGGCGGACTGGCGGAACCCGCCGGAACCGTCCGTCGTCAACCTCCATGAATCCAGCGCCATCGGTGGGCGTTCCGGCCAGGAAGGGGCCGCGAATCGTGGGCAGCGATATCAACCGGTCGAACTCAGCGACCAGTTCGGCCACGGCCAGGCTCCGTTCCGCGGCCGGGCGGAACAGGGAACCTCGGCTCATCGGCCGGTAGCGAAACTCGCGCTGGGGGGGCGACCAGCACCAGCTCCGTCTCTCCTGGGAGCTGCTCCCGCGCCGAGAGCAACGCCTCTAGGCCCCCAGTACCACTTCCGGCAATGCAGAGACGCATGGACGCATCATGCCCGACCGCTGGCGCCGACTCATCAGCAAACGATCCGCCGGGCGATTCATCACACTACGGAGCCGTTCGTCCGACCGTCGATCTTCACTGCCATCTGCTGCCAGGCCTAGACGATGGCGCCTGCAATCTGGCCGACTCGGTGGCCATGGCCCGGCAGGCGCAGGAGGACGGCATTGCCGCGATCTGCGCGACGCCCCATATCCGCCACGACCACGATGTCCGCATCCCCGAGCTGCTCGCCCGCCGGGCCGAGGTGGCGGCGGCGATCGCCCGGGCGGGGTGTGCCACCCAGGTGCTGGGCGGCGGTGAAGTGGCCACCACCGCGCTCGACGGGCTGGACGACGACGAGCTGAGAGCGGTTTCGCTGGGCGGAACGGCACGCTGGATCTTGCTTGAGCCGGCGCCCGGGCCGCTCGACGACCAGCTCGATTCGGCGGTCAAACGGCTGAGCAAACGCGGCTTTCGTCCGCTCATCGCGCATCCTGAGCGCCATCTTGCGCCCGATCTGGTGCAGCGACTCCAGCGGCTGGTCAGTCATGGCGCCCTGGTCCAGGCCACGGCGGCGTTCCTGGTCAGCGAGGCGACCCGCGAAGGGATGGTGGCCCTGGCCCAGGAGGGCGTGATCCACGTGCTCGGCAGCGACGCACACTCTCCCCGAACCGGTCGACCCGTCACGCTGGCCTCCGGGCTGTTGGCACTGGGAGGGGTGGAGCTGCTGGCCCCACATCTGGATTGGATCGCGCGCGTAGCCCCTCAGGCGATCGTCAGCGGCCAGGACCTCACGCCGCCGTTTTAGCGCCGCCGCGCGAGCCGGCCGGGTCGCGCACCTCGATGCGCTGGGCCATCTCTTCGATCACGTCGCGCTGGCCGGTGCCCAGCCCGTGGCGCAGGAAGTTGACGCTCCCCGCGGCGGCCCCGAGCACGAGCGCTGGTCTGAGCGGCTGGCCTTGCGCCCACGCCGCTGCGATCGCGCCCATCATCGTGTCTCCGCAACCCTCTCTGAACCCCCGTGGAAGTGGGGGAGGCACAATCTCGTATGGCTCGCCGTCGTTCGGCAAAACCAGGATTGGGTCACCGGCCCGGGTGACGACGACGTTGCGGGCGCCTGCCTCGCGCAGCCTTCGTGCGGCATCCAGCATCCGCCGGCCATCCACCGGACCCCGGACGTACTCGGCCAGCTCCCA
>DATKRM010000052.1:0-7348 GCA_035532195.1 Solirubrobacteraceae bacterium
GGCGCGGCCAGGCCGACCCCGAGCGCGTCTCCCATCAGCGCGCTCATGTGCTCGATCTCGTCGCGCAGGGCATCGTCCAGGCGCTCCACCGGCCGGGCCTGGGTCCGCAGCACGGGGTCGCCGAACTTGCGGATGCGGGCCAGCGCGGCCGCTCGGCGGGCAGCCAGTTCCGGGTCGAGCTGAAGCTCTTCGCCATCGTCATCCTCCTCGGGCTCGACCTCGTATGCGTCTTCGGGCTCCACCCCAGGAAGTTTAGGGCGGGCCTATTGGGGATCGACGTCCACACTCAGGCGGACGCCGGCCTTCGAAGCCCGGCCGGCCAGCTCGCCCACCACCCGGCCCACGGCCGCGATGGCCAGGGCGCGCTGGGTGGACTTGACCACCACCTGAGCCCGCGAGCGGCCGCGAAGCCGGAACAGCGGTGCGGGGCCCAGCACGGTCGCCTCGGGCAGGGACAGCCGCCGGGCCAGCTCCTGGGCCAGCTCCAGCGGGGCCGCCGGCTCCGCCGCGGCGAGCTGGATGCGGATCAGCGAGCCGAACGGCGGGTACCCCAGGATCTGGCGGTGGCCCAGCTCGGCGTCCAGGAAGCCGTCCACGTCGTGGCCCGCCGCGAGCCGGATCGAGCGGGCGTCGGGAGCCAGCGTCTGCACCAGCACGCGCGCGCCGGCGTCGCCACGGCCCGCCCTCCCGGCCAGCTGCGTGACCAGGGCGAATGTGCGCTCCTCGGCTCGGAAATCGGGAAACCGCAGCGTCTGATCGGCGTCCAGGACCACCCCCAGCCGGACGTCGGGGAAATCGTGGCCCTTGGCCACCATCTGCGTGCCCACCAGCACGCCGGCTGGAGCCGCGCCGAACCGGGCCAGGGTGCCTGCCACCCGACTGGCCGCCACGTCGGCATCCAGCCGGAACACGGGGAACCCTTCTCCGCCGAGCGCGTGCTCCAGCTCGTGCTCCAGCCGCTCGGTGCCAGCGCCGTGCCGGGCCAGAGCGGCCGATCCGCAGGCTGGACAGTGCTCGGGGACCGCGTCGCGGTGGCCGCAGTGATGGCAGGCCACGAACCCCGCGCTGCGATGCAGCACCAGCGCGACCTCGCAGTTGGGGCACATCCGCACCCGGCCGCAGGCTCGGCAGGACAGGAAGTTCGACCAGCCCCGGCGGTTGAGCAGCACGATCGCCTTGCCCTGCTGGCGCCGCAGGTCCGACAGCGCCAGACGCGTCTCGGGGTGCAGCGGGTGGTGGGCCCCGCGCATGTCGAGCACCTCGACCGGAGGTAGCGGACGGCCGTCAACCCGCTGGAGCAGCCGCAGGCGGCGGAGCCCCACCACGCTTTCCGGGCGGGGCGTCGCGGTGCCGCAGACCACCACCGCCTCAGAGTGGCGAGCCCGTTCTCCGGCCACCGTGCGGGCGTCGTAGCGCGGGTCGCCCTCGTGCTTGTAGGAGGAGTCGTGCTCCTCGTCCACCACGATCAGGCCCACGTCGGACAGCGGCGCGAACACGGCCGACCGCGGACCCACGCACACCCGAGCCTCGCCCCGCCGCAGCCGCCACCACTCATCGTGACGCTCGCCCTGGGACAGCTTGGAGTGCAGCACCGCCACCAGCGGCCCCAGCCGGGCCTCGAACCGGCTGACGAGCTGCGGGGTGAGCCCGATCTCCGGCACCAGCACGATCGCGTCGCGACCGGACTCGAGCACCGCCTCCACCGCCTGGAGGTAGACCTCGGTCTTGCCCGAGCCGGTCACCCCGTGGAGCAGAAACCGCCCGCTACGTCGATCCAGCCCGGCCAGGATCTCGGCCAGGGCGCCAGCTTGCTCGCTGGTCAGGGCCAGCGGCTGGCTGGGGGCCGAGCCGACGCGCGGGTGGGACGAGCGGCGGAGCTGGCGCACCTGCTCCAGGCTCACCAGTCCTCGCCGCTCCAGCCGGCGCAACCGCGAGGTCCCGATCGCGGCGGCCACCGTGGGGCCCGCGTGCCGCAGGCGCTCCAGGGCGGCGCGCTGGCCATCGGTGAGCGCTTCCCCGCCGGCCAGGGCCCGCTGGCCGGCGGCCGTCAGCCCGGCCACCAGCGAGTAGCGATGGCCCGCGCCCCGAGCTGCCCCGGGCGACAGCATCAGCCCCAGGGCCCGGGCCGGCGTGGAGCAGTACTCCGCGGCCATCCACCAGGCCAGGGCGACCAGGTCCTCCGGCAGACCGCCCTCCAGGACGGCTTCCGGTTCGGCCAGCCGGTGGGGTTCGAGCTCGGTCTCGCCGGCCAGGGCGACGACCACCCCGAGCGTGCTGCGGCCGCCGAACGGCACCCGCAGCAGGGTTCCCACCTCGATCTGGGCCTCGCCGGGGGGCAGCCGGTAATCGAACGGGCCCCGCACCGCGCGGGTGCGGGTCAGCGGCTCGACCCGGGCAAACTTCATCGCAGCGTCGGCCGGTGAGGACATCTAGACCACGCTACCCTGGCCCGCGGTGGGAACCGAATCCGAAGGCGAGCAGGTGCTGTTTGAGGGGCATCCTGCTTGGCGCTCGATGCTCGAGCTTCAGGCCAAGGGACTGCTGGCCATGGTGGTTGCAGGCGTAATTGCCGGCCTGGCCACCGCGGTCGCGGCCGGCCACGTCCAGGTGGGCTGGGTGATCGTGGCCGTGATCGCGGTGTTCGTCGCGGCGGGGCTGACCGGGCTGGTCCGCCGCAACTCCACCACCTACCAGATCACCAACCAGCGCCTGACGATCCAGAAGGGGTTGCTGTCACGCGAGCTGCATGAGACGCAGCTCGAGCGGGTGCAGAATGTGAGCGCACGCCAGTCATTGATCGAGCGGCTGCTGGGCATCGGCACGGTGGATTTCGACACCGCGGCTGAGGCCGGATTCGACTTCGCGTTCCGGGGCGTGGCCGCTCCCCGCGTCGTCGCGCAGACAGTGCACGAGGCGCTGCACGTCAGAGCGTCGGAGCCGCTCTAGGCCTCGACGGGCGCAGCCGGCCGGACGACTCGGGGCCGCCGCGTTAAGCGAGGCTGGATGTCGAGTGGGGCGCAGCCCCGAGGCCGGCCGCTTCGCGGAGCGCCGCCGCCTTGTCGGTCCGCTCCCAGGTGAAGTCGTGATCGTCGCGACCGAAGTGGCCGTAGGCGGCGGTCTTCTGGTAGATCGGCCGGTGCAGCTTGAGGTAGTTCCGGAATGCCCCGGGCCGGAGGTCGAAGTGCTGACGGATCAGCTCCAGGATCTTGGCTCGGCCGATCTTCTCGGTGCCGAAGGTGTCGATCATCACCGACACGGGGTGCGCTACGCCGATCGCGTAGGCCACCTGCAACTCGGCCCGGTCAGCCAGCCCGGCGGCCACGACGTTCTTGGCCACGTAACGCGCCGCGTAGGCTGCTGAGCGGTCGACCTTGGATGGATCCTTGCCGCTGAACGCGCCGCCCCCGTGCCGCGCCATGCCGCCGTAGGTGTCGACGATGATCTTGCGACCGGTCAGGCCGCAGTCGCCCATCGGGCCGCCGATCACGAACCGTCCGGTGGGGTTGACCAGGAAGTTCTTGTGCAGTTTGCGATCGTCGAACAGGTCGTGCGGCAGCACCGGCTCGATCACGTGCTCCCACAGGTCGTCCTTGATCAGCGACTCGGCGCCGTCGCGGTGCTGGGTCGAGACCAGGAGCTTCTCGATCTCCGCCGGACGCCCGTCCACGTAGCGGACGGTGACCTGCGTCTTTCCATCCGGGCGCAGGTAGGGAACGATCTCGGCCTTGCGCACATCGGCCAGCCGCTTGGCCAGCTTGTGGGCCAGCGAGATCGGCAGCGGCATGAGCTCCTCGGTCTCGTTGCTCGCGTAGCCGAACATCATCCCCTGGTCGCCCGCCCCGGCCATGTCGAGCTCGTCGTCGTCGCCCGGATCGGTCCGGGCCTCGTAAGCGGTGTCGACTCCCTGGGCAATGTCCGGCGACTGCTTGTCGATCGCGTTGATCACGGCGCAGGTGTGGCAGTCAAAGCCGTAGTCGGCGTTGGTGTAGCCGATCCGCTTGATCGTCTCCCGGGCGATGGTCGGAATGTCCACGTAGGTGCTCGTCGTGATCTCGCCGGAGACCACCACCAAACCCGTGTTGACGAGCGTCTCGCAGGCCACTCGGCCAGACGGGTCATCCCGCATTACGGCGTCGAGTACGCCGTCGGAAATCTGGTCGGCGATCTTGTCCGGATGGCCCTCGGTGACTGATTCAGAGGTGAACAGATGCTCGTTGTCGGAAAGTGTGGTCATGGGATTTGCAGAAACAGCTCCGCGTTCGTGTCGGCCTCCCCCCTCGTCGAGGCCAGACCGATCGACCTGATCCTTTCCAGATCTGGCAACAGCGCAGTGGCGCGCCGGCCGTGGACCAATCCCGTCTGCTCTCCGAGGCGGAGGAGCTGGCTGAAGTCGAGAAAGAGTAGCGAGGTGACCTGGTCAGGGCGCCTGCCGAGCGCGGCCTGATACAGCAGCTCGCTATCCAGCGCCCGGGTGGAGTGCACAATTCCGGTGATCGCCGGCAGGCTGGTGGCCAGGACTACCAGCCCCCGGAACACCGCATAGTCAAGCTCGAGCCCGGGGGCCAGAACGAACCGGTGGACGGTGATCCCGTCCACCGGGACATCGCTGAACTCAGGCGCCTGGCCGGGTCCCAAGGCCGGGGGCGGGAACAGCTGGGCCAGAGGCCCCTGCAACGAGGCCAGCAACGAGCTGGTGGCCTCCTCATCCCGCGTGCGGGTGACGATCACCAGGGCCGGCCCGTGGGCTCGCAGCGGCCGCCGGCGGGCCGGCGCCCGCGCCGCGGCTGAAGCCGGACTGGGAGAGATGGCCACGGCGGCTTCGCCGGAGAACACGCCGGTCAGCGCGTGCACGTCGACTCCCTGGGCGGCCAGGGCTGAACCGAGACGGCGGAACAGCGGCTGCACGCGGCCGGCCACGCCGACTTTGGCGGTGGCGCCGAGGACGCGGGGCGCCCACCGCACGAGATTGCTGACATCCAGCAGCAGGGCGCCCTGGGCGGGCATCGCGCCGGGCAGCGTCGGCTCGAACGGCGTGGGGGTGGGTCCGCTGAGCTTGGCCAGCGTGGGGTCCAGGGACCCGCGCACGATGACGCGGGCGCCCGGAGGTACCGCCGACAGCGACATCGCCACCCCGGTCAGCGCCGGTTGCTCGAGCAGCGCGCCCAATGCCCCCAGCAGTCCGCTGCGCGGGGTGAGAACCCGGTGCACACCCGATACCGACAAGTAGGCATCGAGCACCCGGTCGGATGGCTCGTCACCCGCCGCCTGCTGATAGGCCGGGCTGCGGGCCAGCGATCCCTGCCGCCCCGCCGCCACGTCGATGGAGGTCCGCACGCTGGCCGCTTGACCGGCGACCAGGTAATGGCTGACGAACGCCAGTTCGGTACCCGACGGATACCGGAGCAGCGCCGTGCCCCGGTATGAGCCATCGGCTGCGGCACCGGAACCGGCCACGAGCTGGCGGGCCAGCCGGGGCCGGGCCACGTCGAGCACGACCAGCGAGCCAGCTGTCGCAGTGTCGGTGTTGAGCAGCGCGAACGCGGCTTCCTGGCCCAGCCAGCGCCGGGCCGGGGCCGCCGGACCGCCCAGCAGGGCGCTGAGCTGCGACTGGATCGCCCCGCTGAGCAGCGGGAAGTCGGGAAACCGCCGGGCCAGCGAGATCGCCCGCTTGACCGCCGGCCGGTGCACGTCGGTCGACAGGTGAACGTAGATCAGTGCGTCGGCCGGCACCAGACGAGCCGCGCCGGTGGCCGGAGGCTGGTCCCCGGAGCCCAGGACCAAGGCCACCGCCACCGCGGCGGCCACGATGACCGCGCTCAGGGCCAGTACCACTTTCAGCCGGCGGTCAGGCACGGCCGGACATCGTCCGCGCGCCGCCCCTACGCTCGCTGCGGGCCACGAAGTCGATGATCAAGGGGATGCCTTGCAGGCCGAACCGCGCGCGGAGCCGGTTCTCCAGGTAGTACGAGTAGTCGCGGGTCACCAGCTCGCGAGAGTTGACCTGGATCGAGAATCGGGGCGGCCGGACCGCGGTCTGCGTGATCAACAGCAGTTTCAGCCGGCGCCCGCGGCCCCGGCCCGGGGCGGCCGGTGGCTGGCGGGCGGCCACCGCTTCGCCCAGGAAGCGGTTGAGCTGCGGCGTGGGGATCCGGATCCGGCTGCGGTCGGCCAGCGCCACCGCCTCCACCAGCAGCCGCTCCACGTGGCGCCCGGTCTTTGCGCTAGCGGTCAGCACTCGGGGGCGCAGGCGCAGCTTCTGGGCCACCCGAGCGCGCTCATGATCCAAGTCCACGCCTTCGGCGATGTCCCACTTGTTGAGCACCAGCGCGGTCGCGCAGCCGGTCTTCATGGCCAGCTCGGCAATTCTCAGATCCTGGGCCGTCACGCCGGCGGTGGCGTCGCACATGACAAGCGCCACGTCCGCCCGCTCGGCGGCTTGGCGCGAGCGCAGCGTGGTGTAGTACTCGAGCGATCCGCTCACCTTGGCCTGCCGGCGCAAGCCCGCGGTGTCGACCAGGATCAGATCCCGCTCACCCCATCTCAGCGGCAGGTCGATGGCGTCCCGGGTGGTGCCGGCCTCATCGGAGACGATCACCCGCTCGGATCCCAGGAACCGGTTGACCAGCGAGGACTTGCCCACGTTCGGCCGCCCGATCACGGCCAGCCGGACCGCGTCCGCAGCCGGCTCCGCCGCGTCCTGGACCGGACCCAGCTCCACGATCCGATCCAGCAGGTCGCCGGTGCCTAGGCCCTGGGCCGCCGACACGGCGATCGGCTCGCCGAATCCCAGGGAATGAAACTCCGCGGCCAGGGAGAGGTCGGCCACGGTGTCCACCTTGTTGGCGGCCACCAACACGGGCGGCGAACCCGAGCGCAGCAGCTGGGCCATCTCCTGGTCACCGGGGCGCAGACCGGCTCTGGCGTCGACCACCAGCACGACCACATCTGAGTCGGCCAGCGCGGCGCGGGCCTGGGCTTGAATCAACGCCGCCAGCTGCTGGCGATCGGTCAGGTCCACCCCACCGGTGTCGATCAGCGTCAGCTCGCGGCCGTTCCACTCGGTCTGGAGCTCCTTGCGGTCCCGGGTCACCCCCGGCGCCTCGTGCACCACCGCCTCACGCGAGCCCGTCAGCCGGTTCACCAGCGAGGACTTCCCGACGTTCGGATAACCGACGACCGCAACTTTCATGACCGGGGTCGAGCCTAACTACTTGCCGCGGAAAAACCTGTGATTTGGTCTGGGAAACGAAACGGCCGCGGAGTGATCTCGCGCGGCCGGTTCGTAGTGAATGGGTTTGCTCTGATCGGGAGAGCGATTTGGAGTGTTTCACCGGCTTCGGACGGCGAG
>DATKRM010000053.1:0-3202 GCA_035532195.1 Solirubrobacteraceae bacterium
AGCAGGACGGCGACGACCAGGACAGCGATCCCACCCGCGTGCATGGCCACCCCGGCCGCCCCCAGCGGCGCACCGGGAGCGGCGCCGAGCAGGCCGGCCTTGCCGGCTCCCAGCACCAGGCCCGCGGCCAGCGCGAAGGGCAGGGCGGCGCTCAGTACCCACAGGGCCCCGCCGAGTACCGACTCGCCGTGACGCCGGGCCCGAGCCAGTCCGTCGATCGTCGCGCCCAGAACCGGCAGGATGAGAAACAGCACCAGCAGCCGGATGGCCCAGGCCGGGATGAGCTTTCCGTTCCACACCAGATAGCTCGCCGGCCCGGGGACCGGACGCCCCGTGTCCAGGGCGGTCAGGGTCCGCAGAACGGTCCGGCCCAGGACGCTGATCTGGGTTCGGCTGGTGGGCTGATCCGGAGGCGGTCCCAGCTCGCCGGACAGCGACAGCAGCACGGCCGGCTCGCCGACAGCGTTGAACGGCGCCTGCTCGGTGCTGGTGATGGGTACGGACAGGCGGGCGAACTGGCCGGCCAGTCCGTCGGTGCCCGCCGGCAATCCGGTCTCGGTGCCCAGTGCCGCACCCACGGTGTTGCGCAGCATCGAGGGAGCCACTCGCTGACCGTCCGACCACGGCACCACCACCGGCTCGCGCACTGTCGTGCCGGCCAGGTCGCCCAGCACGATCACCGCATCGACCGGCTGAGGGAGCGTGGCCGCGAGTCGCCGTGCACCGGCCGCCCCCACCGAGCCGGTCGTGGAAGCCAGCACGATCGAGTGCTGCTGTCCCCGTCCGGAGAGCACTCGGCCCAGCTCGAGCATCACCGCGGTGCCCGATAGGTTCGCCTTGGCCGGAGAGGTCAGGGCATCCCGATGCGAGACCACGACGATGGTGCCTGAGCCCAGACCCGCCCGCACCCCGGTGACGTTCTCCAGAGTGCGCGTGCCGTCGGCGGTGCTGGCGCTGAACGTTTCGGTGGACGTATTGAAACCGTCGGTCCGGAGCTGTCCAGCCACGTAGGAGGCCAGGCTACCATCGCCCACCGAACCCGGCCGGCGCTGCGGGTACTGCGCGGCCAGCGTGTTCATGGTCGCGTAGGCATTGCCGCCGATGAAGGCGTCGGGAGCCAGGTTGGTCGTCAGCCCTGCCTGCTGGTCATCCAGGGAGAACGCCAGCACGATCACCGCGAGTACGACCGGAATGAGCCCCATGCGGTAGATCCGCGGATCCAGCATCCGGCTAGAGGTTATCCCCCGGTACGGAGCACGACTCAGCGGCGGCGACCACTACTCTTCTCAGAACAGGAAGGAACACAGTGCCCGACCGATCAGCGCGAATCCTGCTCGTGGACGATGAGCAGTCGATCCAGACGCTGCTTTCGTACCCGCTGCGCAAAGAGGGCTACCAGGTCGTCCAGGCCACGGACGGCCGGCAGGCCCTGGAGCGGTTCGAGGAGCAGCCGTTCGACCTGGTGGTGCTCGATCTCATGCTGCCCAAAGTCGACGGACTGGAGGTGTGCCGGCAGCTCCGCGGGCGCAGCTCGGTCCCCATCATCATGCTCACCGCCCGCTCCGATGAGATCGACAAGGTGGTGGGACTGGAGCTCGGCGCCGACGACTACATAACCAAGCCGTTCTCGCTGCGCGAGTTCTCCAGCCGGATCAAGGCGGCGTTGCGGCGGGCCGAGATGAGCCGCGAGGCCGAGACGTCGACCGACGAGGCCCCGTTGGAGCTTCATCAGCTGCGTCTGGACTTCGGCAAGCGCTCGATGCGGGTCCGCGGCGACGATGTCGAGCTGACGTTCGTGGAGTTCGAGATCCTGGCCGCGCTGGCCCACGCTCCGGGAAGGGTGTTCACGCGCGACATGCTGCTGGCCAAGATCTGGGGCGATTCGGCCTACCGCGATCCCCGGACCATCGATGTCCACATCCGCCACCTACGAGAAAAGATCGAGCAGGACCCCAAGGACCCTGAATACCTGTTCACGGTCCGCGGCGTGGGCTATCGCTTCCGCGACACCGAGACCTAGCCGCCGCCACCCACAATGAGGCGCTCGCTGCGCAACCGCCTGGCCCTGGCGTTCTTCGCGATCACGTTCGTGGCCATCGCGGTGCTCTACGTGTACGTCGCTCCCGGCCTGCGCAGCCGCCTGATCTCCGAGCGCCTGAACGAGCTGGAGGCGGTGGCCACCGGCACCTCGGGGCAGATCGTGCGGACGGTGGGCAGCCCGGACCCACTTCAACAGGTCGTGGGAAAGGTGGACACGGCCGCGCTGAGAACCGGAGACCGGGTCACGCTCCTGCTGGTCACCCACACGTCGGGAGGCCTACAGCTCTCGGCTCAGGCGGACTCGAGCAACCCCGGGGCCTCGGCCGCGCTGCCCCACGGGCTGGCCTACACCGCCGCCAGCTCGGCCCAGCTACGCAGCGGCACCGTGTCCACGCCCTCGGGCAAGCTGGCCATGGCCGCATATCCGGTCACCTACGGCGGGCGGGTGGCCGACGTGATCGTCTATTCGGCTTCGGTGTCGGACGTCGACCGCACGGTGTCCGTGGTCCGGCGCCAGATCCTGATCGCCGGGGCCCTGGCCCTGCTGCTGGCCCTGGTGGTCGGGTACCTCGTGGCGCGGGCGCTGGCCCGCCGGGTCAAGCGGCTGGAGCTGGCCGCCGAGCAGGTGGCCGGGGGCGACTTCGAGCACACGATCCCGGCGGGCTCGGCCGACGAGCTGGGGCAACTGGCCCGCGCGTTCAACCAGATGCAGCACCAGCTGGCGCAGCTCAGCTCGGCTCGCGAGAAGTTCATCGCCACCGCCTCGCACGAGCTGCGCACCCCCATCTTCTCATTGGGCGGATTCGTAGAGCTGCTGGAGGATGAGGAGCTCGACGAGGAGACCCGCAAGCGCTTTCTGGCCCAGGTCAGGCAGCAGGTGGAGCGCCTGCGTAAGCTGTCCGTGGACCTGCTCGACCTGTCCAAGCTCGAGTCCGGCTCGCTCGAGCTGCGGCCGGAGGAGGTCGACCTGGGTGAGCTCACCCGATCGGTATCCGGCGAGTTCGAGCCGGCGCTGGCCCATCACGACTCACACCTGGAGCTCCGGCTGGCGGCTCGCCACATCGACGCGACCTGCGACCCCGTCCGGGTGGCGCAGATCGTCCGCATCCTGATCGACAACGCGCTCACCCACACGCAACCGGGCACCCGGATCGTGGTCACG
>DATKRM010000054.1:0-2475 GCA_035532195.1 Solirubrobacteraceae bacterium
CGAGCTGGCGAGCGCGGCCTGGATGGCCGCCGCGGGTGTGGCCCTGGCCGCGCGTCCCCTGAGGCGACTGGTCTCCTCCGAGCTGGCTATCGACACCGGCTACCTGGGCGGGGCCGGGCGGCGGCTGCTGGCCCCGGCCACCTGGGGATCGTTCGTGGCCGAGCAGCGGATGCTGATCCGCGAGCTGCCGCAGCTGGAGGCGCGGTTGGGCCGGATCACGGCGCCGACGACGATCGTGATCGGAAGCGCCGATCGCCTCGTGCCACCAGCCTCGGCTCGCAGGCTCAGCGAGCAGATCCCCCAGGCCAAGCTGGTCGTGGTCGAGGGGGCGACCCACCTCCTGCCCCAGCAGCACGCTCGCCGGGTGGCCGAGATCATCGGCCGCTCTGACGCGAGGTAGCCGGGCTAGGCGGCGGGGCCGGGGCAGCCGCCAATCAGCCCGGGCCATTGTTAATGTGGGTTTGTGCCCCGTCCACGCCGCCGATACCGCGGGCCCAGACCGGCCCGTCACTGGGGTCTGATCGGGCTCATCGTCGTGTTGGTGGGCGGTGTCGCGGCCACGCTGGCGGTGGCCGACCAGCATGATTTCTTCAGCGAGGACGAGCCGGGACTGACGGTTCCGCGCGCCTCCCAGCTGGCCGCGCCGGCGCAGCCGCCCAGCGACCGGCTCCAGCCGAGCCCCTGGCGGCGCGGAGGCGTCGACATCTATGCCCACACCCGGGTGGGGATGCTCAGTCCGGTGGCCCGCCGGGCTCGCTATCTGATCTACGTCCCTGACTCGCAGGGCAACGGCGTGTACGTGATCGACCCCAAGCGCTACCGGGTGATCGACTACTACGACACCGGCGCCCAGGTCCAGCACGTGGTGCCGGCGTGGGACGAGCGCAACCTGTACGCCACCAACGACCAGGGCAACAGCCTGACGCCGATCAACCCGGAGACCGGGAAGCGGGCCGGCCCCAACATCCCGGTGACCGACCCCTACAACATGTACTTCACCCCCGACGGCCGCCACGCGATCGTGGTCGAGGAGGCGCAGGGACTGCTGGCCTTCCGCGACCCACGGACGTTCGCCATCCAGAAGCAGCTGCCGGTCAACTGCCAGGGGGTCGACCACATGGACTTCTCGGCCCGCGGGCGGTTCGCCCTGGCCAGTTGCGAGTTCTCGGGGCAGATGGTGAAGATCGATCTGCGACGCGAGAAGGTGGCCGGCTACGTGCCAGTGGGCGGGAGCCCGCAGGACGTCAAGCTGTCGCCTGACGGACACACCTTCTACGTGGCCAACCGCTACCTGCCGGCCAAGCAAGCCAGCGGGGTTCAGCTGATCAACGCCCGCACGCTGCGGGTGACCGGGTTCCTGCCTACCCGCCTCGACGCTCACGGCCTGTACGTGTCCCGCAACACCCGATACCTGTATGTGAGCAACCGGGCCGGCGGCGCGGTCAGCGTCGTGGACTTCGCCACCCGGCGGATCGTGGCCGTGTGGCCGGTGCCGGGAACCCCTGACATGGGCGGCGTGAGCCCCGACGGCAAGGTGCTGTGGCTGGCCGGCCGCTATAAGGGCCAGGTCTACGCCATCTCCACCCGCAACGGCCACCTGCTGGCATCGATCCCGGTCGGGGTATCCCCGCACGGGCTGTGCGTCTGGCCCCAGCCCGGGCGCTACTCGACCGGGCACACAGGCGTGATGCGCTAGTCGTGACGGACCTCCAGACGGGGTCGGGTTGGCCGAACCGCGGTTGAATGTGCGTGGCGTGTAGTCGGGGCTGAGGCTGCTCGGCTCGGGGGCCGGCGCCAGCAGTGGGGCTGAGCGCCCGCTCAGAGCGCGAGCGCGCCCCGCAGCACCAGGTAGACCCC
Source organism: Solirubrobacteraceae bacterium (assembly GCA_035532195.1). Lineage (GTDB taxonomy): Bacteria > Actinomycetota > Thermoleophilia > Solirubrobacterales > Solirubrobacteraceae > Palsa-465. The sequence continues at coordinate 1,858 of DATKRM010000054.1, forward strand.
AGCCACGAGTGCGACGCCGGTGACCAGCTGGCGCCCGTGCCGGCCGAGCCAGCGGTTGGCCGCCTGCAGGCGCTCGAGCGTGCGTTGCTGATCACGCAGTGAAGCGAGGAGCGGCAGCTCGATCGGGACCAGCATGAGCAGGTTGAATCCGATCAGGGCCGTCAGCGCGCCAGCGTCCGAAGGACGGCTGGCGGCGACGTCCTTGACCGCGATCAGATAGAGGCCGCTCGGCAGGTTCAGGGCCACCCCGACGGCAAAGATCAACGGCGTCGAGCCTCGGCTGAGCAGCCGCTGAGACCAGGGGTCGCGACGAGGCTGCTCGGCGTGGCGGGCCGCCCGTCGTTGCCTGCGGCGGTCTTCGGCGCCTGAGATGAGCCATCCGGCCAGGAGCAGGGCCAGTACCCCGGCTCCCAGGTCGATGGCCGGGCTGCGATGGCGGGAGCCGGAGCCCGTGAACGCGTGGCCGCCGTTGAGTCCGGCGAAGATGGCGTAGCCGATGGCGACCGAGGCCAGCATCCCGCCCGCGTACAACGCCAGTAGTAGACGAATCGGCTTCGAGCCGGTCAGGATCAGCACGACCGCGGTCAGCGTGGCCGGCGAGATCGCCGCCAGCACGGC
>DATKRM010000055.1:0-4006 GCA_035532195.1 Solirubrobacteraceae bacterium
CCTCGACCAGGGCATGTTCGCCGACACGATGAGCGTGATCCTCAAGCACCGCACGGATATGGACACCGTGGCCTCGCGGGTCGGCGTGATGCTGGATCCAGCCACGGCGTGAGCGGCGCCGGGAGGCGAACTTGAGCTTCAACCTCCCCGACCCCATCCCCGGCGGCCTGGCCGGCTCGCTGCTCTCGTTCGCCGATGACCTGCGCTCCGAGGGACTCGCCGTGGGCACCTCGGAGATCCTCGACGCCTTCCAGGCGCTGGAGCACGTGCCCTGGACCGCTCAGGAGGATTTCAAGGAGGCGATGGCCGCCACGCTGGCCAAGTCGCCGGAGGACCGCCGAGTGTTCGAGCTGGTGTTTGACCGGTTCTTCTTTCGCGCCGCCGAAGCCGAGGCCGCCCGCCGCCGCATCTCGGAGGGCACGGGCGACCCCGAGGGAGGGGCCGCCGAGCTGAACCTGGACACGCTGCGCCAGCAGATCGCGGCCGCGCTCCGCGACGGCTCCGACGCCGCCATGCGGGACCTGGCCCGGCTGGCCATCGCCGCGTTCGGGCAGGGCGAGGGCTCGGGCGTCCTGGGCGTCGACGTTCAGCGGATCCGTCGGGCACTGGGGCTCCGAGCCGAGCCCCAGCCTGATCTGCCTGAGGACGACCCCCGCCGCGAGGGAATCCCCCGTGACCAACTGCGGCGGTTCGAGCAGCACCTGCGGCGGGAGCTCGAGCGGGCGATGATCGAGCGCACCTCCTCGCTCCCGCCCAAGCGGGCGCTCAACGAGCTCGACCGCGCCCTGCCCACCGGCCCGATCCAGGACCTGGCCGCGGTGCATCGCGTGGTGGCCCAGCTCAAGCGACGGCTGGCCACCCAGGGCCAGGAGATGCGGGGACGCAAACGTCACGCCCACGTCGACGTGCGGCGGACCATGCGGGCCTCGCTGGAGACCGGCGGCGTCCCGGTCAAGCTCAAGTTCCGCCCCCAGCGCCCTCGCCGGCCCGAGATCTTCGTGCTGTGCGACGTCTCGACCAGTGTGACCAGCGCCTCGACGTTCTTCCTCAGCGTGCTCCACGCTCTGCACGACGCGTTCCGCAAGCTGCGCTCGTTCGTGTTCATCGAGCGGATCTCCGAGGTGACCGAGGTGTTCGAGCGCGAGCGCGATTTCCGCGCGGCCAGCGAGGCCATCTCCAAGGACGCCGGCGTGGCCGACATCTCCGGCTACACCGACTACGGGCGAGTGTGGGAGGAGTTCCTGGCCCTGATCGAGGACGAGCTCCACCCCCGCGCCACCGTGATCGTGCTGGGTGACGCCCGGACCAACGGCCGGCCGCCTCGGGACGACGTGTTCGCGGCCATCACCGCCCGCGCCGGCCGTACGTTCTGGCTGAACCCTGAGCCCAAGCTGTACTGGAACTATGGGGACTCGGTGATCGCCGCCTACGAGAAGCACTGCACGGTGTTCGAGTGCTGGCGCACCGACCAGCTGGAGGACTTCGTCAAGGCGCTAACGACCCTCGGGCCCACGCTCAGCCCAGCTCGATAGGATCAGGCTCGCAACTGCAAAACAGGGGTGCTGGCGGGTGAGCCGGCTGAGATAGCGCCCCCCCTTCGTGGCCCGGCGCTGACCCTTCGAACCTGTGGGGTAATGCCCGCGGAGGGAGCAATTACACATTCGATCGAGGCTCCCGACCAGGAGCCTCGCGCCATTTCGGGTCCGGCCGCCGTGAGCGTCGAGCAGGTCAGCCGCGGGTTCGCCACCCGGCGAGGGCAGGTTGAAGCCCTGGCCGGGATGAACCTGGCCGCGCAGCCGCACGACGTGGTCGCCGTGGTCGGCCCCAGCGGCTGCGGCAAGACGACATTGCTCGAGCTGATCTGCGGTCTGCAGCGCCCGGACGCGGGCCGCGTCCAGGCCGCGCCGGCGGCGCTGATGCCCCAGCGCGATCTCCTGCTGCCCTGGCTCAGCGCGATCGACAACGCGGGCCTGGCCCTGCGCGCCCGCGGCATCGCCCGTGACCAGGCGCGGCGGCAGGCCGGCCCGTGGCTCGAGCGCTTCGGCCTGACCGGGTTTGAGAGCACCCGCCCGGACCACCTGTCGGGCGGCATGCGCCAGCGGGTGTCGTTCCTGCGCACGCTCCTGGCTGGTAAGCCGGTGCTGGCGCTTGATGAGCCGTTCGCCGCCCTCGACGCCATCACCCGGCTGCAGATGCAGGCCTGGCTGTCCCAGGTGCTGGCCGACGAGCCGCGAACCGTGGTCCTGGTCACCCACGACGTGGAGGAGGCCGTGGTGCTGGCCGACCGGGTGGTGGTCATGTCGCCGCGGCCCGGACGCGCGGTGGCCGAACTCCAGATCAGCCTCCCCCGGCCGCGGCTCCGGACCGACCCCGAGGTCGTGGCCCTGCGCGAGCGGGCTCTAGCCGCGCTGGGGGTCAGCCAGTGAGAGCGTTGCTGCGCGGCTGGCGGCCGGTGCTGGTGCTGGCCATCCTGATCGGCGCCTGGGAGCTGTATGTCGACCTAGGCGGCGCCGACCCGCTGGTCCTGCCGGCTCCGCACGCCGTGGCCCGCGCCCTGTACGAGGACCGCGGCCTGCTGTGGTCCAACTTCCTGACCACGGCCGAGGAGGTGCTGCTGGGAATCGCGCTGGCCAGCGCGGCCAGTCTCGCCCTGGCCGTGGTGATCCACTTCTCGGCCACGCTGCGCCGGGCGCTCTATCCCCTGCTCGTGGCGTCGCAGGCCATCCCCATCCCGATCATCTCCACGGTGCTCGTCCTGTGGCTGGGGTTCGGCCTGCTCCCCAAGCTGGTGGTGATCGCGCTGGTCTCGTTCTTCCCCATCGTGGTCACCGCGCTGGCCGGGCTGGCCGCGGTGGACCCCGAGCTGCTCAAGCTGATGCGCACGTTCGATGCCCCGCGGTTTCGGACGTTCCGGCACGTCGAGCTGCCTTCCGCCCTGCCGGGGCTGCTCACCGGGGCCAAGATCGCGGTCACCGTGGCCGTGATCGGCGCCGTGTTCGCCGAGCTGGCCGGTTCGAGCTCCGGTCTGGGCTACCTGTACCAGCAGTCTCAGGGGCAGCTTCTGATGCCCCGGGCGTACGCGATCGTGGTCATCCTGTGCCTGTTCGCGGTCGCCCTGTTTACCCTGCTCAGCCTGGCCGAGCGGCTGACCGTGCCCTGGGCCTACCGACCAAGAGGAGAACCGTCTGCATGAAACGCTGGCTGCCACTGACCGCCCTCATCCCCCTGCTGCTCGCCGGGTGCGGCTCCAAGCAGGAGACGATCACCGCTCCGGCCCGGAGCGCCCAGTCGCTGAACCTGATGCTCGATTGGTTCCCCAACGCCGACCACGTCGGCATCTACCGAGCCCTGGCCGAGGGCGACTTCGCTCGGGCCGGACTCAACGTCCATGTCCAGGTGCCGTCGGATCCGGCAGCGCCGCTGCGCCTGGTGGCCGCCGGCCGGGTGGACATGGCGATCTCGTACGAGCCAGAGCTCCTGCTGGCCCGCGATCGGAGCCAGCCGCTGGTATCCGTGGCCGCCCTGGTGCAGCAGCCGCTGACCTCGATCGTGTCGGTGGGCTCCCAGCGCATTCACTCCCCGCGTGACCTGCGCGGCAAGACCGTGGGCGATGCCGGGATCGCCTACCAGCACGCCTACCTGCAGACCATCCTGGCCCACGCCGGGGTGCCGGCCAAGTCGGTCAAGGAGGTCAACGTGGGCTCCAACCTGGTGCCGGCCATGGTCTCCAACCGGGTCAACGCCACGCTCGGGGCCTACTGGAATTACGAGGCCGTCCAACTCGCCCAGCTGGGCAAGAAGCCCAATGTGATCAGGATGAACCAGGCCGGCGTTCCCAACTACGACGAGCTGGTGCTGGTGGTGCGCGAGACCACGCTGAACCGCCACGCGAATCTGGTCCGGCGCTTCGTTCAGGCGCTGGCCCGCGGCTATCAGTCGGTCCGCCGCAACCCGGCCGCCGGAGTGGCCAGCCTGCTCAAGGCCAACCCGGGGCTGGACCCCAAAC
>DATKRM010000056.1:0-27742 GCA_035532195.1 Solirubrobacteraceae bacterium
AACTCCGCCCGCCCTGTCTCCCCGGACCGTACTCGCGATCAGCACCACCCGTCCCCGACGGTCGAACACCGCCGCCACGCGACCGCGGCCGCCTGCCACGCAGTAGCGGAAGCTGCGGCCCACCCGGGCCGCGGGCTGGCCGGCGTGATACAGCGCACCAACTGTGGAGTCACCCAGGCGGAGCGTTCGGCCCAGAGCGCTGGGGCTGAACCGCTCACCCCGGGGCCGGCAACGGATGGCCGGCACCCCGGAGGCCCGCTCCCACATCTCCAGGTACGCCTCGGCGCCCTGGAACATGTCGTTCATCGCCGCCGGGCCGCCCGCCACCTGCAGCTGCCGCAGCCAGTCGGCGTACATCCCGTAGTTGGCCACGCCGTCCTGGTTGAGATCGAACCGCCGCTGGCCCCACTGTTCCTGGGTAAACGTGACCCGTCCGTCGTAGGACTTGAATGGGTAGCTGATCGCCGGCGCGGTGGGGCCCGGCTGGTCGCCCAGCCCGTTCTCGTCCGAGCCCCAGCCGAAGCCGAAGTGATACCGGGCCACCCGCAGCGCCTTGTCCTGCTGCATGGCTCCGAGCAGCGCTTTGACCGGCATGGTCGGTGGGTTCACGAACCCGCCCAGCGCGTAGATGCGGTGGAACAGCTGGGGCGAGGAGCAGCAGTGGGCCGAGACCACGCCCGCGTAGTGGTGAGCCTCGGCTATCCCCACCGTGGCGGTCGCGGTCTTGGAGTCCATGTGGTCGGTCTGGATGATCAGGTGCTGCTTGGCCATCTGGGCGATCACGTAGGCGCCGAGGTCGGTCAGCCCGCGGGTGTTGCATTGCGGCGGCGGCCCGTACACGGGCGTCGGGTTGCCGCCCAGCAGCGACGCCAGCGAGCCGTTGAGCAACTGGGTGGCCGGGCTGTCGGCGGGGGCTGCCGAGTACTGCGCGGCGTCCTGCTGGTCGGCGGGGCAGGGCTCCAAGGAAAAGAAGCTGCCGGTTGTGGTTCGGTTCCCCGCGTTGATGATCAACCCCTGGTCGCCGGCGATCATCTTCGAGCCGCCGAACGCGTTGTCGAACTCGTGGACCGGGAAGAACGTGCGCACGCCGAGGCCGCGCACCTCCTTCAGACCGGCGTCCACCTGCGACTGATCGCACTGGGGGACGTTGTTCTGCTCGCCGCAGCCGAACAGGCGTGAGACCTCGATGCCTTCGATCACGGCCAGCTTGCCCTGGTTGATAACCCGGCGGGCCTGGAAAGGATCGGTGACCAGGCGGAACCAGCCCCGGCCCGGCCCCCCGGACTGTGCGTCGATGTAGTCCTGGAGCGCGTGCAGGTCACGGTTCTGGATCCGGACCGCCTCCATGTCGTTACACGGGTTGTGCTTGGTGGTCATGATGTTGCATAGCGCCTCGTTATCGACCAGGTTGGTCACCATCAGACGCAGACCGGCCTTCCAGGCCCGCTCGATTCCCGTGTAATAGTCGCCCTCTTCGGCCAGCGCGGTGGGGCTCGGCCATTCCACGAATGTCGGCCAGCCGTGCATGTCGCTAGGCCGCGGCTGGCCTCCGAAGTCGACGAAGTCCTCCACCTGGCCGTTGGTCCCCTGCTGCTTGTCGGCGCAACTGGCGGGCAGCGCGTAAGGTGCGCCGAACGGGCTCCACGGCGCGCCGCAGTGCCAGTCGCCGCCGAAGAACTCAAACGCCGTGACGTGGGCGTGGCCCTCCACGGTGCCCTGCACCTCGGCCTGCGGGCTGGCCCCGGTGGGCGTGGACCCGGTGGCGCCCACCTGCGCCTCGGGATAGGTGGCGCAGCCGGTGGCCGGCGCGAACCGGAGCCCGAACCCGTGGCCGGTGGCCAGGTTGGTCAGCCTGAACCTGGCCCGGGCGCTGCCGGTCACCCGCCACTCCGCAGCTGGGCTTGGGTCGGTGGCGGTCTGGATCGTTCCGGACCCGCCGTCGGTCAGGTAGTCGGCGGCCGGCCCATACAGGAGATACACCCCCAGGGCGGCGGCCTGCAGGCGGAACGGACCGTGGCCGGCGCCGATCTGGCTGCCCGAGCCGGCAGCCCGCAGCGAGTAGCACCCGTTCACCAGCGAGTAGCGCGTGAGCGGGCCGTGACCGGCGACCGTTGGCCGAGCCAGGATGCTGGCCGGCGAACCGCTCAGCGTGAGCACCGCCGCGAGCACAACCGCCGCCGCCACAACCAGCGGCGCCCGCCTTACCAGGATCGCCGAGGCCCTGCCGTGATCCACCAAGCAATTCTTCCAGATTCCGGTAGGCCGGGCGCTACTTGGTCAGGGTGCTGGCGCACGACCTGCCCAGCGAGCTGGCCTCCGAGCGGTGCTGCTGGAGCTCGCCGAGCGTCTTGACTCCCTCGCCTTGGAGCTTCTTGATCAGGCAATCGGCGAAGTTACCCAGCTGCGTCGGGCTGAACCGGCCCTGGTTCCGGCTCTGCTCGCCCTGGATCAGCAGCGATCGCACCCGCGGGTCCGTGACCGGCGTAGAGGCGCTCACCCCGGCCAGCGATGTGGTGCCGGTCGTGGAGGGTGTGCTGGGCGTGGCCGGCGTGCTGGGAGCCGGCGGCGTCTTGGCCGTCGTCTTGCTCTTGCTCGAGCTCCCGCAGCCTGCAGCGGCCAAGGCCGCGGTACTGAGCGCCAGCACCAGGTAGCGGTTTCGCAGCTTGTTCACCGTGGCCTCCTCGACGTGATCGCCTCGCGGGAGGTCGATGCCTCCCACCGGACGGCGCACCATACCTATTAAGCCGGGACCGCAGCCCCCGCCAGCGCGGCGAGCACTCCGATCAAGCCTGCGCCGATCAAGGTCAGGACGACATGCAGTCTCAGCCCCAGCAGTGCCACCGCGGCGGCGGCCAGAATCGCGAACTGCCAGCCGTGGTGCAGCGCGCCGGCCAGCACGATCGCGGCACCCAGGATCGCGCCGATCGCGGCGGGGCCGGCGCCATCCAGAAAGGCTCGCGCGCGCGGGTTCCCACGCAGGCGCGTGAACCGGCGCCCCCCCCAGAAGCACGAAGGCAAACGACGGAGCGAAGGCCAGTAGCGCTGCCAGCCCGCCACCCCCTACTCCGTGGGCGGCGTAGCCCACCGCGGCCACCGTGGCCACCACGGGGCCGGGGGTGACCTGCCCCAGCGCCACGGCGCTCAGGAACTGCGAGTTGGTCATCCAGTGATAGGCGTGAACGGCATCGCTCTGCATCAGCGGCACGATCACGAACCCGCCGCCGAACGACAGCGCTCCGACCTTCAAGGCCGTCCAGGCCAGGGCGCCCACCCCCCCGGTGGAGATCGCCGCCGGCAGGAAACCGATCGACGCCCCGGGCAGCGACAGATTCCGCCCCGGCCGCCACTGCACCACCAGCTCAGCCGCGCCACAGCCCAGCAACGCGACCACCACGTTAGGGCCGACCACCGCCGCGGCGGCCGCACAGACCCCCAGATAGGCCAGCCAGCGCAAGGTGCGCCAGCCATCGTGGCGCACCCGGGCCAGACTCGGGCCGATCAAGCCCCGAGCCGCGTGGACGGCGACCGCAGCCACCGCGGCGCCGGCGCCCGCACCGGCTCCCCGCACCCACAGCGGTGGGGCGTGGGCCAGGAACAGCACGGACAGGGCGAGAATCAGCACCACGGCCGGCACGATGAAACCCAGCCCGCCCACGATCGCTCCGGCCGGGCCGGCCACGCGGTAGGCGCAGAAGATGGCCAGCTGCGTCGAGGCGGGGCCGGGCAACAGGCCGCAGGCCGCCACCGCGTGTTCGAACTCGCTGGGCTCCATCCAGCCCATGCGCTGCACGACCAGCTCGCGCAGCAGCGCGATGTGAGTGGGTGGACCGCCGAACCCGGTCAGCCCGATGCGCGTCCACTCGCGCGCCACCTGAAGCAGGGAGCTCCGGGGGGCCACGACCGGCTCGGTCCGGTCGCTGAGCTGTGGCATCAGCGCCCGGCCGACGGGATGCTCAGCGGCTGTTCAGCAGTGCCTGCACGGATTGCTGGAAGGCGCCGGTCGTGAAGCATTGCGGTCCGGCGAATTCTTCCATGGTGATCGCGGGACTTAGCGGCCCGGCAGCAAGCACCACGCGACCACGGCCGCGCCCAGCGCGGCGCTGGTCGCAACCCAGAAGGCCAGCCCGTAACCGCCGAGAGCCGCGAGGGCCCCGGCGGCGGGCGCGCCCACTCCCATCCCCAGGTCGAAGAACGCGGTAAAGCCGCCCAGGGCTCGGCCGCGCGCGTGTTCGCCGGTTCGCTGGACCACCGCCAGGGCCAGGGCGGGATAGAGGAGCGAGAAGCCAGCCCCCATCACGACTCCCCCGGCCACCGCCACCGGCCACGAGCCGGCCTCGGCGATCACGGCCAGCCCGGCCGCCTCGGCCAGTCCGGCCAGCACGGCGCTGCGCCGGGCTCCTATGCGGTCCGGGAGTCGCCCCAGCAGCAGTCGGCTGCCGACCACGGCCGCGGCGTAAGCGGTGAACACCAGCGCGCCGTGACCGATGCCGCGATGGGACAGGGCCAGCACCACGAACGCGGCCATCGTTGCGTACCCGGCGTTGGCCAGCGCCAGCGCGGCCCCGGGCGCCAGCACCGCGCGAGGAATCAGCGGTCCCGGTACCGCTGAGCTGGGTGGCCGTCGGGTCTCGGTCAGCCGCCAGGCCACCAGCCCGCCGGCGAGCGGAACCAGCGCCATCATCACCCACACCGCGTCATACCCGGCTAGCCGCAGCAGCTGATCCCCGATCAGTGGACCCAGCGCCATTCCGCCCCACACCGACAGCCCGAACAGGCCGATCGTCTGACCCTGGCGATCCGCCGGAGCCAGGTCGACGATCCACGCCGAGCCAGCAGTGAACAGGAGCCCCTCCCCCGCTCCCATGACCAGACGGGATGCCAGCACCATAGGCAGCGACGCCGAGGTCAGCAGCAACGTGCCCGCCAGCCCGGTGAGCAGTGTCCCGGCCAGGACGGCGGGCTTCCGGCCCCGGCGGTCGGCCAGATGACCGGCCCACGGCCGCACGACAATGGCGCTGACCGAGAACGCGCCGATCACCACCCCCACGGCCACGTCGCCGGCGTGAACCGGCCCCCGGACGAAGCGGGGCAGCACGGGCAGCGCCGCTCCGACGGCCACAAACGCCGACAGCGTGACCGCGAACACGCCCGCCGCCGTGAGCAGCCAGGTCCCGCGGCTCAGGGCGGGCGCTGGCAGTTCGCTGCTCCGCGCCTCCATCGGCCGAGCGTAGAGCCAACGCCCGGCCCAGCGGCGCGACGGACGGGCGCGCCCGTCGCGGGCCCACCCACCGACTGACCTCGGGCGGGAGCGGCCTCGGGACTGCTCACCACGATGCAGATGGTGGGCAATGCCATCGGCGTGGCCGTGACCGGCGCGGTGTTCTTCGGCGCGCTGCACGGCGGTTATGCGCATGCGTTCCAGCTGGCAGTAGCCGAGCTGGCGGTGCTGCTCCTCGGCGTCGCGGTGCTGACCCGGCTGCTGCCGGCATGTCGGCCGAGGTGAGCCAGGACGCTTACGTGACAGGTAATCGCACCGCCTCCGGGGCCGGTGTAGCTTTGGCCGATGGCCGTAGCCACCGCCCCCACTCGGGTTGGCGACCTGCTGCGCAGCTGGCGCCAGCGGCGCAGCCTCAGCCAGTTGGAGCTGTCGCTCAACGCCGCGGTGTCCTCGCGTCATCTGAGTTTCGTCGAGACCGGTCGCGCCGTCCCAGCCGCGACACCGGCGGCCGCGGCGAGCTGGCCTTCTTCAGCACGATCTCGACCTTCGGTACCGCGGTGGACATCACGCTTTCCGAGCTGTCAATCGAGGCGTTCTATCCGGCCAACGCCCCCACCGCCATGCGCATGCTGAGCGAGATCGACCCGCGTTGAGCGAGCCATCGCCCGAGCACCCGGTGCGGGGCAGCTGCTTGTGCGGGGGAGTGCGGTTTGAGATCACCGCGCCGTTCCGGCGGGCCAACTACTGTCACTGCTCGCGCTGCCGCAAGCACTCGGGCGCGGCGGCGCTGGCCCAGGGACGGGTATCCCGCGACGGGTTTCGTCTGCTCCAAGGCGCCGAGCTGATCGCGACCTACCGCCCGCCCCAGGGCATGTCCAAGGCGTTCTGCCGGGCCTGCGGCTCGAGCCTGTTCGGCGGCACTTGGCCCGAGGGCCCGGAGGTGTCGGTGCGCCTGGGCTCACTGGACGACGATCCGGGCATCCGGCCGCAGTACCACAGCTTCGTCGACTCCCGGGGGCCGTGGGAGACGCTTCCCGAGGACGGCCTGAAGCGCTTCGGCGGACGGGTGCTCCAGGACTGACGCCGCGCCGCCTCCCGACCGCAGCCGCATCCTCGGCCATGGCTAGGATGGCTCTCATACACCCGACAGCGAATGAGGAGGGACCGGTGGAGTTTTGGAATCGTCTGGAAGAGGTCCGCGAGCGCTACGACGTGCTTCGTCACCCGTTCTACCTGCGCTGGTCCGAGGGGACGCTGAAGCTCGACGAGCTGGCTCACTACTCCGGGCAATACCGCCACGCCGTCGTCGCGCTGGCCGACGCGACGGCTGTCGCCGCCCGGTCTGAAGAAGCCGGCCCGAACGCTCCGGAGCTGTCCGATCACGCGGCCGAGGAAGCGGCCCACGTCCAGCTGTGGGACGAGTTCGTGCTCACCGTGGGCGGTGACGTCGCCGCGGCCCCCAGCCCGGAGACCCGCGACTGCGCCGCCGTGTGGGCCGGGGACGACTCCCGGGCGTTCTTGGACACCCTGGTTGCCATGCACACGATCGAATCGACCCAGCCGGCGATCTCCACGACCAAGCAGGACGGGCTGGCCCGGCACTACGGGATCCCGTCCGTGACCTACTTCGAGGTGCACCGGCAGCGTGACGTCGAGCATGCTGAAGCGGTGCGCGGGTTGATCGAGCCGCGGCGGGCCGGTGCCGACGAGGACGCGCTGATCGCGACCGCCGAGGACGTTCTCCGGGCCAATTGGAGGTTGCTGGACGGCGTCGACGCCGCCTGCCGCGACTAGGGTGAGCACTTACGAGCGCATCCACGTGGATGCGCCGCCCGCCGCGACCGTCTCGGCCCTGCGGGAGGCGCTTCGCACCCGGGGGATAACCGAATACGCGGTGGTGGACCACGGCCACGACATGGCCCAGTCAGGCGCGCCGGGATTCGTGGCCTGGACGCTAGTGTTCGGGAGCCCGGCGGCGGGTGCCAAGCTCCTGGCCCGCTCGCTGCCCGCCGCGGTGGACATTCCCTTGCGGCTGGCCGTGATCGAGGGCTCCGATGGCGGCAGCGAGATCGTGCTGCGCGATATGCGCACGCTGCTGGGTGAAGAGCTGGGCGATCTGGCCGACACGTTCACCGGGGTGCTGCGGTCCCTGGCCAGCGACGCCCAGGACAGCCTGGCCGGACGCTAGGCCGTCAGCTGCCCCGGCGGGTCGAGCACCTCCAGATGCCGCGAGTCGACCCTTGGCTCATCCCGGATCGTGACCAGCACCATCACCACGTTGCCGCAGGTCCGGCAGCGGGCCACCGACCCCGGGGCTCGGCCGTAGACCCGCAGCTCGGCGAGCCGGGCGGTGGCTCCGCAGTGCCGGCAGGTTCCGCGCACCAGCGTCATCTCGTCGCCGAAGTACTCGAGCAGTGATCCGGCGATTGCGTTTCCGTCCAGGGGTTCCATGGTTCTCCTTCGCCTCAGGTTCCGGTGGGGCCGAACCGCTCCGTTCTGATCCGGCCGGCCTCGTGTCCGCTGGCCACCAACGCCTGCGCCGCCGCCTCGACGAAGGCGGTCGGACCACACACGTAGACCAGCGGCCGCTGGGCGGGCGGGAACGCCACCTGGTCGAGCAGCGCCCCGTCGATCCGCCCGCGGTGGCCCGCCCAATCCTCGGGCCATTGGCGGGTCAGCGTGAGGTGGAGTTCCAGCCCGGGTTTCTCGGCCAGGCGCGTGAGTTCTTCGCGATATATGACTTCCTCCAGCGAGCGAGCCGAGTAGATCAGCCGCACCGGGACATCGCGCGGGCCGGCCGCCCAGTGACGGAGCATCGCGCGCAGCGGCACGACGCCTGACCCGCCGCCCACCAGCAGTAGCGGCCCCCCAGACGCCTCCTCCCAGACGAAGTAGCCGCCAATGGGGCCTCGCAGCTCGAGCTCGTCGCCGGGCCGGAGCTCGTCGGTCAGATACGGCGAGACCTCCCCGTCGTCCAACCGTTCGACCGTCAGGGCGAGCTGGGTGTCCTCGGGCGCCGAGGCGATCGAGTAGCTGCGCTCCGCCTGATAGCCGTCCTCGGCGGTGAGGCGGATGTCGATGTGCTGGCCCGCACGGTGGCCCGACCAGTCGTCAAGCTCGAGCCGGATCGTCTTGGTGAGCGGCGTCTCGTCGCGGAGAGTGGCCACGCGGCCCAGCTGCCAGGTCAGTCTCCTTGGTAGCGCTGCTCGAGCCATGGGTCGCCATGGTTGTGATAGCCGTAGGTCTCCCAGAACCCCAGCTCGTCGTCCGGGGTGAGGGTCAGGCCGCGCACCCACTTGGCGCTCTTCCAGAAATACAGGTGGGGCACCAACAGACGGGCTGGACCCCCGTGCTCCGGTTCCAGGGGCTGGCCGCCGTATTCGTAGGCCACCCAACCCTGGCCATCCGTGACGTCCTCCAGCGCCAAGTTCGTCGTATACCCACCGTCCGACCAAGCGGTCAGGTATCCGGCCTCGCTCTGGACGTTCTCCAGCAGCGTGTCCACGGACACGCCTCTCCAGCTCGTGTCGAGCTTCGACCACTTGGTGACGCAGTGGATGTCCACAGTGACGTCTTCCGCGGGGAGCGCGATGAGCTCTTCCCAGGGCCAGGAGACTGCCTCGGCGACCGCCCCGTCGATGGTGAAGCTCCACTCGTCAAGCGGCGTGTGCGGCGTCGGTCCGGCGGACAGCACCGGAAAGTCGGCCGTGACGTACTGGCCGGGCGGAACCCGGGAAGGATCGTCACCCTCCCGCCGACGACCGGTGAAGCCACGGCTGACCGGCGACACATCTCGGAACCCTACTCCGGCGCCAGAAGACTTCAACCGGGGTCTCAGCCGTGAGGCTCATCGTCTCCCCTCCTGGAGTTTGGTTTACGAGCTTAGGATCAGCGGGGTGGCGGAAACTCATCGCTTGCCGTCGCGCACGTGTCGAGGTCCCTGACGGCCCTCACAACATCGGCGGGAACCACCCGAGGCCATCAACGCCGCATTGCTGGACTTCCTCGCCCGGTGCGCCCGGGCCGGCGATCGGGTCAGTAGTAGTCCTGCACCTGGATCGACCACTGGGCGGTGTCCGAGCCCGGCGTGACCCTGACCTGGTAGAGGCCGGGTCCGGAATGGATGACCCGAGTCTGAGCGCCGCCGTCGCTTAGCCCGAAACTCGACTGCGCTGAGCCGCTGGGGAGCGTGAGAACCTGAGCGCTCGGGCCGTCGCAGTACACGATCAGGTCGCACGTGCCGACGTAGGCCATGTGGTACACGATGCGCCACTGGCCGCCCCGAATCCGAAACGGGACCGAGCGGCCGGTGTCGGTCCCGGCCAGCGAAGTCAGCGCTCGCCAGCTCGGCGTTTCGGCAACCAGCAGGACGACCTGGCTGTGTGCCGGCGCGGATGCACCTCCACCCGGCCGTTGCCCGGTGACAATCCCCGGCTGGACGCCGGGCGCGGGCACGGTTTCCGTGCGCACGGTGAGTCCGAGCGCGGCCAGCGTCTTGCGAGCCTGGGCCGAGTCCTGTCCGATCACCCGCGGGAGCTTGACCGGTGGCGGACCAGCGCTGAGGGTGACGCGAACCACCGAGCCATCGTCTACCTGAGCCCCGGGAGTCGGGGTCTGGGCGACGGTCGTCCCGGGCTTGGCTGAGTCGAAGCGGCTAGCGAACACCGCGCGCAGACCTAGGTGTCGTGTCTTGGACACCACGGCTGACCTGGCCAGGCCGTGGAAGTTCGGAACGCGTACGCTCCCCGGGGCGAGCAGAACGGCGCCGAGTCCCAGCGCGGCCAGGAGGGAGAACGCCAGCGCCAGCAAGGCGATGGTCCGCCTCCGCCCGGGGGGATCGACGTCTCGGCGCGGCGACAACCGGGGCGCCACCCGGGTGGGCTCAGGCCGCCGGCCGGAGTCACCGTTGACCCGGGCTGGCAGAGCGGGATGCGCCTCGATGTCCAGCGCCGCCCGCGCCCGGCCCAGAGCGGCTGCCATCGCCCGCCCGTCCGGGAAGCGCTCGGCCGCGTCCTTGGCCAGCGCGCGCTCGACGATTTCGACCAATCGACGCGGAGTTTGGGGCGGCAGCGGCGGCGCCGGGTCCTGGACATGGCTGAGCGCCAGATCGACCACCGACTCGCCGGCAAACGGTGGAGCGCCCGCCAGCATCTCGTAGAGGACCACCCCCACGCTGTAGACGTCGGTCGCCGGGGTTGTGCGCCGCCCCCGCGCCTGCTCGGGAGCCATGTACTTCGGCGTGCCGACGACCTCCCCCCCAATCCCGCCCGTAGTTCCCTCGGCCAGGCGGGCAATGCCGAAATCGCCCAGCTTCACCCGTCCGCCTTTGGAAAGCAGAACGTTGGCCGGCTTGATGTCCCGATGCACCACGCGCTGGGCGTGGGCCCGAGCCAGCGCCCGGCAGAGCTGCTCGGCGATGTCGCAGGCCTCCCGCGGCGCCAGCGGGCCTCGGCCCAGCCGGCTGGCCAGGCTCTCGCCATCGACGAACTCGGTGACGTAGTACAGGCCTTCCTCGGCCTGACCGACGTCGAAGATCTGAACGATCCCCGGATCGCTCAGACGAGCCAGGAGCCGTGCCTCGTGCTCAAACGTCTGCGACCAGACCGGATCCTCCGCCCACCATGGCTTGATTACCTTGACCGCGACGATCCGGTCCAGCCGTTGATCGCGCCCGCGGTACACCCGGCCAAACGCGCCGTCACCCACCAGGTCAAGCAGCTCGTAACGGCCATCCAGGACGCAAGCGGTGAGATCCCGGGCTCGGGGCATCAGAGATCCTCCGGACCGTCGGCAACCCCAGCGCGCGAGCCTTGCGCGTGCGTAGACATCCCGGCCTGACTTTACTGTCCTCCTTCGGCCTTCTTGTCCCAGCCATGGAACTGGGAGACGTCGCCTTTCTCCCAGGCCTCGCGCAGCCCGGGGGTGCTGAGGTCCCAGTCGGGGCGGATCTCACGCGCGACCGCGCGGAGGTCTCGGCGGAGATCCTCGACCGACGGGCGCCCCCAGAACCAGTAGCCGTTGTAGATGCTGTGGATAACGAGCCCCGGCTTGAGCACGAGCGTGTGAGGGATCATCGGGTCGTTCTCGGGGTCCGTGTACTCCTGGATGTCGAGGTCCTTCTGGACGATCCGCTCCGGGTCGGACAGGAATGGCCACTGGGCGCCGACCGAGGCGCGGAACTCCTGGAGCGTGTGATGAGGGTCGGTCGCGATCGTGGCGATCTGGGTGTAGGCCACGGCGATCTGTGGATAGGCCGCGGCGAGCTGGAGGTGCTGCTGGTGTTCCTTGGGGCAGAAGTGGCCCCGGGCCAGCGTGAGGATCAGGGGATCGTCGCCCTGCAGATCGCTGAGCTTTCGGGGGACCTCCGTGTGGTCGGGCAGCTCGTAGTCGGGGAAGACCCCACCCGGCCTGATATCGGCCCGCATTACCCCACGCTCCTCACCCCGACAGGGTCGCCATCTGCGCGTCCATCGGCGTGACCGGCCGTGGCATGTCGGCGATCTCCATGCGGAGCGCCATCACTGCCGGGTCGTAGATCCCCGAGAAGCTCGGGAAGGGCTGGATCGTGTCGCTCAGCACCTCAAGCGGGATGCGGGCCCGGATGGCGAGCGTCGCCTGCTGCATCCACTCACCGGCTTCGGGCCCGAGCCCGTAAGCGCCGGTGAGACGCTGCCCGTCGCTGAGCAACGTCAGGAACCCGTTTGATTCGGCGTAGGCGTGCGTGTAGGTGGCGGTCTTGGGCACGTCTGCCAGGGGTGCGGTGGCGCTGTACTGCGCTTCGACCGCGCCCACCGCAGCGGCTTGTGGGTCGGTGTAGGTGACTCGCGGAACCGCTTCGTAGTTCGTCGGATGCGCATCGCCTGAGATGTTCGCCGCAACCACGTCGGCCTCGTATTCGCCGACGTGGGTCAGCGGCCAGATGCCGTTGACGTCCCCGATCGCCCACAGCCGCTCCCCTGCGCGCAGGTACTCGTCGACCTGGATCCCGTGGGGGTTGGGCTCGACATCGACGGTTTCCAGGCCGATCCCGTCGACCCGCGGGCGCCGTCCGGTTGACACGAGCAGCCGGTCGCCGCGGAGCTCCGTGCCGCCATCGAACTCCAGGACATACTCGTCGCCCTCCCGTCGCGCCGCGCTGGCGTGCTGTCCGAGCATCAGCTCGATTCCGTCTCGGCGCAGGGCTTCGCTGAGCGCCGTGCCGAGGGGCTCTGGCTCGCGGGGCAGCACGCGGTCCGCGCCCTCAACGAGCACCGCCTCCCCGCCGAGCCGTCGCACGACCTGGGCCAGCTCGACGCCGGCCGACCCGCCACCCAGCACGAGCAGGCGGCGCGGGACAGCCTTCATGCTCGTCGCCTCACGTGTGCCCCAGACGCCCTCGAGCTCACGAACGCCAGGGACCGGAGGCACGATCGGATCCGACCCCGTCGCCACGACGATGTGCTGCGCCGGTGTGCCGGACCCCATCGACTTCGACCACGCCGGTGCCCGCCAGCCGGCCGGTGCCTCGCAGCAGGTCGATGCCCCGCGCCGCCAGCCAGCGCTCCTGGCCCGCATCGGAGTAGTTGGAGACCATGAAGTCACGCCACGCGAGAGCGGCCTGAACGTCGACCTCGGCCGTTGCCCCGGCCCCACGCGCGCCCTGCACCGCCTCGCCCGGGCGCAACAGGCTCTTGGAGGGAATGCACGCCCAGTAGGAGCACTCACCACCTACGAGCTCTCGCTCAATCACCGCGACGCGCAGCTTGCGGGCAGCCAGGGCCGCAGCGCAATGCTCTCCGGGGGCGCCGCCGCCGAGGACGATCACGTCGTAGTCAGGGCTCGAGCTCATCGTTACCTCCGTCGGTTGCTGGTGTCAGGTTCCCGCTCCGGGCGGCCGGTTGCGCCCGTAGGACCCCCTGGTCGATGCCCTAGTCTGGTGGATCAAGCTCGGAATCAGCTCCCAACAAGGGGTTGGTTAGTCCGGAACCTCCGCGGAGGTAATCACTTGGAGGTCGGCCGCCCGCATCGGGATCCCGGCGGCGGCGTAGGCATCGGGACCGTCGAGCGTCTCGGCCTTAATCAGCGCGCGGGCCAGGCTGTCGAGCTGCTCTCGGTGCTCGACGAGCAGCTGGCTGACCGCCTCGTGGGCATCGTCAATCATGCGGTGCAGTTCCTCATCGACGAGCCACTGGGTTTGCGGCGAGGTCTCGCTCGCACCCGGGAGGAATGGGCTCTGACCCTCGGACGGCAGCAGAGTGATCGGCCCCAGCTTGTCGCTCATGCCCCAGCGGCCGACCATCTGGCGGGCGATCTGGGTGAGCTGTTGGATGTCGGACTCGGCGCCGGTTGTGATCTTGCCGTAGACGACCTCCTCGGCCACGCGCCCACCGAGCAGGACATTCATCTTGGCCTCGAGCTCCTCCCGGGAGTACGAGACGCGGTCGGAATCTGGCGTTGACAGGGTCACCCCGAGCGCGATTCCGCGCGGGATGATCGACACCTTTCGCACCGGGTCGGCCTCAGGAGTGAGCATCCCGACGAGCGCGTGCCCGGACTCGTGGTAGGCGGTTCGCTCGCGGTCCTCCGGGCTGAGAACGATTCCGCGTGGCGCCCCGAGCAGGATCTTCTCCAGCGAGTCTGTCAAGTCGGCCATCTGAACCTTGTCGTGGTCTCGCCCCGCTGCCAGTAGCGCCGCCTCGTTGGCCAGATTGGCCAGATCGGCGCCCACCATGCCGGGCGTCGTCGATGCCAGCGCTTCGAGGTCGACGTCATCGGCCAGCGGGATCGACCGGGTGTGCACCTGGAGGATCTTGAGCCGACCCAGCCGATCGGGTGGCTGCACGGCGACGCGGCGGTCGAACCGCCCCGGACGGAGCAGGGCCGGGTCGAGGATCTCGGAGCGATTCGTCGCGCCCAGCACGACGACAGCCTGCGCGCTCTCGAACCCGTCCATCTCGGTGAGGATTTGGTCGAGCGTCTGCTCGCGCTCGTCGTTGGCCCCGGTGACGCTGGCCGACCCCTGCCGGGAGCGGCCGATCGCGTCGAGCTCGTCGATGAAGATGATCGAGGGGGCTGCTTCCTTGGCCTTGGCGAACAGGTCACGCACGCGCGATGCGCCAACCCCGACGATCGCCTCGATGAACTCCGAGGCGGCGATCGAGAAGAACGCCGCGTGCGCCTCCCCCGCCACCGCCCGAGCAAGCAGCGTCTTGCCCGTCCCGGGGGGGCCAAACAGCAGCACGCCGTGGGGTATCCGTCCACCCAGCCGGGCGTACCGGTCCGGAGTCTTGAGGAAATCCACGATCTCCGCCAGCTCGGCCTTCGCCTCGTCGATCCCAGCCACGTCGTCGAACGTGACCCGGATCTTCTCCGGATCCACCCGCCGCGCCTGCGAGCGCCCGAAATTGCCCAATCCACCGAGCCCACCGCCACCGGCGGATGCGGCCCGACGCACGAAGAACCAGAACAGGGCGATGAGCAAGATCGTGGGGCCGAACCCCAGCAGGATCTCTGCCAACACCGAGGTCCCAGGGTTCGGGTTCTGCGCGTTGACCTGGACCTGCTTGGACTGCAGCAGCGTGGTCAGCGAGGCGCCGTTCCAAAACGCCGGCACCTGCGTTGCGAACAACGTGGTCGGCGTGGCCTTCGCGTCGCTCGGCGGGTAGCGGAGCTTTGCCTTGAACGTTCCCTGAATCGTGTCGCTCTTCGAGGAGATCGACTTCACCTGCCCCGCTTGGACCTGCTGGAGGAAGTAGGGGCTGAACGGGACGTTCACCCGCGGCTGCGTGGAAGGCTGGGCGACCAGCACCAACACCCAGTTGACCGCCAGCAGCGCGATGAAGAAGACCCAGAACCCGGCCAGCCGGTGCGGCTGGCGCGGCTTGTGCTCCTCGGGCATCCCGCGGCCACCGGGCCCGGGCGCTACTCGCCAGCCCCGCTTGTCGTGCGGCATCGGCTCAGGCGGAACTGCCTTCTCGGGCTCGGGCATCGTAGCCAGAACCTTAGCCCCGCCGGGCAGCGAAACGCGCCCTGGGATCGAAAGCTGGTCGGAGCTTTTCGCCCGCGCTAGCGGTGGTGGTTGACCACTTCGGACGTCAGGCCGCGATCGTGTCCGCGCTGCTGGTTGTCACGCGCAGCCCCTGTTGGCGGCGTTATTCGGCGTGAGCGATCAGTTCGACGGCGGCCGAGATGAGTTCGGCGTTGTTTGGCGCCGGACGACCGTCTGGCAGTACGAGGACATCCTCGAGCCCGACGCGCGCGTCGTGTCCGGCGGCGGCGCCGGCTGCGACGACTTCCCATGTGCGCTCGCCGTAGCCATGCCATAGCTGCGGCACTCCGGCGGGAACTAGGGCGGCGATCGCTCGGGCGTCCTCGACACCACCGTCGACCTCCACCAGCACCCGCACGAGGCGGTGCGAGAACGGGCTGTGCAGGAGTTCGTCGGCGTCGCGAGGGGAGGCGAGGCCGGCCTCGACGCCGATCCCGGCCTGCAACGCAGCGCGGAAGATCCCAGCCCACCCGAGCTCGGACAGGTTGACCGAGACGAAGTGAGGTGGTGTGCGCCAGCGCTTGATCGCCGCAGCGCGCGCGAACGGGTCAGGATCAATCGCCTCGGCGGTTGACAAGCCGACCGGCAGACCAGGGACAGCGGCGCGGATCGCGGCCACCGAGGCGTCGCATGCGGCCGCCTTCAGGGTCGGGACACCACGAGCGTCGCGAGGATGCACATGCACAGCGAAGGCGCCGACGCGCCGCACCGCGGCAGCGTCCGCAGCGAGCTCGGCCGCCGTGAGCGGCACCGCCGAGTGCTCCTCGCGCGTGCGCGCACCATTCAGGCATGCCTTCACCGGCATCGCAGCCGCCCACTACCTGTCAGTAGGGTGCTCGGGAGCATGACTGCTGTCGGACCGTCCTTGATTGAGTTTCCTGCCGACGATCCGGAGCGCGCCCGACGGTTTTGGGCTGGCGTGCTCGGCGCCGAACTTGAGCCGCGTCACGGGACGCAGGGCGAAGGGTGGCAAACGAACGCAGGTGCACCGGAGGTCGGGGTGCACGCACGCGGACGCGGTCCCGGTGACTCGTTTTCATTGCCCTACTTCACCGTGGACAACCTGCCCGCGGCACTCGAACGCGTCACCGCACTCGAGGGCAGCGTGGTCCATCCGGGAGCGAGGTGGGCAATCTGCCGCGACTCCGAGGGCAGCCCGTTCGGCCTGGCGCTGGCAACCGACGTCGCGTAAGCCCAAGTCCACGCGCCCAAGCTGCCCTCAAACGGAAGCTGCCCTTGAGAGGTCGCAGTAGTTGGCGTAAGGGCTATGTGTAGAGGAGCAGGCGGTAGGCACAGAAGGCAAAGAATGCCCCCAGCGCCAGCCAGGTCCCCGGCCAGCTCAGGGTGCGGAGAAACGCGGTCTTCCAGCGACCGAAGAGAAGCACGGACGCGACGATGAGGATCAGCAAGCCTGCGTAGATGGCTACCGCCGCACCGGATGAAGGGGCCAAGCCGACAATGGGGGCGACGACGAGGCCAAGCAGGAGCCACGCGCCGATCGCCAAGACGTCGACCGCGAGCCTGGTGCGCTCGCGCCCCACGATGGTCATGAAACCCGCCGCGCCGACCACCGATGCGGCGATGAGCACCCCCAGATGCCAGCGGGAGCCAAAGCCGAAGATCGAGCTCATCAGCTTGCCTCCGCCCCATAGCAGCAGCGGCTCGAGCACACCCACCGCCGTGATGCAGGCGAACATGTCGACCGGGGAATCCCAGGGGCTCCCGAACACCGGTCGCTCGACAACGAGCGCCGCCCGCAGTGCCGGGGGCCGGAATGCAGCCCGTAGGGATGTCGAGTCCTCTGGTCCCATCGTTCAGCTCACGCGCCTACCGATATTAGGGCGGCGGACCAACAGGCGATGCGCGCCCCGCGGCGCGCCGAGATCAGTGGTTCAGATCAGGCCGGTCCGTCGGCCGACGAGTCTCAGAGCTCGTCGAGCTGCGCCCCGGGACGGTCGGGCGAAGCGCCGGCCTGTCGTAAGGTCATGCCATGCCAGACTCGATGCCCGACGGCGTCTCGATCGAGGAGCTACCGACTGACCGGCTCGACGAGTTGGCGCCGCTGTGGAACTCGTTGCGGGAGCACCACCTGACGGTGGCACCATCGTGGCTTCCTCCCGCCTATGACCCGGAGGAATCCTGGAGGCACCGGGAACGCCAATACCGGGAGTGGCTGGCGGACCCTGATTCGTTTGTGTTGGTCGCTCGCCGCGATCACGGACTCGTCGGGTACGCGATGGTCCATCTGCGCGACGGCTCGCCGACCTGGCCGACGGCGGAGCGAGCCGGTGAGCTCGAGACGCTGTCTGTGCTTCCCGTGGAGCGGGGATCCGGCATCGGCCGAGCGTTACTCGACTCCGCCAGCCAGCGACTACACGCCCTCGGGGCGAGCGAGATCAGCTTGCACCTGCTGGTCGGCAACGACGATGCCGGCCGCTTCTACGAACGCGAAGGCTTCAGCCCGTATGCGACGTGGCTAACCAAGAGCCTCCCGGCAAGCGACGTCCGTGGCACCTGAGCGCGCGCGCGGCCGTGCTTGCCGAGTAGGGCCACCTCAGTGGGGAGCGCGACAATAGCTGCGTTCAATCCGAGGAGCGTCTGTGTCTGCCGCAGCTGAGAAGACCGCGACGAGGCGTGCGTTCCTGCGGCGTGCCGGTGGGTCGCTCCTAGCTGCGAGCCTTGCGGGAGAGCTGGAATTTCTGGCCGGCTGTGGTTCGGGGGCGAGTGCATCTCGACCGCGCTGGGATGAGCTTTCGGCGAGACTGGGCCGCAAGCTGGTCAGGCCGGGCGATCGCGGCTACGCACAGATCAGCCTTCCGTTGAACGGCCGGTACGGCGGCGTGCACCCGAAGGGAGTCGCGCTGTGCGCGAGTGCCCAGGATGTGCAAACCGCCGTGGTGTGGGCACATGAGAATGGCGTTCCGGTCGCAGTTCGTTCCGGTGGCCACAACTATGCTGGCTATTGCGTCGGGCCGGGCCTGGTCGTGAACGTCGGGGGGATGCGGACGGTGTCCATCGATGACAGCAGCGGCACCGTGACGTCTCAGCCAGGCGCGCGTAACACGATGATCTACGCGGCCCTTCAGCCGCACAACGTTACGATCTCCGCGGGGCGGTGCCCGACTGTGGCCATCGGCGGGCTGGTACTCGGTGGAGGGATCGGGTTCAGCTCCCGCAAGATGGGGCTGACATGTGATCACCTAGTCGCGGCGGACGTGGTCACTGCGGATGGTCGGTTGTTGACCTGCAGCGAGCGCGAGAACCCGGATGTGTTCTGGGCGCTGCGTGGCGGTGGCGGCGGTAACTTCGGCGTGTGCACCTCGTATACGTTCGCGACGAACCCGGTCGCGGACGTCACCCTCTACGACATCTCGTGGGAGTGGGCGGACGCGGCCGCCGTGTTTGAGGCGTTCCAGCAGGTCATCCAGCGAGCGCCTGAGGAGTTCTCAGCGCGATTGGGGGTTGGCGCCGCCGGTAACCCGCGGACCGGCGGCAAGGAGCCGCCGACAATCTCGGCGCTCGGCCAGCACTTCGGGCCGAAGGACGAGCTGGTCGACCTGCTCGCACCCGCGCTGCGCGCTGGACGGATCACCAAGCAGCTGATCGCGCGGCGAACGTTTTGGCAGGCCAAGGATTACTTCTTTCACACGACTCCCCAGATCGCTTATGAGGTGAAGTCCGCATATCTGGATCGGCCGCTCGACGGCGTCGGAGTTGATGTTCTGCTGCGTGCCCTCGAGCGGTGGCCAGGCAGCCACAACGAGGATGGCGCCGGGGCGGCGCTGTTTGCATCGGGTGGCGCGATTAACCGCGTGCCCGCCGATGCCACGGCGTTTGTGCACCGGAACATGTTCGCGGTCCTGGCCACCGAGACCGAGTGGACGCTTCAGGACTCGCCGCGAACGGTGTCGCGTGGTCTCGCCTGGATCGAACAGCTCGCCGACAGGCTTCGCCCGCACACGACCGGCGCCGCCTACCAAAATTTCATTGACCGCGCGCAACCCAACTGGCAGACGGCTTACTACGGCGCGAACCTCAAACGCCTGACTGAGATCAAGCGGCGCTACGACCCCGCCAATGTCTTCCGGTTCCAGCAGAGCATCCCACGCTCTGACTGACCTCAGCTCCGGGCCCCTCCGGGCTGCAGGAGCTGGGCTTGATCGTCGATGACCGTCCGGCCGCGGCGCACCTAAAGAGGGCCTACCTCAAGTAAGTGCGGCGAGTTCCCCAGTGCCATAACCAAGCCGCCTGCGTCGAGGAGCAATACGGTCGTTCTGCGCGCCAACACGACCAACCCGTTCGACGTGGGCTAGCCATCAGCGCCACTGGCCAGCAGGTCGCGGGGGCCCGGGCCGCGCGATCTGCTCCTGGCTACCTCCCCTTCCTCAGGCCCGCCTTCAGGTAAGCCACGCAGCGGGCCTTGTAGTGCGTCGGGGCTTCCATGCCGACTGTCTCGCAGATCCCCACCCCCTTCATCGTCGAGCCGTCGGCCAGCGTTCCGACGGCGGTGCAGGCGGCCTCGGAGTACTCGTGAAACGAGGCGAAATAGAGCGTCGAGGGTTCAACTGCAACCGTGGGGATGACCTGGATCGACGGCCCGGTCACCGTCTTCAGCACCCATTGCGTTGGATAGAGCGCCTTGGTTAGCGGGCTCCGCACATAGGGGGAGCCTTCGGGGATCGTCACCGTCCCCAACAGGAAGGTCGACGACTTGCCATCGACGTAGGTCCCGATCCCGTTGATCGGGGTGAACGGCAGCCTGCCGTTCTGAAGCGGCTTGTGCGGGAAGACGAGGGTCAACGACCGGTTGCCATCGAATTGGAACTCGAACCACGACCAGCCTCCCTCTGGAACTGGCACGCTGCCCCGCGCTGGAGCCGGGTTGGCGCCCCATTGATGGTCAACCCACGTGATCCCGCCCGCGCCGTGGCGCTTACCGCCGATAGTCACCGTGCCACTCGTCTGCTGCTGCGGCCAGCTGTAGTAGTAGAACGACGCAAAGCCCTCGGCGCCGACGTACCCGTCCTTGCCCTGGAGGAAGCGGGGGTTGGTGGCGGCGCAGGTCACGTTCACGTCGATTCGCGGGAGTCCGATGGAGGGAACGGCGTCGTTGACCAGGCGGACCCTCAGGGGGAATACGTCGCGCCCGCCCTTGAGTGAGTTCTTGCCCAGGGTCAGCTCGAACGGGTTATTCGAGATCCTCACGCCGCCGGTCGGGGCATAAAAGCTGGTCGTCGGAACGGCGTAGTGGGCATCGGCCTGGCCAGGTAGATCTCTCACCGTGATACCGATGCTGGTGCTGAACATCTGCTGGGCGAGCGGCGCGACGCCGCGGATGGGGGGTGCCGATCCGATCGGGCTCCGGAAGAAGGTCGCGACGATGCTGACGAGCGCACCGTTGTCGAGCTTGAGGCTCAAGCTCAGGTAGTACCACTCGGTCTGGACGCGGTAGTGCTGCCTGTTTTCAGCGGGGAAGCTGAGCGCCGGCGCCGGCGGGATCGGCGGCGGGTGCTCACTGCCCGCGGCGCTGTAGTTGCCGAGCAGGCCAAAGGCCACATCGACCATCTTGTTGGTCGTCACCGGCGAGGCGGCGACCTGCTCCAGGAGCCGGAAGGTCGTCTTGTCCGGATATGAGGCCTTGACCCTCCGAAGGAGGTTCCCGAACATCTTGCCGGCCTTCGTTGGCCGCTGCTTCACAGCCGCGGCGCCCGGCCCCGGCATGAGCGCCCTCGCGCTCGCCTCGTCGGACCCGGCGAGCACAACCGCCCCGGTGGCCGCGGAGCGAGCTAGGAAGCGCCGGCGTGTCAGTGGCGATTCGCTCATCGATTCACGATATGGGCCGGACGGATGAGCGTCAAGTCGCTCTCAAGACGCGGCGCCTCGCCTACGTGCCCCCGGCAGGACTCGAACCTGCGACCCACGGCTTAGAAGGCCGGCGCTCTATCCAGCTGAGCTACGGGGGCCGTCAGCTGCACTGTAACCCGGGAGACGGCGGCCGCAGCCCCCGGCGTGCCCGCCGGCGAGACGCCGGCGGGCACGCACCAGGGCTGGTCTAGTGCCACACCCAGCGGGCCAGATGCATGGTCTGGGTGATCGTCTGACCGCCGCTGGTGGTCACCGTGACGGTGACCGGAAGCAGGTGGAACACGCTGTTGTAGCTGAGCAGCCTGCGGGCTCCGCGGGCCGACAGCTCGATGTTCTGGAAGCCACCGCTGTTGGGCGCGATGTTGAAGTCACGCTGCCCGATCACAACCCCGCTGTCGCTCATCGTGACGTGGCCGGTGCAGTTCGTCGTGCCGCCGAAGCAGCCCGCCTCGACGCCAATGATCCGGCCGGGGGATACGAATCCCATCCGGCCGATGAACGCCACTTGGGACTTCGATGGGGGCGCGGTGGTGAACGTCTGATCCGACCCCAGCGTAGTGCCGCCCGGATTGAACGCCACCAGCCGGTAGTGGTAGATGGTGCTGGATTGGAGCCCAGCCAGGTTGGCGCTCGCCGGCTCGTCGGTGCTTGAAGAGCCGCCGTTGATGGCCGAGGTCTCGAACCCATAGTTCGAGGTTGGGCCGTACTCGAAGTAGTAGGTGGTCGCCTGACTCGCGGGATTCACTGTCCCGTTGACGGTGGCGCCCGATTGACCGACATTCGCTGGCGCGCCGGTGGTAGCCGTGGGCGGATTCGACGGGGCCGGAGGCGTGCCGGTCGTGCTGAACGTCTGATCGGTGCCCACGGAGGTCCCCGTCGCGTTCAGCGCGATGAGCCGAAAGTGGTACGTCGTCCCGGACGCCAGGCCGGTCACGTTGGCGCTCACCGTTGAGCTGCTGGTGCCCGAGCCGGCGGAGATCAGGGTTGTTTCATGGCCGTAGCCACTGGTCGGTCCCCATTGAAATGCGTAACTCGTGTCCTGGCCGTTCGGGTTCACGCTGCCGTTGAGCGTCGCCCCAGAGTCCGAAGGACTCGTGGCCGGCGATGTGGTGGCGGTGGGCGGTGAGGCGGCCGTGGCCAACCCGACCCATACAGCGGCGATCGCGATAACTGCGACCGCGGACAGAACAATGCGGGACGTTCGCATGACACCTCCCTTGGTCGTCGTGGTCCAATGAGTCCCGCAAACACGTTGCTTCCGCCGAGTTGCGGGTCGAGTCGCAGAGCTGTCGGTTATCTGACGGCCCGAGGCGTGGTGAGCCCGGGGCGGGGCTGTCTGCAATCGGGGCGCCCGGATTCGAACCGGGGGTCTCCGCCCCCCAAAGGCGGCGCGATACCAGGCTTCGCTACGCCCCGCGTAGCTGAACTGAGTCTAATCCGAGCTTGCGTTCCGGGTGGAGTTCGACTTGTGAGTTCGGAACCGCGGGACACTCGGTGGCCGTGGGCGTAGTGACGACCTGCTACGTTCATCGAGGCGGTCGATGCCTTCGGCCGCGCGGCAGCTTGCTTGGGTCCCGCTCTCAGCGGTTCGGGTCAGCCGTCACTTCCGAACCGTTCGCGGCCCGCAGTGCCGCCAAGGAGTCCTAGATGTCTAATACGCAATCCTTCAGCGATCTCGGCGTTTCGCGTGCCGTGGTCAACTCGCTGGCCAGCGATGGCATAACCACCCCATTCGCCATTCAGAGCGAGGTAATCGGCGACGTCCTTGGCGGGCGCGACGTGCTCGCCAAGTCTCCGACAGGCTCGGGCAAGACGCTCGCCTTCGGAATCCCGATCGCAGACCGCGTCAAGAGTGACGGCCGGCGGCCGTCTGCCCTGATTCTCGCCCCAACCCGTGAGCTCGTGAGCCAGATCGTCGACGATATCCGACCGATCGCCACCGCCCGAGCACTGCGCGTGACCGCCGTCTATGGCGGTGTCGGTCTGGTCAAGCAGGCCAAAGACGCAGCTCGGTCGCACGTCGTGGTCGCGACGCCGGGACGACTCGAAGATCTGCTGGCGCGAGGCGCCTTCAGCCTGGCCAATATCGAGATCCTGGTCCTCGACGAGGCCGACCGGATGCTCGACATGGGCTTCCGCCCGGCCGTGGATCGGATCGTGGCGCTGTGCCCCAAAGACCGCCAGACGCTGTTCTTCTCGGCCACGCTCGACGGCGCTGCCGGGCGCGTGGCCAAGGAGTACACGCGAAACGCAGCCGTGCACGAGCACGGTCCGTCGGGCCGGCGGGCGAGCAGCGATGTCGAGCACCGCTTCGTCCCGGTCGCACACGAGCACCGCGTCAACGCGCTGGTGCGTGAGCTGCGGAGCGAGCGTGGGCTCACGCTGGTGTTCGTACGCACCAAGCGCGGAGCCGATCGACTGGTCAAGCGCCTGGCCGCCCAGGGCATCCGCGCGGTAGCGATGCACGGCAACAAGTCACAGCGCCAGCGCGAGCAAGCCCTGGCGCGGTTCCAGTCCGGAGCCGCAGACACTCTGATTGCCACCGACGTCGCGGCCCGCGGGCTCGACGTCAGAGAGATATCACACGTGATCAACTTCGACCCCCCCGCGGACAGCGAGACCTACGTCCACCGCATCGGGCGCACCGGACGCGCCGGCGACACAGGTATCGGTATCACGCTCGTCACGCCGGACGAGCAACACGAGGTTCGCCGGATCGCGGCGACCCTCGGGCTCAACCACCAGCTCGACACCAATGGCCACGACGGAAGGGCACACGTCGCCCCTACCGCGGCTCGCACCCGCCACAGCCGGCAGCGGCGTCGCCGGCGTCAAGCCGTCTGACGAGCGTCTAAACAAGTAGCTTCCGCGGCGATGGCCGATGTCCAGCCGCTGCGCGCACTCCACTACGACCTGACGAAGACCGGCGGGCTCCAGGCAGTGATCGCGCCGCCCTACGACGTGATCGACCCAGACCAACGGGCCCAGCTCGAGGCGCGTTCCCCGTACAACGTGGTGCGCATCGACCTGCCTACCGGCGATGACCCGTACGCCGCCGCGGCCGACCGGATCGCCGCCTGGCGTGCCGACGGCGTTGTCGTGCAGGATGAAGCCCCCGCCCTGTGGGTGCTGGAGCAGGACTACACCGGTCCCGACGGTCGGAGCCGCACCCGCCGCGGTCTCCACGCGCGCGTGCGCGTGGAGAACTATGGGGCCGGACGCATCCGGCCCCACGAGCGCACCCACCCGGGCCCCAAGGAGGACCGCCTCAAGCTCACCCGGGCCACGCGGGCCAACCTGTCGCCCATATTCTCGCTCTACGCCGACCCGGCCGAGGCAGCACTGTCCGCGCTCATCGACGCCAGAGCCGCAGAACCTTGGGGCGAGGCCAGCGACGACGACGGCACGGCCAACCGGATCTGGCGGGTCGAGCACCCAGGCGCCATCGAAGCCGTCCAGGCCACGCTGCTGGGCGCTGAGCTGCTGATCGCCGACGGCCACCATCGCTACGAGACAGCCCGCATCTACGCCGACGAGCTGGGCGGCGAAGGCGACCATCGCTACGTGCTCATGTACCTAGTCGCGCTCCAGGACCCGGGCCTGACCGTGTTCCCCACTCACCGCCTGCTGAAGAATCTCTCCTCGGACCAGCAGGAGACGCTCGCCGCCGTCCTGAGACGCGACTTCGAGATGGAGGAGCTCCCCGGCCCGGACCATCTGGCTCCGGATACCGACCCCGGTCAGATCGTCCTGGGCTACATCGACTCCCACTTCCAGCGACCGTTCCGGCTGACACTCAAGGACCCGGCGATCGCCGACGCGGCTCTACCTGACCGGGCCGAGCCCTACCGCCGGCTCGACACCGCCGTGCTCGAGGCGCTGATCCTCAAGGGCGCGCTCGGCATGACCGACGAGGACATCGACCACCTCACCCAGCTCGGCTATGCCCGCGACGCGCCGCACGCGATCGAGCTGGTCCAGAGTGGCGAGTACGACGCGGCGTTCCTGATGGCCCCTCCCCCGGTGGGTCAGATCCAGGAGGTCGCGGGGGCCGGCGAGAGCATGCCGCCGAAGTCGACCTATTTCTTCCCTAAGGTTCCGACCGGACTGCTATTCAACCCCCTGAGCTGAGCTGATGAAAGCCATCGCCCGCCGCACCGACCGCGGCCCGTACGTCTACGCGATAACGATCCGCGACCACGAGCTTACGATTGACGAGCCGCTCAAGGACGGCGGCCAGGATCAGGGACCTGGTCCGCAGGAGGTGCTGGCCGCCAGCCTCGCCTCCTGCACCGCGATCACCATGGATATGTACGCCCAGCGCAAGGGCTGGGACATCGGCCAGCTGGAGGTGGAGTGCGAGTACGAGTCGGCTCCCCGCGGCTACTCCACCTTCTTCAACCTGACGCTACGCATGTCGGATCACCTGACTTCCGACCAACGTGAGCGTCTGGAGGCGATCGCCGCACGGTGCCCGGTCCACCGCACGCTAGAGGGCCCGGTCCGCTTCAAACAGCGCGTCGAGCTGACCAGCCGGGCCTAGTCGACCACCTCCACGCCGGCCGCTCGCAGCTCCTCCAGCGCGCGCTCGGCGTCGCCCTGCTCGGTGTCGATCGCCCGCGTGGCGCCTTGGTGCAGCAGCACATCGAACCCTGCCCGGCGCGCGTCCAGCGCGGTGGCCTTCACGCAGTAGTCGAGCGCCAGTCCGGCCACGTGGACCTGCTCCACGCCGGCGTCTCGGAGCAGGCGCTCCAGCTCCGTGTGCTCAAAGCCCGAGTAGCCCGCGTGGTCGGGCTCCCGGCCGGCGTCGACGATCGCGTCGATCTGGCTGGTGTGAAGCCGGGGGTGCAGCTCGGCACCGCCCGTGTCACGAACGCAGTGCGCCGGCCAGGGGCCGCCCTGGGCCTGAAACGAGCGATGGTTCGGCGGGTGCCAGTCGCGGGTGGCGACCACGAACGAGATCTCCTCCATCAGCTGGTTGATCGGACCGACCACGGCGTCTCCGTCTGGCACCTCGAGCGCGCCTCCGGCGCAGAAGTCGTTCTGAACGTCAACGACGATCAGGCCGTCCATGTGCGCCCAAATATAGTCCGGCCATGCGGCTGAGCCGGGAAGCGCTCAAGGCCGAGCTCGGACGGGTTCTGCTCGCCCCGGACGAGGCGGCAAAGCTGTCTGTCCGCGGCCGCATCCAGGCGGGTGTTCTGGTCCCGCTCTACCTCCAGGACGGTGAGCTCCACGCCGTGTTCACGCGCCGGCGTGAGGACCTACGCCGTCACCCGGGCGAGATCTCGTTTCCCGGCGGCCGTTTGGATGAGGGCGAGGCCAGCTTGGTCGCGACCGCGCTGCGCGAAGCCGACGAGGAGATCGGGCTCCCCGCTGACGCGGTGGAGCTGGTCGGTGCGCTGCAGCCGACCCCCACGATCGCCACCGGCTATGCCGTATACCCGTTCGTAGGACTGATCGAGCCCGGCCGCGAGTGGACCCTCAGCCCCCGCGAGGTGGCCGAGATCCTCGAGCTCTCCCTGCCCGCACTGCGTCAGGGCTACCAACGCCGCCGTCTGGTCCGCCGGGGACTGCCCATCCGCACGGACACCTACGTGGTGGACGGCAACGTGATCTGGGGCGCTACCGCGCGCATCCTCTCGGACCTGTTTGACCGGATCAGCGCCCTGCTCTGAGGAGCGTCAAGGGCCCTTCTTCACCGGCACGTTGACCATGTTGCCCCACTCGGTCCACGACCCGTCGTAGTTCTTGACATCGTCCTGGCCCAGCAGCTCACGCAGCACGAACCAGGTATGGGCCGAGCGCTCGCCGATCCGGCAGTAGGCGATGATCGGCTCGCCGGATAGGACACCTTTGCCGCCGTACAACTCACTCAGCTCGTCGGCCGATTTGAAGGTTCCGTCCTCCTTGACCGCCTGGGCCCACGGAATCGACTTGGCGCCGGGGATGTGGCCGCCGCGCTGGGCTCCTTCCTGCTCGTAGCCGATGGGCGAGATCAGCTCACCCGAATACTCCTGCGGCGAGCGCACGTCCACCAGCTGGCGGGCGTTGCCGATCGCCGAAAGGACCTCGTCGCGCCGAGAGCGGATCGACTCGTCGCCGGGCTTGGCCTCGAACGTCGCCTCGGGATAGGAGGGCACGTCAGTGCTTGTCGGCCGGCCTTCGGAGATCCAGCGCTCCCGGGGGCCGTTGAGCAGCTTGACATTGTCGTGGCCGTAGTACTTGAGGTACCAGTACGTGTAGGCGGCGAACCAGTTGTTGCGGTCGCCGTAGAGGATGACCTGGTGCTGGTTGGAGATGCCGCGGCTGCCGAATAGCCGGCCAAAATCCTCAGGGCTGAGGAAGTCACGCTTGACCTGATCCTGGAGGTCCTGCTTCCAATCGAAGCCGATCGCTCCCGGGACGTGGGCTTCGCGGTACAGGTCCGGGTTCTCGTCGACCTCAACGATGCGGATCGAATCGTCGTTCAGATGCTGCTCCAGCCACTCAGGCTCTACGAGTACGTCCTTCGCATATCCGGCCACGGCTCACGCTCCTCTGAGGACCAAATCTCGATCGGCTTTGACGTATTTCGAGTCTAGCGGCCGACCCCGGGTGGGGCCAGGCTTCACGGCGCCGGCCGAACGCAA
>DATKRM010000057.1:0-5208 GCA_035532195.1 Solirubrobacteraceae bacterium
GTGGGTCTGCCCGAGGGCCAGATGGGCAACTCCGAGGTCGGTCATCTGAACCTGGGTGCCGGAGCGGTGGTCCGGCAGGACCTGATGCGGATCGACGACGCCGTGGCCGGGGGCGAGCTGTTCAAAAACCCGGTGCTACGCGACGCGTTCACCGGCGCGGAACGGGTCCATCTGATCGGGCTGGTGTCCGATGGGGGTGTCCACTCCGGATTTGGCCACCTCGAAGCCCTGATCCGGATGGGCGCCCAGCTCGGCGTGCCCGATCTCGTGCTCCACGCGTTCACCGACGGCCGTGACACCCTGCCCACCTCTGGCGCCGGCTACCTCGACACCGTGGAGGGGTGGATGGCCTCGACCGGGGCCGGACGCGTGGGATCGGTGGTCGGCCGCTACTTCGCCATGGATCGCGATCGGCGCTGGCAGCGGATTCAGCGAGCCTACGACCTGCTGAGTCATGGCCAGGCCGAGCACCGCGCCGCGTCGGGAGCGGAGGCGGTCCGGCAGGCCTATGGGCGCGATGAGACTGACGAGTTCATCGAGCCGGTGGGGGTGGGGGCCGAGGCCCGGATCCGTCCCCAAGACTCAGTGATCGCGTTCAACTTCCGGCCCGACCGGATGCGTGAGATCACCCAGGCGCTGGCCGAGCCCGGGTTCGCCCAGCCGAGCCTTGACCGCCGCGGAGCGCCGCCGGTGCGGCGGTATACGACGATGACCCAGTACGAGGAGGACTGGTCCTATCCGGTGGCATATCCCCCTGAACGGCCGCCCACCACGCTGCCGCTGATCCTGGCCCAGCACGGGTTGCGCCAGCTTCACGTGGCTGAGACCGAGAAATACGCGCACGTCACCTACTTCTTCAATGGCGGGGAGGAGGAGGCGTGCCCGGGTGAGCGGCGTGAGCTCGTGCCGTCCCCTCGCGAGGTCCCGACCTATGACCACAAGCCCCAGATGAGCGCCTTCGAGGCGGCCGCGGCGTTTGTGGGCGCCTGGCAAGCCGACTCGCCCGGCTTCGGGATCATCAACTTTGCCAACGCGGACATGGTGGGCCACACGGGCGTGATCGAGGCCGCCGTTCAGGCGGTTCAGACGGTCGATCGCTGCCTGGGGGAGGTCGTGGCGGCGGTGCACGCATCGGGCGGGGCGTGCGTGGTCACGGCGGATCACGGCAACGCGGATCACATGCTCGAGCCGGATGGCAGCCCGAACACCGCCCACTCTCTCAACCCCGTTCCGCTGATCACGACGGTCCGCGGCGTGAGCCTGCGCGACGGGGGGATCCTGGCCGACGTGGCCCCGACGGTGCTGGAGCTGCTCGGCATCCAGCAGCCGCCCCAGATGACCGGGCGATCGCTGCTCCGATAAGCGGCCGGCGCACAGCCGACGATCGAGGGGGCTGGGCCGGTACAGTGCCGCGCTGTTGCTAAACCAGCCAAGGAGAACAACGGACACATGTCTCGCCTGACGAGCCGTTCGATGGCATCGCTGATCGTGGTGGTGGCGCTCGTGGCCGCCGGCTGCGGATCCAGCAGCTCGAGCAAGAGCGCCAACACGTCGGCCGGCGCCAGCACTCCCGCCACCCCGGCCACGCCCAGCACGCCGAGCACCGGGACCTCCACCACCGCGACGCCGGGGAAGGTCTCACCGAGTGCCTCGGTGAGTAGCCCGCAGTTCAAGGCCGTACTGGTCGCTCAGGCCGAGCGCAGCGGCGCCCCGGCCCCCAAGGCGACCCAGTTCGTCGACTGCTTCGTGACTGCGCTCGAGGGCGAGGGCATCAAGACGGCCGGGGACTTCAAGGCCAACCAGGCCAAGGCCAAGACGGCCGTCGCGCCCTGCAACAAATCGGTCGGGGTGAACGTCAAGCCGTAGCCGCGCCAGGGGAGGCCCGGAGAGCTACCGCCCCGGGCCTCCCTCAGCAGGCTGGGGTTCAGCGGCGCCCGACCCGAACCGCTCGGTCCCTAACGTGACCGGGGTGGACGGCTCACTGTTCTCAATCGGCAACCGGGATCCGGGCTCGCGCGGCCGTACCGGGACGCTGCACCTGGCCCACGGCGACGTGGCCACGCCGGCGTTCGTGCCCCTGGCCACCCGGGGCGCGGTCAAGACGCTGGAACCGCGGGACGTCGCCGCGCTGGGCTATGAGCTGATCCTGGGCAACACGTTTCACCTGTTCCTTGCGCCCGGCCCCGAGCGCATCCGCCAGTTGGGGGGCCTGCATGAGTTCATGCGCTGGCCGCGACCGATCATCACCGACTCCGGTGGGTTTCAGGTGTTCTCGATGGGGCACGGGGGCGTGGCCGACGAGATCAAGGGCCGCGGCCGCCCGAATAACCAGCGCGGGGGAGCCATCCTCCACATCGGCGAGGACGGAGTGCGGTTTCGCTCCTACGTCGATGGCAGCGAGCGGTTCCTGGCCCCGGAGACGTCGATGGAGGTCCAGGCCGCGCTGGGCTCGGACATCGCGCTGGTGCTCGACGAGTGCACCCCGTTTCACGTATCCCGCGACTACACCGCGCAATCGATGGAGCGGACCCACCGCTGGCTCGTCCGGTGCCTGGATTGGCACGCGGGCCACGGCCCCGAGGGCCAGATCGTGTACGGGATCGTCCAGGGCGGAGTGGAGCGGGACCTGCGGGCCGAGTCGGCGCAGGCGATCGCCGCCTCCGCCTGCCAGGGGATCGCCATCGGCGGCTCATTGGGCCGCGACAAGCCACAGATGCACGAGGTGGTCGGTTGGGTCACGGCTGATCTGGAGCGCCTGGCCCCGGATCGCCCCCGGCATCTGCTGGGCATCGGGGACATCGAGGATCTGATCGCGGGGGTGGAACTGGGCATCGACACCTTCGACTGCGCGCTGCCCACCCGGCTAGCCCGGCACGGCGTGGCCCTGGTCCGTGATCCGGCGGCCAGCTGGCGTCTTGACCTGTTTAAGGGGCACGCGCGGGACGACCCGCGGCCGATCCTCGACGGCTGCCCGTGTCCAGCCTGCGCTCCCGGCTTCTCCCGGGCCTACCTGCATTACCTACTGCGGGCCGGCGAGCTGACTGCCCTGCGACTCCTCACGCTGCACAACCTGACCTTCGTGGCCCAGCTAATGAGTGACCTGCGAGCGGCCATCGACGCCGGCCGGCTGCCCGAGGTGGCGGCGGCGCTGCGGGCCGGAGCCGCCGCCCCGCCTACTTCGTGTACTGGTTGATCAGGCCCTGGACCTGGTTGTAGGCGCTCTGGAAGTCGTTGGCCACCGTCTTGCGGATCTGAACCACCGTGGACGAGGTTCCGGTGGCGATGACCACCGCCACCACGATGGCCGCGATCACCACGCAGAGCAGAGCCAGCAGGGCCAAGAACCGCCGAGCTGCGCGACCGGACCGGGGGCGCTCGCGGGGCCGATCACGAGCCTGGCGGGCGTAGGCGCCGGTGGGAGAGGAACGGGGCTCGAGCCGGTTGGCCGGCCGGGCACGGCTGCGGCCGGTCGCCGGGGTCGCCGCCCCGGTGCGGGGCGCCACGCTGGTGGCGGCGGTGGGCGGATTGTGCCGGGACAGCACCTGGGTGGCGCCGGTGGCCGGCGTAGTGGCCGCCGCCGGTGCGATGCCGTGGGCCCCCTGGCGCAGCGACTCGGCGAATATCAGCGCGTCCGGTGGCCGGCCCTCGGCCTCGATGGCCAGCGCCATGGCCACGGCCACGGCCAGCTCCCGCGGGACCAGCGGATTCAGCTCCTCGAGGGGAGTCGGGGACTCGCGCTGCTGCTTGAGCGCCAGCTCCGACAGGGACGCGGCCTCGTAGGGCAGGCGGCCGGACATCAACTGGTAGGCCACGACGCCCAGCGAGTAGATGTCGGCCCGGGGGCCGGCCTCCTCGCCCCGCGCCTGCTCAGGGGCCAGGTAGGCAGCCGTGCCCAGGACCGAGCCCACCTGGGTGATGCTCGACTGGTCGGTGGCCCGGGCGATGCCGAAGTCGGCCAGCTTGACCACCTCGGAATCGGACACCAGCAGATTTCCGGGCTTGACGTCGCGGTGGACCACGCCGTTACGGTGGGCGTAGTCGAGCCCCCGGCAGGACTGGGCGATGATCTCCACCGACTGCTCGATGTCGAGGTGGCCCCGGTCGCGCAGCAGCTCGGCGCACGAGTGCCCAGACACGTGCTCCATGACGATGAAGTGCTGATGCTTGGCTTCGTCCAGGCCAAAGTCGAACACCTGCACGATGTTGGGGTGCACCAGCCGAGCCGCTGCCAGGGCCTCACGGCGGAAGCGGGACACGAACGTCGCATCGTCGGCCAGGTGCTCGGCCAGGAGCTTGACCGCCACGTAGCGCTCGAGCCGGTCGTCGAACGCCAGGTGGACCGTCGACATCCCCCCGACGCCAAGTCGGCCCTCGATCCGGTAGCGGCCCGCGATGGTCTGTGGCTCAGCCATGGTTATTGCCCGTTCCCGGCCCCCGCCCCGCCGGATCTCCCGTTCCCCTGACCGCCGCCCTGGCCGCCGCCGCCCAGACCGCCCCCGCCACTGGAGGTGGTGGTCGTGGTGCTCGACTGCGTGGTGGTGGTGGGCGGGGGATGCGTGGTCGTGGTCGTGCTGGTGGTGGAGGATTGGGTGGTGGCGGTGGTGGCCGTGGCCGTGGTGGCCGTGGCGGTCGGGGTGGTCGGAGCGGTGGTGGTGCGGCAGTCCTTGGACGCCAGATCGCTGATCGTCGAGGCTCCCTGGTTCAGGTTGGCACGTAGCGTGGTGTTCACAGTCTGGGGCAGATTGGCCACGGCGTTGCCGAAGTTCTGGCTGGCGTTGACGGCTGCGCCGCAATTGCGAGACGCGACCGCCGAGTTGACCTGATCCAGCTGGCCGTTCAAGGTGTTGGCCTGATCGCCTGAGAGCAGGCCGGAGCCGCCGCCGCAGGCGGCGACGATCAGGGAGACGGCAAATCCCAAGCCGCCAGCCAGGACTGCGCGGGCCGCGAAGCGCATCCGGCGGTTGACTTTAGAGGCTGGGCCCGCTGGTCGGATTGTCACACCGTTAGGGTTGCTCACTGCCCGTAGGCCAGGCGTTCAGCCAGCGAGTCGGGGAGCCGGGCCGCCCGGATGGCTGCGGCCGCGCCGGCGATGTCGTACTCGGTACGCCGGTATACGCCGGCGCCCTCGGCCACATCGAGCTCGAGCCAGGCAGCGCGGGGATCTCCGTCCCGAGGCTGGCCCACACTGCCCGGGTTGATGAGCCCCTC
>DATKRM010000058.1:0-2000 GCA_035532195.1 Solirubrobacteraceae bacterium
GCGGGCGACGCGCCCTGCGCGAGCTGGTCGTCCTGGTGGCCCTGCTGCCGGTCCTGGCCGGGTGCACGATGGCGGGCGCGACGCACTACCTGCCGGCGGATACCACCGCCGATCCGCTACGCGCCGTGCGGGCACGGGCAGAGGCATTCTACGAGGCCGGAACGAAGCACGAGCAGCAGGGAAACTGGAAGCAGGCTCTGAACGACT
Organism: Solirubrobacteraceae bacterium; assembly: GCA_035532195.1. Lineage (GTDB taxonomy): Bacteria > Actinomycetota > Thermoleophilia > Solirubrobacterales > Solirubrobacteraceae > Palsa-465. Next base: position 208 of record DATKRM010000058.1, read on the forward strand.
ACCAGCAGGCGAAGCTGTGGGACCCCGAAAGCCGTCAGGACATCCAGGACGCGGTCAGCCGCATGCAGGCCCGCGTCGACGCGATGGGCCCCCCGGCTCCGAACGCCGCGCCGACCCCGTCCGAGGCACAGCCGGCACAGGCCAGCAGCGACCCGCCCACGCCGTCGACCACGGCCGCCGTGCCGCCCAGCCAGGCCGGGATGCGCGAGTTCCACTCGCCCAACCTCCCCTATACCATCGCCTATCCGCAGGACTGGCTGGCGAAGCAGGCAGGCACACGCCAGCAGCCGATCGACACCTTCGTCGGACAGCCCGCCAGGGATGTCGCGGCGGTGGTGATGATCACCAGCGAGTCGGTTGACGGCGGCACCACGCTCGAGGAGGTCTCCGCGGCGACCGTGAGCCAGCTCAAAGCCGCGGGGATCAACGACGTGCCGATCGCCGAGCGGCGCACGGTGGGTGGCTTGCCCGCCTACGTGTTGAGCTACTACGTCAAGGACGACTCGGGGATGGCCGCCGCACGCCACGCCATCCTCGTCACGCCGGGCCGGGCCTGGCACGTGGTGCTCCTGGCGACGCCCGGGACGACACCGGACCTCCTGAAGACCTTTGACGCGATGCTCGACTCGCTGCACCTGCTGTCGCCCGCGTTCCCGCAGGCGTAGCGGCGAGCGGCCGAGGGCCAAGCCGACATGGGGAGTGAGCCGATGGTGAGGACGAATCGGTGGGGGCGGAACCGCTGGGTGCTGGCAGAGTGCCTGCTTGCGCTCAGCCTGACGGCGTGCATGCAGCCGCAGGTCGCCGCGGTGCCGATGATGACGCCAGTGCCGACTGCCACGCCGGTCTCGACCCAGGCAACGCCCGGCGCCGGGGACGACCCGGCCACTCCCACCGTACCGCTGGACACCCAGGGCTTTGCCGATCCGGCGTTCCGCGCCCTCTGGGAGCGCTCCGATGCAGCAGTGGCGAGCGGCGCGGCCTCGCGCAGCTGGCTCTGGGGCACGCCGGTCCCCTTCGGCGCGCTCCGCGAGCCGTACGCTCAGGCCGCCGGTGGGACGCGGCTCGTGCAGTACTTCGACAAAGGCCGCATGGAGATCAACGATCCGAACGCCGATCCGTCCAGCCAGTGGTACGTCACGAGCGGACTGCTGACAGTCGAACTTGTCACCGGACGAGTCCAGGTCGGTGACGACGCGTTCCAAAACCTGGTGCCAGCCCAGATCCCCGTCGTTGGAGACCTGGAGAACATTAGCCCTGAGACCCCGCGCTACGCCGACTTCGCCGGCGGCCGCCAGGCGCCGGTTGCCGACCGCACCGGTCAGCTCGTGGCCACCGAGTTCCAGCGGGGCCAGGGCGATGTCGAGATCACACCACCGGTCCCCGTGAAAGATGCGTCGTACGACGCCACAGTGGACCACAACATTCCGGACGTCTTCATCACGTACTTCACTCAGGATCTGTCGGCGATGGGACAGAATTGGCTCTACGTGATGGGCCACCCGATCAGCGAGCCCTACTGGGTCCTCGGCCGCATCAACGGGCAAGTAGCGCTGGTGCTGGTTCAGCTGTTCGAGCGACGGGCCCTTACCTACAACCCGCAGAACCCACCGGGGTGGAAGGTCGAGTTCGGCAATATCGGGCTGGACTACTACCGGTGGCGGTATCACGGGCAGTAGTGTGGACCAGTCCAGAAAATTCGCGATCTTGGGAACGGAGCCTGGCTACCCGGCGCAGCCCTCGCCACATGACAGCTCCCGAACGGCGGGCCTCCCAACGCGCAGGAGTACCCAAGC
>DATKRM010000059.1:0-32478 GCA_035532195.1 Solirubrobacteraceae bacterium
AGACCGCGCGAGCCGGGACGGCCGTTGGGCGAATCGCTCATCTCATCTACCCGGCTTCGATCCCCGGCCCCACGTGCTGCGGTGGGCCCTCGGGGCCCTCGTCCGCGTCGGCGCTACCAGCTGACGCGCCGTCATGCGGCAGCTCCCCGGACGAGACGCCGCCGCCGTTGCGCTTCCCCGCGAGATAGCGGTCGACCATCCGCGCGCACTGGCGGCCCTCGTTGATCGCCCACACGATCAAGGACTGACCCCGACGGGCGTCCCCGGCGGCGAACACGCCCTCGACCGAGCTGGTGTACGGCTTCACCGCCTTCACGTTCCCGCGCGGGTCGCGCTCGACGCCAAGCTGATCGAGCAACCCCTGCTCTGGTCCCAAGAAGCCCATCGCGAGCAGCACGAGCTGCGCTGGAAGCTCGCGCTCGGTGCCCGCAACAGGGCCGAACGGGGGCGCGGGCTCGGCCTCGGCAATGTGCAGCGCCGCCACCCCCCCGCTGCCGTCGTCGTCGAAGCGAACCGTCGTGACCGAGTAATCCTGCTCGCCGACGTGGGCCTTGTGCGCCTCCTCCATCGCGTAGCTGAGGCGGTACTTCAGCGGCCACTCCGGCCACGGCGTACGGTCGTCCGGGCGGTGCTCGGGCGGCTCGGGGAGCAGCTCGAGCTGGACGATCGAGCGCGCGCCCTCGCGCAGCGCGTTGCCGACGCAGTCCGCGCCCGTGTCGCCACCGCCGATCACGACCACGTCCTTGTCCCGCGCCGTGATCTCGCGCTCCACCGCCGGCGCCGGGACGGCCGGCGCCGGGCCGATCTCGCGGGCGACGAAGCGGTTGCGCTGGTAGAGGTAGTCCATCGCAAAGTGGACCCCGTCGATCTCGCGGCCGGGGACCGCGAGATCGCGGGGCACCCGCGATCCGGTCGCCAGCACGACCGCGTCATGGCTCCCCAGCAGCTCCTCGGCGCTGATGTCCCTGCCGACATCTACGCCCAGTCGCAGCTCGACCCCCTCGGCGACGAGCTGCGAGACGCGGCGCTCGACGATCGACTTTTCGATCTTGAAGTCCGGCACGCCGAAGCGCACCAGGCCGCCCGCCGCCTCGTCGCGCTCGAACAGCCTCACCCGGTGACCCGAGCGGCGCAGCTGCTGGGCCGCGGCCATCCCGGCCGGCCCCGAGCCGACGACGGCGACACTGCGGCCGGTCTCACGGCGCGGCGGCTGGGGAGCGACCCAGCCCTCGTCCCAGGCCCGGTTGATGATCGAGTTCTCGATCTGTTTGATCGTCACCGCGTCCCCCTCGCGGATCTCGAGCACGCAGGCCGCCTCGCAGGGCGCCGGGCAGAGCCTGCCGGTGAACTCGGGGAAGTTGTTGGTGGCGTGCAGCTGGGTGATGGCGTCCGCGAAGCGGTCGTGGTAGACGAGGTCGTTCCAGTCCGGGATCAGGTTCCCCAGCGGGCAGCCGTTGTGGCAGAAGGGAACACCGCAGTCCATACAGCGAGCGCCCTGTTCGCGCAGCTCCTCCACGGGCCGCCCCACCAGGAACTCGCGGTAGTCATGGGCCCGCTCGCCGCTGTCCCGGTAGGGGACGCCGCGGCGCTCGATCTTCAGGAAGCCCCCCAGCTTGCCCATCAGATGCCCGCCTCGCCGACCACGTCCAGCGGGCGCCCCGCCGGGCCGCCATCGCCGTTTGCCGGGGCCCGCGCCGCTTCCTCGGCCCGCTCGCGCAGGACCCGCTTGTAGTCGGCCGGCATCACCTTGACGAAGGCCTTGCCGCCCAGCAGCTCATCCCACTGCCCGAGCAGCCGGGCGGCGACCGGCGACGCGGTCCGTTGCCCGTGCTCTTCGATCATCGTCCGCAGCTCCTCCGCGTCGGCCACGGACAGGGCTTCGAAGCCGACCATGCCCATGTTGCAGCGCGACGCGAAGGTCCCGTCCTCGTCCAGCACGTAGGCGACGCCGCCGCTCATGCCGGCCGCGAAGTTGCGACCCGTTCGCCCGAGCACGACGACCCGTCCACCCGTCATGTACTCGCAGCCGTGGTCGCCGACGCCCTCGACGACCGCCCAGGCGCCCGAGTTGCGTACGGCGAAGCGCTCGCCGGCGAGGCCGCGGAAGAAGGCTCGCCCGGCCGTCGCGCCGTAGAGGACGGTGTTGCCGACGATCACGTTCTCCTCGGCCTTGAAGTGCTCGCCCATGCCGTCCCGCGGCAGGATCGCGAAGACCCCGCCCGAGAGGCCCTTGCCGGCGTAGTCCTGCGCGTCGCCTCGCAGCGTGAAGGTGACGCCCGGCGCCAGCCAGCCGCCGAAGCTCTGGCCGGCCGAGCCCTCCATCTCGACCTCGATCGAGCTCTCGGGCAGCCCCTCGGCGCCGTGGCGGCTGGCGATGTGGCTGGAGAGGATCCCGCCCACGCAGCGGTTGCGGTTGCGGATCGGGAACCTGAGCCTGACCTCCTCGCCGCGCTCGATGGCCGGCTCGGCGGCGGCGAGGATCTGCCAGTCCAGCGCGTCCTCGAGCACCGCCGGGGGCGGTTCGATGCGACGCCGCGGCGCTCCGTCGGCGAGCTCGATGCGCCTCAGCAGGTGGGTCAGGTCCACGCCGCGGGCCTTCCAGTGCTCGAGCGCCGCACCGACCCCCAGCAGGTCGACCCGACCGGTCGCCTCGTCGAGCGAGCGCAGGCCGACCGAGGCCAGGATCTCGCGGACTTCCTCGGCGACGAAGAAGAAGAAGTTGACGACGTGCTCGGGGGTGCCCTTGAAGCGCTTGCGCAGCTCGGGGTCCTGGGTGGCGATCCCCACCGGGCAGGTGTTCAGGTGGCAGGCCCGCATCATGATGCAGCCGGTGGCGATCAGCGGAGCCGTCGAGAAGCCCATCTCATCCGCCCCCAGCATCGCGGCGATGACGACGTCGCGGCCCGTCTTCAGCTGGCCGTCCGTCTGCACGACGATGCGCGAGCGCAGGTCGTTGAGAAGCAGCGTCTGCTGGGTCTCGGCCAGCCCGATCTCCCAAGGCACCCCGGCCCCGTGGATCGAGGACTGGGGCGAGGCGCCGGTCCCGCCGTCGAACCCTGCGATCGTCACGTGGTCGGCGTTGGCCTTGGCCACCCCGGAGGCCACCGTGCCCACCCCCACCTCGGAGACCAGCTTGACCGACACCGACGCCGTGGGGTTGGCACAGCGCAGGTCGTAGATCAGCTGCTTGAGGTCCTCGATCGAGTAGATGTCGTGATGTGGCGGGGGCGAGATCAGCCCCACGCCCGGTGTCGAGTTCCGGATCTTGGCGATGTAGGAGTCGACCTTGTGGCCGGGCAGCTGCCCGCCCTCGCCCGGCTTGGCGCCCTGGGCCATCTTGATCTGGATCTGGTCGGAGTTGACCAGGTAATGGACGTGGACCCCGAACCGGCCCGACGCGATCTGCTTGATCGACGAGCGCCGGAGGTCTCCATTGGCATCCGGCACGTAGCGCTCGGGGTCCTCCCCACCCTCGCCGGTGTTGGAGCGCGCGCCCAGCCGGTTCATGCCGATGGCCAGGGTCTCGTGGGCCTCGCGGCTGAGCGCCCCGAGGCTCATCGCGCCGGTAGTGAACCGCTTCACGATCTCGGTGGCCGGCTCGACCTCCTCCAGCGGCACCGCCGGGCCCGCGGGGCGCAGCCTCATCAGGCCTCGCAGCAGGCCCTTGCGGACGGCGGTGTCGTTGACCATCTCCGCGTATTCCTTGTAGGTGGTGCGCGGGTCGGCCCCGTTGGAACCGGCTCCGTTGTGCGTTCCCACGGCGTGCTGGAGCTTGGCCACCGTGTCCGGATTCCACACGTGGAGCTCGCCATCGCGGCGCCACTGGAGCACGCCGCCCACCGGCAGCAGCTCACGGTCGGTCCGCGGATAGGCCCGGAAGTGGCGCTCCATCGCCTCGGTGGAGAGCTCCTCCAGTCCCACGCCGCCGATCCGTGAGGCCGTGCCGGTGAAGAACATGTCGATCACGTTCGGGTCCAGGCCCACGGCCTCGAAAATCTGCGCGCCGCAGTAAGACTGGATGGTCGAGATGCCCATCTTGGAGATGGTCTTGAGCAGACCCTTGCCGATCGCCTTGACGATCCGCTTCTCGGCCTCGTCACGGTCGATGTCGGCGGGCAATAGCGATCGGGCGGCCAGCTCGTCCAGGGACTCGAACATCACGTAGGGGTTGATCGCGGCGGCGCCGTAGCCGATCAACGTGGCCATGTGATGGATCTCGCGCGGCTCCCCGGACTCGATGACCAGACCGGTCCGGGTGCGCGTGCCGCGGCGGACCAGGTGCTGGTGGACCGCGGCCACGGCCAGCAGCGAGGGCGTGGCCACCCGCTCGGGCCCCAGGTTGCGATCCGACAGGATCAGGATGTTGGCTCCGTTGTCCACGTAGTTGGCCGCCTCAGCGCACAGGTCGTAGAGCCGGATCTCCATGCCGTCGGGGCCGTGCTCGATTGGCCAGGTGATGTCCAGCGTGGCCGCGTGGAACACGTTGTGGGACACCTGGCGGAGCTTCTCCAGCTGCTGGTTGCGCAGGATGGGCTGGTCCATCACCAGCTGGTGGGCCTGCTCGGGCACCTCGGCCAGGAGGTTGAGCTCGGCCCCCACCCCGGCCTGCAGGCTCATGACCACGTTCTCGCGGATGGGATCGATCGGCGGGTTGGTCACCTGGGCGAACAGCTGCTTGAAATAGGAGAACAGCGCCGGCTGGCGGTCCGACATCACGGCCAGCGCCGCGTCGGCGCCCATACTGGCCACCGGCTCCTCGCCCTTGGCGGCCATCGGCGCGATGATCAGCCGCAGATCCTCCTGGGAGTAGCCGAAGGCCAGCTGCTTGGACCGCAGCGGCTCTTCTCGCGGCGACCGCGGCTCGCGCTCGGGCAGATCGTCGATGTGGACGACGGACTGCTCGTACCACTCGCCGTAGGGCTTCTGGCGGGCGATCCGCCGCTTGATCTCGTCGTCTTCGACGATCCGGCCTTCCTCCAAGTCGACCAGGAACAGCCGGCCCGGGGCCAGCCTCCCCTTGCGCTGGATGTGCTCGGGGGCGACCGTCATCACGCCCGCCTCGGAGGCCAGCGTCACATAGCCCTCGGTGTCCTGGATCCAGCGCCCTGGCCGCAGGCCGTTGCGGTCAAGCACGGCGCCAGCCAGGCGGCCGTCGGTGAACACCACCGCGGCCGGGCCGTCCCAGGGCTCGATCAGGCAGGAGTGGAAGTCGTAGAAGCCCTTGACGTCCGGATCCAGGCCTTTGCGGGTCCGGTAGGCCTCCGGCACCATCATCATCACCGCGTGTGGGATCGAGCGCCCTGACAGCACCAGCAGCTCGAGCACGTTGTCGAAGATCGCCGAGTCCGAGGCCCCCTCCTGGATCACCGGGATCACCTTCTCCAGGTCATCGCCGAACAGGTCCGAGGCCAGCTGCGACTCACGGGCCCGCATCCAGTTGATGTTGCCCCGTAGCGTGTTGACCTCGCCGTTGTGGGCGATCATCCGGTAGGGGTGGGCCAGCTCCCAACTGGGGAACGTGTTGGTCGAGAACCGGGAGTGGACCAGGGCCAGGCGGGAGGCCAGGCGGGGATCCCGCAGATCGGTGAAGTAGCGCGGTAGCTGCGGGGCGGTAAGCATTCCCTTGTAGACAATGGTGCGGCTCGAGAAGCTGGGGACCGCCAGGTCGGGTCCGGCCTCACGTTCGATCACCCGTCGCATCAAGTACAGCTTGCGCTCGAACGCGTCCTGGTCAGGCACGTCCTCGGAGGCCTCGATCAGCACCTGGCGGATGACCGGCGCGGACAGGCGAGCGGTCTCGCCCACGTGGCGATCGTCCACCGGGACGTCTCGCCACCAGATGGCCCGCTGTCCTTCGGACTCAATCGTGTCCTCGATCAGCTGCTCCACAATTACCCGACGCTCGGCATCCGCTGGCAGGTAGCACACGCCGACGCCATAGCGGCCCGCCGGCGGGAGCTCCAACCCGGCGGCCGCGGCCCGGAAAAAGGCGTCGGGAATCTGGAGCAGGATCCCGGCCCCGTCACCGGTGTTGGGGTCCGCGCCCTCGGCTCCCCGATGCTCGAGGTTCTCCAGCGCTCCCAGCGCCTTCTCCACCACGGCGTGACTGGCCTCGCCCCACAGCTTGGCCACCAGCGCGATGCCGCAGGCATCGTGCTCGTGCTGGGGGTCGTAGAGGCCGGTGGCCTCAGGGCGAGAGGTACGTGTGGTCATAGTTGAGGCGGCGGTCCTGGAAGCGGGGACCGGCGGCGGCGGCGGACGCGTAGTCTACTGACTGTTAGCGTCGGGTTAGCGGGCCGCGCCGGCCGGCTTGCGTGACTTCTTGGCCGCCGGCTTCTTGGCCGCCGGCTTCTTGGCGGCCGGCTTCTTGGCCGGCGTATCGTGGTCGCCCTTCACCGCGGCCAGGCTGGCCTCCAGCGCGGCCATCAGGTCCGGCGCCGCGGCCGGCTCCTCGGTCTCTGGCTGCACGGCAATCTCCTCGCCGGCCGCCTTGCGCTCGATCAGGTCGAGCACCCGTTCGCGATATTCGTCCTTGAAGGTCGTGGGGTCGAACCCGGCCGACAGCGACTCGATCAGCTGCTCGGCCATCTTCAGCTCACGCGGGGACGCCTCGGCCTCCGCCACGGCGTCAAGCTCGTCCACCCGCTCCGGCGAGAGCACCTCGTCGCCCCACAACATCGTGGTCAGCATCAGCACCCCTTCGGCCGGACGCAGCGCGGCCAGCTGCTGCTTGGACCGGAGCACGACCTTGCCGATGCCCACCTTGCCCTCCTCCCGCATCGCGTCCAGCAGGAGCTTGTAGGCCTTGGCCCCTCCAGCGGTCGGCGCCAGGTAGTAGCTGTGGTCGTAGTAGATCGGGTCGATCTCGTCCAGATCGACAAACGCCTCGATGTCCACCGTCTTGGTTGCCTTGGGATCGAGCGCCTCCAGTTCGCCGGGCTCGATCGTCACGTAGCGGTCAGGGGTCAGCTCGTACCCCTTGACGATCTCCTCGTAGGGCACCTCTTCGTCGGTCGACGGATCTACCCGCTTCTGCCGGATCCGGGCGCCGGTCTTGCCCGACAGCTGGTGGAAGCGCACTGTCTTCGGCGAGGTCGCCGAGTAGAGCTTGACGGGGACGTTGACCAGCCCGAAGCTGATCGCGCCGGACCAAATTGCTCGTGCCATGACTAGATCTGTATACCCGATGGCCAGTTTGGGGCCAAGCCACGGGCGCGTTTTTGCTCGCGGTCAACCCTGTGGGGATGTAGGACGATGCAGCGCGCCATACGTTCGTCCTTTAGACCTCGCTCCCTGCCGAAACTAATCGGGTGAGCGGCGTCTTGCGGCGCGCGCCGAGCCGGTGGACACCACGGAAGGCCATGTCGGCGGGCTCGTGGCGCCGAAACCCGGGCGCTCGCGAAGGGTCATGGGCGAATTAGCGCGGCCCAGCCGCGCAAATCGACACCCCGCCCCCTGGGACAGCTGAGAATCTCACAAACCGGGCAGGCGTCACGATTCATCTCCAGTGACGCTGCCGCCATTCCAGATGCTGCTCGACGCTCACAGCCGCGACGTTCACCGGTTCCTGGTGGCCACCGTGGGGCGAACCGACGCCGACGACTGTTACCAGGAGACCTGGCTGGCTGCCCTGCGCGGCTATCCGCGACTGACCGAACTGACCAACCCCCGCGGCTGGGTGCTGACGATCGCCTACCGGAAGGCCATGGACCACCTGCGGGCGCGCAAACGCCGAGCCACCCCGGTGGCCGAGCCGCCCGAGCAGCCCGAGCCGCCGGCGTCGGCAGCCGAGCTCCCCGACGACGGACTGTGGACGCTAGTGGCAGAGCTTCCCCCCAAACAGCGGGTCGCCCTGACGCTGCGCTTCGTGGCCGACGCGCCGTACGCCGAGATCTCCGGTGTCATGGAGACCAGCGAGGACGCCGCTCGCCGCAACGTCTACGAAGGACTCAAACGACTAAGGACGGAGTACCAGCCATGATCGAGATCGAGCGACTGCTGAGGGACGTAGCCGGGGATCCGCCAGACATCTCGGCCGCGGCCGACGCGGCCGGCCTGCTCGATGTCGCCTACGCCACCACAGACTCACCGGTGGGCAAGCTGCTGCTGGCCACCTCCCCGACCGGCCTGATTCGCCTGGCCTACCTCGATGGCGGCGAGGCGGAGGATGCCGTGCTAGAGCAGCTGGCCGTCAAGGTCTCCCCGCGCGTGCTGGCCGCGCCGCGCAAGCTGGACGAGCCGCGGCGCGAGCTTGATCAGTACTTCGCGGGGGACCGGGAGCAGTTCGAGGTCCGGCTCGACTGGCGCCTGGTCCGGGGATTCGGGCGCCGCGTGTTGGAGGCTACCTCCCGCATCCCGTTCGGCTCCGTCTCCACCTACAAGCAGGTGGCCACGGAGGCCGGTAGCCCGCGGGCCTCACGCGCAGCCGGCAACGCCCTGGGCGCCAACCCGATCCCGATCATCGTCCCCTGCCACCGGATCCTCCACTCCACCGGCGGGTTGGGCGGGTACACGGGAGGGCTGGAGCGCAAGCGGACGCTGCTGGCGATCGAGGGACGCGACTAGAACAACCGATCCGGCGCCTCCCGCCGCGTCATCTCAAGCGGCCATGAGCACAGGCCGCCTTCGGCCGGGCAGCCGTGGCACACGCCTCGGTGCGGCGACTCGGTCACGGCATAGTCGCCGCTTTGCAGGCCGGCTACGAGCTGCTCCAGCTCACGCTCCAGCGCGGGCGCGTGGTCGGCGGTGAAGCCGGCCACCACGGGCGCTTCTGGCTGTTCCAGGAACAGGTGGACCACCTCGACCTCGGCGGCGCCGTCGCGCAGCGCCGCCAGCGCGTAGATCAGGCGCTGCGTGGCGTACCGGGTGCTCACGATGCTGGCCGGGTCGGCAGCCTCGAGCCGGTCGGTCTTGTAGTCGACAACCAGCGCCTTCCCGGGTCCCTCCCGCGTGATCACGTCGAGGACGCCGGTGATCATCGTCCGGCCGAGCAGAAAGCCGAACGGCTGCTCGCGCGCCACGCCCCGGGTCCGACCGAGGCGCTGGCACAGATTGCTCTCGGCAAAGCGCTGGAGCAGCCGAATGATCTCCTCGGCCTCCGCCTCAGACGCCTCGATCGACTCCGGCCCCGGGATGACCGGGCGACGGAAGTCCAGCCGCTCGAGCAGCGCGTGCACGAGGGTGCCCCGATCAGCTGCGGCCAGGCCGGGAACCGCGGCCGCGCCGGTCGGAGCGTCGACTGCTGGCAACCGCAGCACCCGCTCGGCGTAGAACCGGTACCCGCAGCGCTGGTACTCGGAGATGGCGCTGTAGCTGAGCGAACTCGGTCCGACGGGGGGCGAGGGGGCGGACGGGGCAGGCTCGCGCTGAAGCAGATCGCCGAAGTCAGCAGCCGGAAGCGCGCCGCCTGCCCCGATCGTCCCCTCGTCCGCCGCCAAATCCTCAGGCCCCACCACAGAGAACCGAACACCGTCGAACGTGGCTTCGCCCTGCTCGAGCAGCCCTGGCAGCTCCGGCACTAGCGCGGGCCCGAGCCACGAAATCGGCGCCCCCCCGTTCGGGATGCCCCACTTGTCAAGCCGCGCCGCCCCGCTGAAGATCAGCCGCTCCTTGGCCCGCGTCGCGGCGACGTAGAACAGGCGCCGCTCCTCGGCGGCGTGGGCTGCCTTCTGCTCCTCGCCCAGCTCGTCGTAGGCCAGCGCGTTCTCCCGGGGTCCGGTGCCCGGCCGGGCCAGGCGCAGCCCGACGCGACCATCACCACCCACCCGCACCAGCTCCACCGGCCGCCACGGCGCCCGGCCCAGATCGGCCACGCACACGATGTCGAACTCCAGGCCTTTGGCCCGGTGGATCGTCATCAGGCGGACCGCGTCGAGGGCCTCGGACTCCACCGGCGCCTCGCCCTCCCGGCCGCCGCCGCCGAACCCGGCTCCCCGCGCCCGGTCGCGCGCCAGCTCCAGGAATCCGCGCAGATGCGGCCCCTCGGCCGCCTGGTGCTCGCGGCCCAGGCGCATGAGCTTGCGCACGTTGGCCAGCCGGCGCTGCCCGCCGGGCATGGCCAGCACAGCCAGGTCGTAGCCGGTTCGCTCCAGCGCCCGCTCGATCAGCTCCTCTACTCCCATCCGCGCCGCCGCGGTCCGCTCGCCGGCCACCCAGGCCGCGAACTCGGTCAACCGCGCCCGCTCGCCCGCGTCCAGCCCATCCAGGGCACCCTCCGGAGGATCGGACAGCACCCACCAGGGATCCCGGTCGGCCTGCCTCGCGGCCGCACCCAACAGGACCAGCGCGTCGTAGGAGACGCCGACCAGCGGCGAGGCCAGCACCGTGTACACCGCCTCCTCGTCACGCGGGTTGGCCAGCAGCCGGAGATACGCCACCATGTCCACCACCTGGGGATGCGACCAGTAGCCCCGGCCTCCGATCAGGTAGGTGGGTACCGCACACCCCTCGAGCGCCCGCTCGTAGGCCCGGAGGTCGGTGCTGGCCCGGGTCAGCACCACGATCTGGCCTGGGCTGGCTCCTCCAGCCACCAGCTCAGCCACGCGGTCGGCCAGGATCCGCGCCTCGGCCAGGCGCCAGGGCGCGGCCAGACTGTCCGGAGCCTGAGCCCATTCGGCCTCGCGGTCGGCCAGCAGCAGTTCGACCCGGGGGTGAGCCGGGTCGGGCTCGTCCGAGCGCCCAGCCACCAGCGGGCGGAACGCGTCGCCCAATGCGTCGGCGAACGTCCGGTTGATCACGTCCAGGATCTCCGGTCGCGAGCGGAAGTTCGTCTGCAGCGTGGCCCGGGCGGCGGCGGCGGCCAGCCTCTGGCCTCGGCCCTCGAACAGCTCCACCTCAGCGTGGCGGAAGCCGTAAATCGCCTGCTGGGCGTCCCCCACGGTGAACAGGTTCTGCTTCGACACCGCTTCGATCAGCTCGAGCTGGACCGCGTTGGTGTCCTGGAGCTCATCCACCATTACGCGCTCAAAGCGCTCCTGGTAGCGCTGGCTCAGCCCCGGGCTCTGCCGCAGCAGAGTGGCGCCCATTAGCTCCAGGTCTTGGAAGTCCAGGCCTGAGCGCCCGCGCTTTTGCTGCTCGTAGTGGCGCCCGAAGGCCTCGAGCAGGCGTTCGAGCTGCGGCAAGGCGCGCCGCGCCCAGGCGGCGGCCCGCTGCTCGCGCAGGGCGCTCAAGGCCTCCGCGTACTCCTCGCAGGCCGGCGTGCGCAGAGCCGCGCCGTTGCCCGAGGGCAGCCGTAATGCGTCGAGGTCGCCCGGCCAACCCTCCTGGCCCGGCTCCGCCTCGCCCACCCGCTCGAGCCGCTCCAGCGCCTCGGCCACCCGCGCCGACGGCTCCGCAACTGCCGCCAGCTCGGCCCGGAGCCCCGCCGCGGCCCGGCGGACCCGTTCCACCGAGGCACCGGGGTCGCCCGCCGGGTCGGGCGGAGCCGGTAGCGCCGGGCGGGTCTGCCCCCGCGCGCGCAGCTGACCGTAGACGCCTCGCATGGCTCCCCGCAGGTCGGGCAGGCCGTAAGTGGCCACCAGTCGCTCCCCTTCCGGCTCAGCGGCGACCTCCTCCACCGCGGCGTCGAACGCTCGCTCGGCCAGCCGCCCCGCCTCCACCTCGGCCAGCACCGTGAACTCGGGATCAATGCCCGCAGCCAGCGCGTGCGTGCGCACCAGCCGGGCGCAGAACCCGTGGATCGTGGAGATGAATGCCGTCTCGGTATCGCGGGCCGCCTGCACCGCCCCCAGTTCTCGTAGCCGCTCGCGGATGCGCTCCCGCATCTCGCCGGCCGCCTTGTCGGTAAAGGTGATCGTGAGGATCCGCGCCACGTCGATCCCGTCCTCGAGCACGGCCCGCACGAACCGCTCGACCAGCACCGCGGTCTTGCCGCTGCCGGCGCCCGCGTCCAGGAACAGTTCGCCCGTGCGACTCTCGATCGCCTCCAGCTGCTCCGGAGTCCAGTCCAGCCTGGCCGGGATGGCTTCCTGCTCGCACATCGCCATCAGACGCTCCGGCAAATCCCCGGGTATCGACAGCCGTCCCGTGAGCAGGTGGCAGGAGCCGGCTCCACCTCGCCCCGACGCAGCCGGACGGCGAGCGCCACCGCCCGGGCGCTGGCATCCTGAAGCTCGTCGGCCAGCTCCTGCAGATCGCGAGCGTCCCGATCCACCAGACCCGCCCCGACCGGTGCACCCTCCGTATAGATACCTCGGGCCCTGAGGTCGCGTCCCCCCAGCGGCTGGTACAGCCCGGCCACCGGCTCCAGGCCCAGCAGATCTCGCACCGCGAGCATGTACAGCGCCACCTGCAGCTGCTGCTCCTCACGCCATTTGCTGCCCCGATGCTGCGACTTGGCCGGACCGCTCTTGTAGTCCCGGACCAAGGCCCGTCGGCCGCCGGGTTCGACGTCCACGCGGTCGATCATGCCCCGTACCGTGATCTGCTCTCCATCCTGCTCGAGCGCCAGCGGCGGCAGCGAGTCGTCGGCTTCCTCGGGATCGAAACCGAACCCCAGCTCGAGCTCGTGCGGCTCCCATCCGGAGCCGTAGCGCGCCTCGTGCTCCAGGTAGCGCCGCAAGTCGCCGGCGATGGCCTCGCCCACCGCGCGGCGCAGCGCCGGTGACCGGCCGGGAGCCAGGCGGGGTGAAAGCTCGACCAGCCCGGCCTCCAGCAGCTCCAGCGCCGCGGGCAGCGACTCTGGCGTTACCGCGCGGCCCAGCTGGGCCAGGATCTGCTCCAGCAGGTCGTGGGCGTAGCTGCCCCGGACCAGGGGCTCGGGGTCGGGTTCCAGCGGGCGGGGACTCAGCTCCCGCTCCACCAGCCACTTGACCGGGCACTGCGCGTAGCTCTCCAGCGCGCCGGCTGAGACCACCCGGCTGTGCCGAGCCGCCGCCAGTGCCGGTGCGTGCAGATGGCGGTCGGGCGCCGGTGGCTCGCCCGCGGCGGGCGCCAGCGCGGCGGCCTGGGCCCGGGCCCGTTCCCGCGGGGTGGGCGCCTCGTCGAGCGGCCACACCACATCGGCCAGCGACCGCCGTCGGCGCCGCTTGGGCCAGCCGGAATCGAGCACGGCCTCCACATCGGCCAGAAACGGCGAGGGCAGCTTCAGGTTGCCGTCCTCGTCGGAGCTGCGGTAGCTCAACACCAGCTCCTCGCTGGCCCGCGAGAGCACTGCGTAGAACAGGTAGCGCTCGCGGTCGACGGCGTCCTCCGTGGGCCGCAGCCGCAGACCGCTGGCCGCGGTCAGCTCCCGGCGCAGATCGTCGGGCAGGAACGGCTCGGGCGCGGGTGCCCGCGGGAACGTCCCCTCCTCGAGCCCGCACACCACCACGACCCGGAACCGCCGGGCGCGGAGGGCCAGCGGATCGCTGAGCAGCACCGCCCCGGCGCCGGGTCCGCCGGGAGGCTTCACCTCCAGCGCCTCCAGCAGCTCCAGCAGCTCCTCGCGGCACGGGGCCTCTCCGACTTCCGCCAGCTGGGCGGGCAGAGCCAGGAGCGCGGACAGCGCCAGGGCGTCGAGCTCCTCGCCGGCTCCGAGCACCGCCGCCTGGCCGCGGTGGGCGGCGCCCAGCAGCCGGCGGCCCTGGCGGGCCAGCTCGTCCAGGGGGTCGGCAGCCGCCCGCAGCGCGTCGATCTCGTCTACCTCGAAGCCGAGCGCCTGGCGCGCCGCGGTGGCACTGGAAAGCCCCTGTCGCCGGGCTCTGCGCTCCAGCCCGTCGGCGACCTCAGGGCCGAGTCGGCCCGGCGCCCGCAGATAGTCGAGCAGGTCGTCCGCCCGCGCCCGATCTCCGAGCAGCGCACACCGGGCCAGGCCGAGCAACGAGCGGCCCAGCGCCGTGTGGGCGAAGCGCGCGCGGCTGTCGCTGGCCACCGGGACGCCGTATCGGCGCAGTGTCTGATTGATCGCAGACGCACCGGATTCCAGCGCCCGCACTACCACGGCGATCTCCTCCGCCGGCACGCCCCGGTCCAGCCAGGCCAGCACCTCGCTGGCCACCAGCTCGGCTTCGGCCAACTCGCCGGCGGACTCGAGTAGCCGCACCGCAGAGCCGGGGTCAACGCGCTCGTGGCCGGGCTCAAACAGCGCACGTTCCAGGTGGTGCAACGCGGTCTGGGACGCCGGCGCGTAGAAGTCCTGGCGCGCCGGCAGCTCGTTCACCGTGTCGGCCAGCGGCCTCAGCTCGGCCACCAGCTCCGCCTGGGCGGCGGTGGCCGCCTTGCCGGCCTCGAAGGTCAGCGACACCATCACCTGAGTCCCCACCACCCGAGCCAGCGTCTCCACGGCATCCTGTTCCAGCGGGGTGAGGTCGTCGAAGCCGTAGAAGAACACGGGCGTGCTCCCCCAGCGTCCCGGCGCCGCGCGCAGCGCGTCGAGGGCCCGCCAGGCGAACAGCTCGCCGTCCACGCGCCGCAGCCGCTCGAGCTGGCGCGAGTAGGCCAGGCAGATGGCCCCCACTTCCGCCGCGTACGGCTGCCGGGCCTCGTCTTCCTGGGCCCAGGCCCCTAGCCCGGCGGCGAACCGCTGGGGCGTGATCAGCGAGCGTTGAAGCTCAGAGATCAGTTGGCCCGCGGCCGCGGCGAAGCCGGGTGTCCGGGCCGCCGCCGCGAGCGCGTCGAGGCGGCAGCCGTCCACCGCCCGGCGAATCACCCGTTCGCGCTGGAGGGCGGTCAGGCGCGGGGCGGCGTAACCGGCTGCCCAGGCGATCCGCTCGGCCAGTCCGGTGAACGTGAGCACCGAGCGCAGGACGCAGCCCTGCTCGGCCAGCTCACGCGAGTAATGGTCGGCGTCGGCCAGGTTCGGCACCACGAGCAGCGCGCCGCGGGGCGCGGCCTCCGCGTAGGCGCCCAGCACCTCCCCGGCCTTGGCCGAGTTGGCGGGTCCCAGCACGAGCGTGAGCGGCATCCACCCATAGTGGCGCGGGCGGCTGACGCCTTCACAACCTCCCCGCTAAGTGCGAACTTTCGCGCTGGGGTTGACGATATGTCAACTCCAGTGCAGAAGTTCGCCACGGACCGCGCGAACCGCAGCGCCGCCGGCAACCCTACGCCGCCGCCGGTGTCTCCTCGGGCGACGGCGACTCGGCCGCCGCGCCGCCCTCCGCGGCCTCGCCCTCTGAGGCCTCCGGCGGCTTGGCTCCCGCCTCGCGAGCCCACGGCTCGTCGAACTCCACCCGCCACTTGCCGTCCTCGCCCTGCTGCAGCGCCAGACGGGCGCGGAAGCTCTTGCCCGAGCGGCCCTTGAACCCGGTCACCGGCTTCTCGGTCCGGCCCGTCTTGATCAGCTCCTTGGCCACCGACACGGGCAGGTTCTTGCCCGCCTTGGACTTCCAGATCACCAAGCCGCAGCCCGGATCGTCCCGCGACCAGCACGAGTAGCCCTTGCGGTTCTCGATGATGTCCCGGCCGCACACTGGGCAGGGACCCAGGTTGGCCCGCGGGATCCGCACACCCTTCAGCTTCACGTCCAGCTCACCCACGGTCTCTTCGGTGAACTTGACGATGTCGCCCATGAACGCCTCGCGGGAGTCCTCGCCGGTTTCGATCCGGGCCAGGCGATGCTCCCAGTCGCCGGTCAGCCCCGGCGAGGTCAGAGCGTGCTCGCCCAGCAGGCGAATCACGTTCGTCCCCTTCTCGGTCACGACCAGCGCCCGCCCGTCGCGCTCCACATACCCGACCTGGATCAGGCGCTCGATGATGGCCGCGCGCGTGGCCGGGGTGCCGATCCCCGAGTCCTTCATGGCCTCGCGCAGCTCCTCGTCGTCCACCAGCTTGCCTGCGGTCTCCATCGCGCCGAGCAACGATCCCTCGGTGTAGCGCCTGGGCGGCTTGGTCTCCTTCTCCTCGGAGCTGACCTCCTGGACCGCCACCGCCTCGCCCTGCTCGAGCTTGGGCAGCTGCTGCTCGCGGCCTTCGTCTTCGTCGGAGCGCTCCGAGCCTTCGACATCCGCAGTCTCGCCGTACACCCCGCGCCAGCCCGGCACCAGGATGCGCTTGCCGCGGGTCCGGAACACGTTGTCTGCCACCGTGGTCTCGATCCGGGTGTTCTCGATCACTGCCTCGGGATGGAATATGGCCAGGAAACGCCGGACGACCAGGTCGTAGATCCGCTTGTCGTCCTCGGACATCTTGTCAATGGGATGCCCACCCTCCCGCTCGGCCCGGGTGGGGATGATCGCATGGTGGTCGGTGACCTTGGCGTCGTCGACCACCCTGGCCAGAGGCAGCACATCGAGGCCCTGGACGTACTTCGACGCGGCGGCGTAGTCGGCCCGCTCGCCCACCAGTCGGGCGATCGGCTTGATGTCGCCGATCAGATCGCTGGGCAGATAGCGCGAGCTGGTCCTCGGGTAGGTCAGCGCGGTGTGCTCCTCATACAAGCGCTGGGCCGCACCCAGCGTCCGGCGGGCCGAGAAGCCGAAGCGGCTGTTGGCCTCGCGCTGCAGGGTGGTCAGGTCATAGAGCAGCGGCGGCCGCTCCTTGCGCTGTGACTTCTCCAGCTTGGTGATCTGGCCCGGGGACCCCTCGCACGCGCTGACAATCGCCGCCGCCTCTTCGGCCGTCTTCAGCCGAGGGTTGGCGCCGACGTGGACCCGCCCCTCGTAGATGCGGCCCGCAGGCTCGGCCTCGGGATCGAACACCGCGTCCACCACCCAGTAGGGCTCGGGCACGAAGGCCCGGATCTCCTCCTCACGCCGAGCCAGGATGGCCAGGGTCGGCGTCTGCACCCGGCCCAGCGACACGGCGCCGTCGAACGCGGCGCGCAAGCGAATCGTGGCCGCCCGGGTTGCGTTCATGCCCACGATCCAATCGGCCTCCGAGCGGGAGCGTGCGGCCGCCTCCAAAGTGGCCAGCTCAGACCCCGCGCGCAGCTCCGCGAATGCGTCCTTGATCGCGGTGGTGGTCATCGAGTTCAGCCACAGCCGCTTGACCGGCTTCTGGGAGCCGGCCTTCTCATACAGGTAGGCGAAGATCAGCTCGCCCTCGCGCCCGGCGTCGCAGGCGTTCACCACCAGGTCGATGTCGTCGCGGCCGAGCAGACGCTTGATCACGTTCATCTGCTTCTTCGAGCGCTCGTCGCGCACCACCAGCTTGAAGCGTTCGGGGACGATCGGCAGATCGGCCATCCGCCACTTCTTGAACCGGTCGTCGTACTCGTCGGGCTCGGCCAGCTGCACCAGGTGCCCCACCGCCCACGTGGCGATGTGGTCGGGCCCTTCCAGATACCCCTCGCTCTTGGTGAAGGCACCCGGAAGCACGCGGGCCAGATCACGGCCCACCGACGGCTTCTCGGCAATAACCAACGCCTTGCCCATGGAGTTTGGGCAGGGTAGCGCTCCGGTCAACCGGGTCTAATCCGCCGGGGCCGCCCGGACCCCGCCAAACTCAGACGGAATCCAGCGCCTGAACCCGTTTGGCCACGGCGGGCAACCGCAGCTTGGCCGACGTCCGCGTCACCTCATCGCGCATCTGCCGGCCTTTCACCGACCGCTCGCCGAGGGCCTCCGCGTAGTCGAGCTGAGCGTTGGCTCGCCACAGCGGGGAGCGCATCCGATCGCTGAGGGTGATGGCCTGCTCGAAATGCTCGAGCGCCCGGGGGCGCTCTCCCAGGGCAACGGCCAGCTTGCCCAGGTAGCGAGACACCGGGCCCAGGCACATCCCGCCGTGTGAGGCCACAACGTTGAACTCGGCATAGGGAAGCAACGCGTCGTACACCAGCCGGGCCTGCCACCGGTCCTCCAGCCCGCTGGCCAACTCGCCCAGCGCCGCGAACGTGGGCAGCCAGTGGCCGTCCTGGGGCAGTCCGGCCAGGTCGCGCTGCGCGATCAGGTCCAGCCCGGCCTGAGCCTCGTCCCGCCGACCGGCGTCCAGCAGCAGCACGGCCAGGGTCAGCCGCCACCCGATCTGCGACGGATCCTGGTGCACCAGCTGCGCCGCCGGCGCGAGCAGCTCGTGTCCGCGGTCCTGCTGGCGCCGGATCGTGACCATCTGGCTCGTGTAGTACTGGGGCGCGGTCACCGGCTCGGCCGGCATCCCGATGGCCAGGGCCTCGGCGGCCAGGTTGCCGGCCTGGTCCAGCTGCCCAGTCAGCAGCGCCCGCATGGCCTTCCACAGGGTGGCCTGCCACCAGTAGAACGGCTCACGGACGTCCTCGGCCGCCTGCTCAAATGCCTCGACCTGCGCCTCGAAGCCACTGCGATCCCCCGCCTCCATGAGATCGACCACCAGCCAGGCATGGCTTTGCAACCGCAGCTCCGCGTCGCCGATCTGGTGGGCCAGCCGGAGTAGCTCGGTTGAGCTCTCGATCCGCTCGCGGAGGTGGCTGGGGTCCCACAGCGCGGCCCGCCGCGCGGCCAGGGCATGCGCCTCGGCCACCGGATCGTCGAGCGCCTCGGCCGCGCGCATCGCCTCTTGGCTCAGCCGGCCCATCTGCCGGCGCCGTGGGGAGTAGTAGAGCGCCCCGGAAAGGCGGGACAGCAGGTTCACCCGCTCGATCGAAGGCTCCTTGGAACCGAGTTCGAGCGCCCGGTCGAGCATCGCGATCAGCTCAGGGTCAACCACCCCCGGCTGCGGCACGTAGCGCCTCGAGGCGCCGATCGCGGCTCGGGCCAGCCGGGCGCTGTCGCCCAGCTTCTCGGCCAGCGCGCCGGCCTCGAAGAACACCTCGCGGACCCGGGCCCGCTCCCCGGCCCGCACGCTGGCCTCTCCGAACAGCAGCAGGAGCTCCAGGCGCTGGCGCTCCGCCTCGGGCTGGTAGCGATCCAGCACCTCCAGGGCGCGGGAATAATGCTCAGCCGCCTCCTCGTGCGCCAGCAATAACGTGGCCGCGGCCGCAGCTTCGATCGCGTAAGCGATCGCCTTTTCGGCATCCTCGGCGCTGGCCGCGCGGGTGAAGTGGTAGGCCAGCGTCCCGGGCGAGGCAGACCGCCCTTCCAGGGCCGCCGCCACCTGACGATGGATGCGGGCCCGGCGCGACGCGGACATCCCTTCGTAGAGCGCTTCACGGATCAGCGCGTGCGAGAACGCGTAACGGCCCGGCTCCTTGGGGGATTCGATCACCACGGCCGCGGCCAGTGCGGCCTCCAGCGCCTCCAGGAGCTCCTCTTCCCCGCGCCCGGCGACCTGCTCCAGCAAGCTGAGATCGAACTCGCGCCCCACCACCGCGGCCATCCGCAATAGCTGCACGGTGTCCGGATCCAGACGATCCACGCGCCGGGCGATCATCCGCTTGACGCCTTCGGGCAGCGCGAAATCCCGCAGCACAGCCGCGCTGGCCGTGCCCACCTCGACGCCGGCCTGGGTCAGGTTGCGCACGATCTCCTCGATGAACAGGGGATTGCCCTCGCTCGCCTCGTACAGGGCGGCGCCCAGGGGCCGTGAGGGCACCTGACCGGCCCGAGCCCGGACCAGGTTCGTCGTCTCGTGCCGCTCCAGCCCGCCGATGTCGAGCTGGGCCAGGAGGTTCTCGCGGCTCAGATCCGACAGCAGGTCCCTCAAGCCCTCGGCCGGGGCCTCGGAGCGGTACGCGATGAGAATCAGCAGCCGAGTTGGCCCGGGAGCCCGGGCCAGGTGACGCAACAGCAGCAGCGTGGGACGGTCGGCCCAATGCAGATCGTCGAGAAACAGCAGGATCGGCGCCCGCTCGGAGATCGCGCTGAGCAGTCCGACCACCGCCTCGAACAGGCGGTAGCGCTCGCCCTCCGGCTCGGCTTCGGGCGAGGCCGGCAAGTCGAGCACGCGGCGGCGGATCTCCGGCACCAGCCGGGCCAGCTCTGGTCCGTATTCCCGCACCGCCGGGCCCACTTCGTCCAGGTCGGCCAGGACTAGGTAGTGCCGCAGCGCGTGCAGGAACGGCTGGTAGGGGGCCAGCCCCTCCTCGGCCGCCCGGCCGAACAACACCACACCCCCGTGGCCGTGGGCCTGGCGGGCCAGGCTCCTGGCCAGGCTGGTCTTGCCGATCCCGGCATCACCGGCCAGCACCACGACTCGCCGGCTCCGGACGCTGGCCTCCCCACCCGGACGGGGCACTGGCCGCTCGCCGTCGCGGGTCTGGTCCCACAAGGTGGTCAGCTCCCCCAGCTCGCTCCTGCGGCCGACCAGCTCCGGCGGCGAGACGGACTGGAGCTCGGCCGGCAGTTCCAGGCCGGCCGACGGGCGGGAGGGGACGCTGTCCGGCCGGGCCGCCACCGTGACCGCGGGTTCCAGCAGGCGCTCGTACGCAGCGATCGCGTCGGCCGAGGGAGTGGTCCCCAGCTCGTCGCGCATCAGCCCGCGCAGCCGCTCGAACACGCGGACGGCCGCGGCGGGATTCCCGCGTCGGGCCGCTGCCTGCATCAACAGGACGTAGCCCGACTCACGGTAGAGGTCAGCCTCGATCAGCGCCCGTCCGGCCCGCTCCACCGAGGCCAACTGTCCTCCGCCCATGGTCAAGCCGGCACCCCCGATCACCTCCAGTGCCTGCAGTCGCGTCTCCTCGAGCTCTGCGCGGGCGGCGTCGAGCCAGGTGGCCTGCAGGCCCGTGGCCAGGCCCCGGCCGGCGATGTTCAGGGGTACCTGGGCCACCGCCCAGGCGGTGCGGGCGTCTCCCTGTTCGAGCGCTGCGGCCGCCCGCTGGAGCTCGGAGTTGGCGGCCTCGACGTCGACCCACAGAGGCTCGGGCAGGCTCAGGGCCAGCTCATCGCGCCCGGCCAGGGCATCGGCGCCCATCCCCGAGCGCACGCGGGACAGCAGCGTCCTCAGCGCGGCCTCCTCCGACGCTGGGGCGTAGTCGGGCCACAGGGCACCGATCAGCTCTTGGCGCCCGACCAGGCGCTGGCGGTGCAGGACCAGGTAGACCAGCAGCAGGCGCACCTGCCGGCCGCGAAGCCGGTTCGCCAACTGGGCGCCGTCGATTTCTACCGACAGACGGCCGCAGAGCTGTACGCGAGTCCTCGGGTCAGGGCGCGGCGGAGGCACGGAAACGATCTGGAAACGTATCGGCGATGGCCGTTGGCGATCTTTAGCTCAGAGACCGGGGGCCCCCCAAATTCTCGGCGGGGCGCAACTAGAGGAATATCAACCACCATTCTCGATTCAAGCTCTATGCAGATGATCGAACAAGGACAGCGCCGTGTTGCTGTATGCGAGTGCGGGGCGCAACTCGCGGGCGAGACGGATCAGCTGCTCTTCGAGGCGGTTGAGGGGCACCTCGCACACCACCACCCCCTGCTCCTAGGGGCACTGGAGCCGGAGGTGGTCTTGCAAATGGCCGAGGACGTCGGGGACTCTGCGCCGTCAGGCGCCCGGGGGTAGAAAGCACCTACGGGGCGGCGGTGTGCAGACCACCGCCCGCCCCAAGGTGCGACTCACTGAGCACACGCGCCGGAGCTGACCGGAGCGGCTTGGGCGCGGGCGCGGGCCAGCTGCGCGCTCACCTTGTCGTCAGGCACCGCAAAGCCTCCGCCGGCGGATCCGGTGATCGCCGCGAACACCGTACCCAGCACCCTGCCGCCGGCATCCACCAGCGGTCCGCCTGAGTTGCCCGGCCGGACCAGGCCACGCAACGGCGTAATGCTCCGGAGCACGGGCCCGTTGCCGTAGGCGTCCTGCGTGCTGACCACCTGGGTGGCCCCGATGCGGGCCGGCTGCAGGTTCAGCGGACCGTCGAGCGGATACCCCTCGATCGCGCCTGCGGTCCCGGACGCGGGATGGCTGGCCAGGGAGAGCGCCGGGCGGCTCAACCCGGGCACGCGCAGGACGGCGATGTCGTCGTGGGGATCGAACACCAGCGGCCGGGCGGAAAGGTCCGGCGGCTGACCCCCCACCTGGACCACCGTGTCGGTCTCCCCCGCCACCACGTGCGCGTTGGTCACCACCAGCCCGGGACCGGCCACCCAGCCGCTGCCTTCGATGCCCAGCCCGCAGGCGGTGCCCAAAATCCGCACCACGCTGGCCTTGGCCGCCTGAACCCCCGGGGCGGCCAGGATCCCCTTCGGTGGAGATGACACGCCGGCCGCGGGGCCGCTGACCGACGGCAGCGGGTCGAACCGGGCCAGGGCATTGAGGATCGGCCCCGACGGAGGCAACACGTGGTTCAGCGCCTGCAGGATCACCGACCGTTGGATGTCCCGACGCAGCGGCCGCGAGCCCGCGGACTGGAGGGCGATGGAGCCCACGATCCAAGCGATCCCCAGGCCCACGCACGCGGTGAGCAGGCCGCCGAGCACGCCGTCGATGGCTCGCAGCCCGGGGAAGCGGAGCGCCGCCCGGGCCCGCAGGCCGACCCCCTCCAGTCCCGCAGCCAGCAACCCCCCGGCGATCAGGGCGCCCAGCAGACCGAACAGCGGCGCGTAATGAGACCGGTCGCCCCCCGACAGCACCAGCGGCCCGACGCGAGTGCCCACGAACGCGCCGGCGGCAAACCCCAGAAGCGACAGCGCCCCCACCAGGAAGCCCTGCAGGAAGCCGTAGACGGCTAGGAGCACGACGAAAACCACGATGATCCAGTCGACGAGCGTCACCCGCGGGAGACTAGATCCCTGGACATGGCTCAACAGGCGCGAAACGGCTGTCCGATCTTCTACCTTTATCCAGAGTGCGAGTAGGGCTGATGGAGGAAGACAGAGCGGGGCGCGGCCGCCGGCGGTCACGGCGGCGACGTCTGCGCAACCGAGCGGCGCCGCTGGCCGTCGTCGCGGTGGCGGCGTTCGTCGTGGGCATTGTGATCGGCGGCTCGCACTCCGACGCCGTACGAGGAGTGGTCCGAAACTACGTCTCGGCGTGGGCCGGACACGACTTCACCCGCATGTACTCGCTGCTCGACGCGGGGTCCCAGGCCCAGATGAGCCAGTCTCAGTTCACCGCGCGATACGCCGACGCGGCCCAGACGGCAACTCTGAGAGACGTCTCGGTCATCCGGGTAGGCGAACCGCTGAACGGCGTGGTTCCGGTCTCCATGTTGGCCCGCACGGCGATCTTCGGAACGCTGCGCCAGACGCTACTGGTGCCAGTCGATCTGAAGAGCGCGAATTCCAACGTCAGCTTCTCGAGCACGCTTCTGTTCCCTGGCCTGGAGCCCGGCGAGCAGTTGAGCAGCGACGTTTCCCTGCCTCCCCGGGCGAGCCTGCTGGCCCGGAACGGAACGCCGCTGGCCCAGGGCCCGCAGCGCACTTCCCCCATTCCGGACGTGGCCTCGCAGATCGTCGGCAGCCTGGGCCCGATTCCCGCCGCCGAGCAAACGCTCTACACCGAGCGGGGCTTCCCGCCCGACGCCAAGGTGGGGATCGACGGCCTGGAGCGCGTCTTCCAGCGCAAGCTGGCCGGCACGCCGGGAGGCACGCTCAAGGCTGGGACCCGCGCGCTGGCCCAGACCAGCCCCAAACCCGGCCCGACGGTCAAGACGACGATCGACCCTACGATCGAGCGCGCCGCGGTGGCCGCCATGGGCAGCAGCTCCGCCGGCATCGCCGCCATGGACCCGCGGACCGGCGCGATCCTGGCGCTCGCTGGATCCGCGTTCTCGGACCTGCAGCCCCCGGGGTCGACGATGAAGATCGTCACCACCACCGGCGCGCTGGAGGCCGGAATCGTGAAGATCACCGACACATTCCCGATCCAGACCGAGTCAAACGTTGGCGGCTTCATCATGCACAACGCCAACGGAGAAGCCTGTGGCGGCACGCTGCTCAACGCGTTCGCGGTGTCCTGCAACTCGGTGTTCGCACCCCTGGGCGTCAAGCTGGGTGGACCCCGGTTGGTCAGCATCGCCGAGCGCTTCGGGTTCAACCAGCCGACCAATATCCCCGGCGCGGCCGAGCCCACGATCCCGTCGGCGAGCAAGATCGGCAGCGACACCGACGTCGGGGCCTCGGCCATCGGCCAGGGGCAGGTCCAGACGACCGCGCTGGGGATGACCGACGTGGCCGCGACGATCGCCATGGGCGGCCGCCGGCCGATACCGACGCTACTGGCCGACCAGCCGCCGCATTTCGCACACGTGACCTCGGGCCCGGTGGCCGCACTGGTGCAACGGATGATGGTGGCGGTGGTCGAGTTCGGCACCGGGACCGCGGCCCAGATCTCGGGGGTCACGGTGGCCGGCAAGACCGGCACCGCGGAGGTGGGCAACCCCAGCACCGCGGCCAACGCGACCGCCAACACCGACGCCTGGTTCGTGGGCTACGCCCCGGTCGGTTCACCGAAGATCGTGGTCGGGGCGCTGTTCCCCAACCAGGGCGGTGGGGGCGCGGTCGCCGCCCCACCGGTCCACGACGTGCTCGTGGCCGCGCTGCACACCTCCTGAGCGCCTACGGGCGGTAGAACGCCCCGACCACGCTGGGGCTCAGCGTGCCCTGGGTCCACACCGCCACGATTGAGCCATCGGCGGCGATGGCCATGGTCAGGTCATGGGCGAAGCTGCTGGTGGCCACCGGTCGCGGGGCGGCGAAGCCTCGGTCGCGGGGCCCCCGCCCGGCCGCCAGCACGCGCCCGGAGCCGACCCATCCGACCACGGCCCGCCCGCCGGCGCCCACCGCGGTCACCGGCGCCTGGGAGGTGTCGATCGCGCCCAGCCGCGTGGGCGAGGCAAACCGCCCGCCGGCCCGCCGGAACACCGCCCATACCGAGCAGGAGGCCGCCCGGTCGCAAGCTTTCCAGGCCACGACATCCTCGCCACTTCCATCGCCCGCCGCCGTGACCCCGGAGGCCACCGTGCCGGCAATCGGGAACGGCCGGCCCCGCGGCCGAGCTCCCAGGTCGGCCACCACCGCCTGCGAGCGGTAGCTGCCGTCGGCCGCAAACCAGCCCTCGATCCAGGCTCCAGTGGCCACCGGTCCCCCGGGGGCCAAGGCCACCTCGTCGAGCTGATGGCCGGCCGCCACGGTCACCGCCGCCCGCGCCGAGCGGGGACCGGCTGACGCGGATCCCTGGCCCAGCATCAACGCTCGGGGACCCGAGCCCCCCGGCTGCTGCGCCGCCTCCGTCCAGCCGATGAACGTGGTGGCCGAGGGGAGGATTGCGGCGGCCAGCGTCCACGGGGACCGCTGTTTGGCACTGAGGCGACGGGTCGGGCCCAGGCCCCCGCCGGTATCCGACTGGGCGGCCCACACGCCCCGCTCGGTGGCCACCGCCGCCAGCAGTCGCCCCGAGCCCACCGCGATCAGCCGGCCCAGGGTGAAGCCCGCCAGCCCGTCCACCACCGTGCGCGGACGCCCGAAGCCGCCGCCGGACGCGGTGCTCACCCGCGCGTAGCTGCAGCACACCTGGCCGCGTTCGCTGCCTCCGAGCAGGAGCTCGAGACTGGACCGGTTGTAGGTCAAATCGAGGACCTGCTGAGCCCGGGGCACGGCGCGGGGGCCGGTGAGCCGACCTTGCGGGGAGCGCTGGACCAGGTAGGCCTGCGAGCCGGCTGGGCTGTCCTGGTCGTAGCGGGAGTAGGTGACGGCGATCGTGCCGCTGGCTGCGGTGGCCATCCGCGGGGCGGTGAGATCGGCGGTGACCGGTCCGGCCAGGCGAAACGCTCGCCCCCAGCCGCTGCCCGCCGCAGACGCCGGCGTCAGGCTCAGGCTGAGCACGCCGAGCGCGATCCCCCATTTCACCGCCCTGTCCCCGGGGCGGCGGGGCCGACTCACAGATCGAGCGAGATCGTGCCCCAGACCTGGCGTGACGGTCCGAGAATCTCGAGGATCAGCGGCCGGTTGTCATACACGGAGCTGTCGAGCTTGAACAGCAGCAGGCCGCCCTGGGTGGGACCGAACGACGCGGTGGTGTCCGGCCCCGGCTCAATCGCGCCGGCAGCCAGCGTCTGGGCGGTCCAGACATAGGGGTTGAGCGTGTGCGGGACCGCCAGCGGGTAATAGCGGTGGCCCTCGGTGTCCTGGAGCACGAAGTTGGCCGTCGTCGACGCGCTCGCCTTGTTCTGGTTCTTGGCCCACAGGAAGACCCCGTACCACAGCTGGTTGCCCGCGAGCCTGCGCGACGCCCCGGGCACCCCGGCCAGGTACTGCGAGTCTTCGACAGAGTACTGGTTGAGCTCCCGGGAGACCTCGAGCTGATAGGTGATCGGGCCCGCGTTGACGTACACGCCGTTGTTGTCGGCCTGGGCCTCGTGATGCACCAGATTCCCGCAGCCCGCCGTGATCAGGGCCAGCGCCGACAGGCCGGCCAGGGCCAGGCTCCGACTCGAGCGGGCAGTCGCGGTCTCGCGCACGGGCCCGGCAGTTTATTCATCCGCCGGCCCGGCGGGAGGAGCTCAGCCGGCGGCCACCGACGGCCGCTGGCCCCGGTCGCGGCCTTCTTCCAGGATCGTGCGCAGCCGCCGCATCGCCTTGGCCGCCTGACGCTGGGTCCACGCCCGCCCGCCCAGCGCCTCGAACAGCCGGTCGGAGGGCACCACCGGCTCGGTTTCCAGCGTGTACTGAAGCCGGGTCGTGCCGCCGGCCGCGGGCGACAGCGTGTAGGTACCCAGCATTCGCACCCGGTTGTACTTGCCTCCTCGCCCCCGCTCGACGATCCGATACGGGGGGTCGACCTCGGCCAGCGTCATATCGCCCCAGGCAAAGCGGTTCAACGGAGCTGTGACCCGAAACCGAGCCCCGGCTCCCAGGCCCCGGGAATCCTCGCGCAGCAGGTGCCAATCCACCAGGTAGTGGTCGCTGAACTCCGCGTGGTTGGCGATGTCCGACAGGTATTCGAACACCTCCTCCCGCGGCAGCCCGATGTTCGTCTCCAGCGCCAGATCCACGCCCGCCATCTTATGCGTCCCGGGGTTGAGGTCGCCGCCGGTAGGTGGGGCGGGTGGGTAGGGCAGTCCACGCGCGCGGACCGTCCTCGAACATTCGTCCGCCGGCGAACTGGACTCAAGTTCTGTTGTAGAGAACCCCCAAACCGAACGATAATTAGCTCATCAACGACGCGCCCACCCTCCGTCCACGCGCCAGACTCTCGCTGACCCGCCGAGCAGCGCTGGTTGCCCTGCTTTCCGCGTCGTTGTTGGTGCTGGGCCTGCTCACCGTGTTCGCCATCGAGCTGGCGGACACGCAGGCCAAATCCAAGCGCGACGTCGAGCAGCGCGTTCACGAGCGGGGTGTGCTGGCGGCGGCGCTGATCGACAGTCTGTTCGGGACGGTCGTCCAGCAGAGCGCCCAGGACCAGCGCCTGTACGGAGGTCGAGTGGTGAGTGCACGGGTCCTGGACCGCCAGCAACAGCAGAACGCCTACATCGCTGTGCTGGATCCGTCCGGCCGCGTGCTGGCGCACTCCCGCGGCTTCACGGCCCAGGCCCGGCAAGACCTGGCCCAGTCGGCGGCGCTGCCCCTGATCCGCTCCGGGCGCCCCTACGGCCTGGGCAACGTGTTGCCATACGGTCGGGGCGGCGTGATCAACCTGGCCGTCCCGTTCCCCACCCGGTTCGGGGTCCGGGTCCTGCTCACCGGCTTCCAGCCCCGCGCGCTGGGCGCGTTCCTCAGCGCCGACCTCTACAGGATCCCGGCGGTCACCGGCTCGCACAACTTCGTGCTCGACGGCAACGCCGCCGTCCTCGGCTCAACCAACCCGGCGGTGGCGGTGGGCCAGGTGCTGAACTCGCCCACCCAGCACACCGCGCTGGCGAAGGCGTCCGGTGACATCAACGGCCGCTACTACGACCAGACGGCGGTCGCCAACTCCACCTGGCGGGTGGTGCTGGCGGCGCCGAATGGGGCCCTGTTCGCCTCGGTATCCGGGTCACGGACACTGGTGCCATGGTTGATCTTCGCGGGGTTTGCCCTGGTGGCCGGGCTGGCCCTGGCCCTCGGCCTCCGGGTGCTTCGGGATGGCCAGAAGCTGCGCGGCGCCAACGTTCGTATGGCCGAGGCCAACCGAGCGCTGGAGGCCACCAACCAGGAGCTGGATACCCGCGCCCGCGAGCTTGCCCGTTCCAACGCCGAGCTCGAACAGTTCGCCTCGATCGCCTCCCACGACCTCAAGGAGCCTTTGCGCAAGGTGCGTACGTTCACTCAGCAAGTGGCCGCGGTGGACGCCCAGAACCTGTCCGAACAGGGTCTGGACTACATCGAGCGAGCCAACCTGGCCGCGCAGCGGATGCAGCAGCTGATCGACGACCTGCTCAAGTACTCGCGCGTCTCGACCCATGGCCGCCCGTTCGCCCCTGTCGACCTGAACCAGCTCACCGCCGGTGTGCTCCAGGACCTAGAGCTCGAGGTCGCTCGCGCTGAGGCGGCGGTCCGGGTGGGCGAGCTGCCCACGATCAACGGCGACGCATTGCAGATGCGCCAGCTCATGCAGAACCTGATCTCCAACGCGTTGAAGTTCCGCCGCGAGGGAGTCCCCACCGAGGTCACGATCGACGGGGGCGCGATCGATGGCGTGGCGCGGATCGTCGTGCAGGACAACGGAATCGGCTTCGAGCCCGAGTACAACGGCCGGATCTTCCGTGTGTTCGAGCGCCTGCACGGCCGCGGGCGCTATCCGGGCACCGGGATCGGGCTGGCCCTGTGTCTCAAGATCGCCGAGCGGCACGGCGGCACCGTGACGGCGGACGGGGTGCCGGACGTGGGCGCCAGCTTCACCGTGACGATCCCCGTGGACCTGCAACGGGAGGTGGTCGCCGTGCCCGAGAACGGCCACCGACCCGTGGAGGAGGAGGCTCATGTCTCCGTCTGACCGAGGGTCCCAGCCAATCACCATCTTGATGGCCGACGACGACGAGGAGGACTGCGAGCTGACCCGGGACGCGCTGCAGGACTCGCGGCTGGCCAATCAGATGCGGTTCGTGGGGGACGGTCAGGAGCTGCTGGACTATCTCCGCCGCCAGGGTCGCTACGCCGACGCCTCGGTCGATGCCCCCCGCCCGGGGATCATCCTGCTCGATCTCAACATGCCCAAGCTCGACGGGCGCGAGGCGCTGGCCGAGATTAAGGGCGACGAGTCGCTGCGCCGGATCCCGGTGGTCATCCTCACCACCTCCAGCGACGAGTCGGATGTGCTGCGCTCCTACAACCTGGGCGTGAACTCGTTCATCACCAAGCCGGTCACGTTCGAGGGCCTAGTGGAGGTGATGCAGACCTGGTCGCGGTACTGGCTGGAGATCGTCGAGCTGCCCGACGACGAGGTCGGCGATGGCCAGCCCGGATAGGCCAATCGCCGTACTGCTTGTCGACGACGACCAAGATGACTACATCATCGCCCGCGACTTGCTGGCTGGGCAGGAGCGGGTCCGCTTCCGCCTGGATTGGTGCTCGAACTACTCGGACGGGCTGGCCACGATCGGCCAGCGACGTCATGACGTCTACCTGATCGACTACCGGCTCGGGGCGCTCACCGGCCTCGAGCTGATCCGCGAGGTATCCGAGGCCGGGCGGCGCTCTACCAGTTCCCGGTGGAAGCACTGAAAATCGATCGCAGCTTCATCGCCTCGATGGCCGGCGACGACAGCGACGCCATCGTGCGGTCGATCGTCGCCTTGGCCCACAGCCTGGGTCTCGAAGTGATCGCCGAGGGGATCGAGCATTCAGATCAGCTCGAGCAGCTACTGGAGCTCGGCTGTGACCACGGCCAAGGCTTCCTGTTCTCCAGGCCCTTGGGCTTCGTCGACCTGCAGGCTTTGCTCACGCGCTGGGCGCCGTTTGCCGACGCTCAGGCCGCGCGCTGATCGATGATCCGGATGGTGTGTCCGAAGGCCGGGGTGTGCACGAGCCGTATGTCCCCCGTCTCGTCCCCGGAGAAGTGGCACAGCTCACACACAATCGACTCTGGGCCGCTCACGTAGACCCGTTCGCCCACCAAGGGCGTCCGACGGCACCGGGCACACCGCTCGCGGTGCTCAGCGCGTTCATCGATGCCGCGCCGCAGCAGAGACAGCTCCAAAAGGTCCATCTCGCGCTGTAGATCCGAGGGAGAGTGGCGGGACAGGTCCATCGCACGAACATTCGTCAGGCGACCCGGCCTTCCTCCCACCGGGCTGAGGAACGGGTTTGACTAGGGCCCAAAACGGACAGAATCGGGACACATTCGAGTACTTCCCAAGCTCAACGGATTCTTAATCAGATGTTGACTTGGGGGATATCATTCGCTAACCGGGCAGGAACCGACAGGTCGGGATGCAGCAAGGAGATGGTCCCTGGATGAAAGCTTGGACGTCAGGCAACGTTGCGGGTACCGGCACGTTCCGGTGCACAGACTGCGATTACGCAGTGTCGCTGGACGCCGTCGACGAGCTTCCCACTTGCCCCAGTTGCGGCGGAACCTCGTTCGTCCGCGCCTCGTTGTTCACCACTTCCCCCACCAACGTGGTGGACGTGGTCCCGGAGACCGATGATCTGGCCTGGGTGGAGGAGGTCCGCGTCGGGCTCACCGACCCGGGTCAATACCTGGCCTACCGGACCGACGACGCCGACGTCGTGGCCTACGCCCTGCAGCGGGAGTGGACGCGCATCGGGCGTAGCCTGGCCGCCGACATCCGCTTCGATGACCCCACCGTGTCACGGCGTCACGCGCTGATCGTGCGCCAGCCGGACGGCCTGCGCGTCCTGGACGACCGCAGCCTCAACGGCGTGTTCGTCAACGGCGAGCGCGTGGAATGGAGCGCCCTGGCCGACGGTGACGAGGTTGTGATCGGCCGCCATCGCCTGTACTTCCTCGACCTTCCGGTCGTCTCGGGCGTGCGCTACAGCGCCGCCGCCGAGAGCCCTTCCGTCTGAACTGAAGCGCTGCGCGACATCCGCCGGCGGCCCCGAGCCAGCTGTCATATAGTCACGCGCCGAATGGCAGCCACGATCTCTGTCCTGTCCCAGAAGGGCGGAACCGGAAAGACCACGGCGGTGCGGACGCTGACCGACGTGTTCCGCCGCATCGGGCTGAGCGTGCTGGCGGTCGACCTGGATCCCCAGGGGAATCTGTCCGATTACCTGGACGTCGATCCGGACGTGGCGCCCACGATCGGGGACGTCCTGTCCGGTCGGGCCCAGCCGCGGGAGGCGGTGCACGGCGAGATCATCCCGGCCAACCTGGGACTGGCGGAGGCCGAGCTGGCGCTGGGCGGCAAGATGGGCCGCGAGCTGGCGCTCAAGAAGGCGCTGCGCCAGCTCAAGGGCGACTACGACCTGGTGTTGATCGACTGCCCGCCCGCCCTGGGCCTGCTCACCGTCAACGCACTGGTGGCCTCCGAGTACGCCCTGCTGTCGGCCGAGGCGCAGTACTTCGCCATGCAGGGTGTTGAGCAGGCGCTGGAGGTGATCGAGCTGGCCCGCGAGAACCTCAACCCGGCACTCGAGTGGCTGGGTGTGATCCTGAACATCGCCGACATGCGCACCCGTCATTCCCGCGAGGCGTTTGACTCCCTGGGCCAGCACTACGGCGACAAGCTGATCCAGACCACGATCCGGAGCTCCATCGCCTACGCGGAGTCGGCCGAGCGCGCGCAGTCGATCCTCGACTGGCGGCCGGACCTGGGGGTCGACTACGTAGACGTGGCCGACGAGCTGCTGGCGCGCCTCGGGCTGGCGCCTCCGCGCCGCCGGCTGGCTCAGCTCCGCGAGGAGCTGGCGGCCGGCCAGCGCGAGCGGGCTACATCTCGCTGACGTCGGCGCCGCGGGACTCGAACGGCGCTCGCATCACCCGCCCCCAGCCCGCCACCTCGGCCTCTAGCGCCGCCATCACCGCGCCCGTGTGCTCGAAATGGCACCACACGAGCACCGTCGGCCCGGCTCCGGAGATCGTCGCCCCCAGCGCCCCCAGCGCGGGGGCGCGCTCCAGCAGCTGGGCCGAGCGCGGGTACAGCGACGCCCGGTAGGGCTGGTGGAGCCGGTCCCGGAGTCCGGCCGCGATCAGCTCCCAGTCGCTGCCGGCCAGCCCCAGCATCAGCATGGCCACGTGCGCGGCATTGAAAGACGCGTCGGCCAGCGGGACGGAGGCCGGCAACGCGCGGCGGGCCTCCTCGGTCGACACCGGCTCGGACGGCACGACGAGCAGCGCTTCGAGCCCCATCGGCGCGTCGAAGCGATGGATCTCGGATCCGCCGCAGATCACGAATCCTCCGTTGAGCGCGGCCGCCACGTTGTCCGGATGGCCCTCGAGTTTCGCGGCCAGACCCTGCACGTCGGCATCCAGCTCGAACAGGTGATCGGCGGCCAGCAGCCCGGCCACCACCGCGGCCGCGCTAGAGCCCAGGCCCCCGGCCAGCGGGATGTCCGAGGCGATGCGGAACTCGAACCCGTCGGCCGGGTGCAGCGCCTCAAAGCCGCGCACCACCAGGTTCTGCCGATCCCGCGGCACGTCGAGCTCAGTGTGCACGGCGAAGCTCCCCGTCTCCTGCACCTCGAGCTCCAAATGCAGTGCGATGGCCGCGGCCAGCACGTCGAACCCTGGGCCTAGGTTGGCCGAGGACGCGGGGACCCGGACCAGCCGGCGCCGCTTCAGGCTCATCCCAGCACTGCTTGCTCGAGTGCTTCGAGCTGCGGATCGCACGGGACCACCGCTCCAGCGCTGCGCAGTGCGGTCTGCGGGTCCTTGAGCCCGTGCCCGGTGAGC
>DATKRM010000060.1:0-2105 GCA_035532195.1 Solirubrobacteraceae bacterium
GTACTGGTCGAACGCCTGCTGCTGCTGCTGGGCGGCCTGCTCGGCGCGCTCGTGCATCTTGCCGCCGCGGGCGATCAGGTAGACGAGGATCCCGAGGAACGGGAGGATGATCACGAAGAGGACCCACAGGGCCTTGGCGCCGCCACCCATGTCGCGGCTGCGGAAGATGTCGCCGAAGATGATGACGAGGAGCCAGAACCAGATGAGGAAGACGAAGATGCCGAGCATCGTGCCGAACAGGTCGGCGAGCGGGTAGGTGTAGGCGGTCATGGTGGGTTCTCCTTGGGGATCGTGTACCTGGTGAGAACTTAATGCGGCACCGCCGGGTGGCGGCTGGCCGCGGTCCGGACCCGGTGGCGGGCGGCCTCAGCGGATGGGCGCTGCCGGGGGCAGGGACCAGTCGACGGAGATGGGTTTGCTGGTCACCAGCCGCGGGCGGCCGACGACGGCGGGCCGGTCGGTGGTCCACGGCGCCGGGATCGACAGGGTCAGTCCGGCCAGCCCCCGCAGTGCCCTGTCGTAGGAGGCGCGCACGGCGGCGAACCGGAGCCAGGCCTCCTCGCGCTGGTCCGCGGGGACCGCCAGGATGCCGGCCAGCCGGTCGAGGGCCTCCAGGTACTCCTCGCGGGTCACCGAGATCGCCGGCGGCGAGCCGGAGCCGTCGGGGAGGAGGTCGACGAGGGGCACCGGCGGGTCGACCGGCAGGCCGGCGGCCCGGCCGATCTCGATGACCGTGGGCACGCCGTTGGCCAGGACGATCATCGGTCCCTGGTGGGTGATCGTGGTGGCGTCCGCCCACTGGATGGGGCTGGCGGACAGCAGGAGGGCACCGGCGTCGAGGAGGGTGCCCACGGTGGCCACCCAGGACTGCGTGTCATCGCTCTCGGGGAAGTAGCAGAGCGCGGGGAACGAGCAGTGGGTCTGGTCGAGCTCGAGGAGCCATGCCGAGGCCGTCCGCCACAGATCGGCGTTGTCCAGCGCGTGGAACCGGTCGAGGTTGACCAGCAGCCCCACCGCGGAGGTCGGCGACCCGGCGAACGGCTTGAGCGTGCGGACCCCCTTTTCGCGGTCGTGGTGGGCGGCGTAGATGGTGGGCAGGTAGCTGATGAGCAGGGCGACGAGTCCCAGCCCGATGATGGCCTCCACGAAGCTGATCCAGGTGCGGAGGCTCCCCGAGGGCGCCGAGAACCCGAGCGTGGTGACCGACGAGCCACTGACCTCGAACGACTTCTGCCAGGTGCCCGCGCCGGCGCCCCAGAAGATGAACGAGAACCCGGTGATGACCGTGAGCATCCACACCAGGGGCAGGGTCACCAGGGCCACCGGTGCGTACAGGCCGCGCAGGTGCGTGGACCGCTCGCGGTTGCGGCCATCGTGGACGAGGATCCGGTTGGCCACGGCGAAGGTGGCGCGCGAGATACGGGTGAACGAGTTGCGGGGGAGCACCACCGTCTCCAGTGCGGAGACGAGCACGGACGCGACCAGGACCACCCCGAGGAGGATCGAGGCGGCCTGGGCGGCAGCCGAGTGCGCGGCCTGGGACGCGTCGGCCAGCACCGGTCAGGCGGCCCCCGCCGCGGCGGGCGCCACGGGCGTCGAGCCGCCGGTCCGGCGGCGGTCGGGGCGGAGGTCGGCCAGGGTCTGGGGCATCCGGGCGGTCAGCACGTAGGCGACGACCACGGCCACGATGACCAGGGGGGTGACACCCAACCCGTCACTGGCGAACAGCAGGATGGCGAGCAGGGTCGCCGTCAGCGGCAGGCGCAGCATGACGGTCGTCATGGCGCCGATGCCCATGGCCACCGCCGGCACCAGGTCCAGTCCGGGCAGGTGGGACCCGGCCACGCCGATGGCCGCCCCGATGAACATGGCCGGGAAGATCGGGCCGCCGCGGAAGCCCGACAGCGAGGCGGCATAGGCGATCGACTTGGCCACGGCGAGGAGGACGAGGGCGCCCACCGTCCACGCCGACGCACCGAGCACGAGCCCCGGCAGGGCGGACTGACCGGAGAAAAGCACGCTTTCCGCGCTCTTGTGGGTCAGCTCGGCGAAGCCCACGGCGGCGGCGGCTACGACCAGGCCGGCCACCGGCGTCCAGGCCAGCC
>DATKRM010000061.1:0-6818 GCA_035532195.1 Solirubrobacteraceae bacterium
CGCTCCGCGTCCTGCCGCGGGCCGAACCGGGCGATGCCGGACGGCTGGACTTCCGTGGCCTCGTGCTGCTGAGCGGCGGGGCGGCGCTCCTCACCTACGGCCTGGCCGAGATAGGCAGCACGGGCGGTTTCGCGTCGGCCAAGGTGATCGGACCAATGCTGGGCGGACTCGTACTGGTGGCGCTGTTCGCGGTGCTGGCCATGCGGGTGCCCAGACCGCTGCTCGACCTGCGCCTGTTCCGCAAGCCCACCTTCTCCACGGCGTCGATTGCCATGTTTTGTCTGGCCGCGGCGCTGTTCGGCGGCATGATCCTGCTGCCGCTGTACTGGCAGAACGTGCGTCACGAGAGCGTCGTCGACGCCGGGTTGCTGATGGCGCCGCAGGGGCTGGGAGCGGCCCTCACCATGCCGATCGCCGGCAAGCTGGCCGACCGCTACGGGGGCGGCCCGCTGACGCTCGTCGGCGTCACCATCACCGCCGTCCTGACGATCCCGTTCGGGCTCGTCGGGGCGCACACCTCGATCATTGGGCTGTCGGTGGCGATGTTCTTTCGTGGCACGGGCATCGGCTTCGGCTTCATGCCCGCGATGACCGCGGCCTTCGCGTCGCTCGATCGCTCCGAGCTCTCTGACGCCTCGCCTCAGCTCAACGTGCTCCAGCGATTCGGCGGGTCCGTGGGTACGGCAGTCCTGGCCGTGGTTCTGCAGCGATCGCTGGTCGGGGCGCACACGTCCGGGGCCATGGCCAGCGCCTACGGAACCGCGTTCTGGGCCTCGGCGATCCTGGCCGCAATCGGGTTCGTCCCCTGCCTCATTCTGATTCGGGCCGAGCGAAGGGCCCGAGCCGCGCACGCGCGGGCAGGGCAGCTGCCGAGCAACGCGGTAGCCGAGGCCGTAGCGGCATGAGCAAGATCGAGGCCCTCGGGGAGCTGGCGAGGGCGTTCAAGGGCACCCTGGCGGCGCGGAACCGGGCGCGCGGGCGGGAGACCCACAAACCCGGGGAGCTCACCGACGCCCAGTACAGCCTGCTGTTCGGGCTGCGCGATCCGGTGGAGTTGCCCACGGGCGAGCTGGCGTTCGCGGCCGATCTCAGCCCGGCTTCCACCACCGAGATGCTCGAGGGCCTGGGCGCCGCAGGCTTGGTCCAGCGCCGGCGTTCGGAGCAGGACCGGCGCGTGGTGCTGGTCTCGCTCACCGCGCGCGGGCGGGAGCTCGTCGAGGCGCGCCGGGCGGAGTTCGAGCCCCGGTGGCGGGCGGCGTTCGGCGAGTTCTCAGAGGCCGAGCTCCGCTCCGCGGTTGCCGTGCTCGACCAGTTGCGCGACTTCTTCGACGAGCTCAGCCGGGCCCGATCAGCCGAGGCTGACGCGCCCGTCGAGGTGGGGAGTGCCCTTCCCCGCACCACGCACGCTAAAGCGGGTACCGGCTGAGTCCGAGCGCTCGCCGAACTGCACCGTGGCCGGTAGCAGGATCGGTTTGCGGAATGCCACCTCGACGCTGAAGCGATCCGGCAGGCGCGGCTCGAGCGCGGCCAGGCAGCGCGCCTTGGTCCACATGCCGTGGGCGATCGCGGTGGGAAACCCGAACAGGCGGGCGGTGAGCGGGTGGATGTGGATGGGGTTCAGATCGCCCGATACCGAGCCGTAGCGTCTCCCCAGGTCGCCGGGCAGCCTCCAGGTCGAGGTCACCGGTTCCTCATCGTCCGAGGGCACGTCGGGCGCCTCACCATCTCCCCCCTCCCCCCGCCGGAGGTTCGTCGACTCCTCCTCCCACACCAGCTCCTCTGCGCACCGGGCCTCCGAGCGGATCGAGAACTGCTGGCCTCGGGGATGGGCGGCGATCGGGGTCGCCCCCACCCGGATGGTCAGCGACTCGCCGACGTCGATCGGGCGGTGCTGAGTGATGCGGTTGTAGATGTGCACCAGCCCGATGGCGGGAAACGGGAACCGGCTGTCGGTCATCAGGGCCAGGTGGAGCGGGAAGGCCAGCATGTGGGGGTAAGTGGCGGGCAGGCGATCCCGCAGCGCGAAGCTGCACACCCGGTCGTAGGCGGCCAGCCGGTCCCGGTCCACCTTCACGTCGCTCAGCACCAAAGTCGTGTCCGGGACCTCGTCCGAGCGTCGCCCCCGGCCCAGGAACGGCAGCCGTGAGGCCCCGGGGATCATGGCCGCTCCGGCCCGGGCGAACAGCAGGGGCATGGCCGGGGAGCTGTTCAGGACACGCTCGGACATCGGCGGCGGGACCCTAGGCGCCGATCAGGCTCTGGCCGCACACCCGGACGACGTTGCCCGTCACCCCGCCCGAGGCCGGGCTGGCGAACCAGGCGATGGTCTCGGCCACGTCGATCGGCAGCCCGCCCTGGGACAGGCTGTTCATCCGCCGGCCGGCCTCCCGGGTGGCGATCGGCATCGCCGCGGTCATCTGCGTCTCGATGAAGCCGGGGGCCACGGCGTTGATCGTGACGCCCCGGTCGCCGAGCCTCGGCGCCCAGGCCTCGACCATGCCAATGATCCCCGCCTTGGAGGTGGCGTAGTTGGTCTGGCCGGCGTTGCCGGCGATGCCGCTGATCGAGGACACGCAGACCACTCGCCCGCCCGGCTTGACCGCGTCGCGGCCGAACAGCTCCTTATCGATCCGGTGCGGCGCAAGGAGATTGATGTCGAGCACCTGGCGCCACTGGTCCTGACTCATCCGGGCCAGCGTCTTGTCACGGGTCACGCCGGCGTTGTGGATAACCACGTCGACGCCGCCGTGCGCCTCGAGCAGGCGGGTGGCCATGGTGGCCGGCGCATCGGCTTCGGTGATGTCCACCAGCAGCGACGAGCCCCCGATCCGGGCGGTCACCGCGTCCAGGTCGGCCGCCTGCGCGGGCACGTCGACACCCACCACGTGGGCGCCGTCCCGCGCCAGCACCTCGGCGATCGCCTCGCCGATGCCGCGGGAGGCTCCGGTGACCAGCGCGGTGCGCCCGCCCAGGGGACGCTCCCAGTCGATCTCTACCGGCGCCTCGGCGCTGCCGATCCGCACCACCTGGCCCGAGACGTACGCCGACTTGGGTGACAGGAAGAACCGGAGCGTTGACTCGAGCTGGGCTTCAGCCCCGGGGCGCACGTACAGCAGTTGGGCCGTGGCGCCCCGCCGCACCTCCTTCCCGATCGACCGGACCAGGCCCTCCAACGCTCGCTGGGCCACCGCCTGGACCGGCTCCGGGCAGTCCGCCGGCGGGGTGCCGAGCACGATCACCCGGCCGCTGCGACGCACCCGGCGGATGGTCGGCGAGAAGAACTCGAACGCCTCGACCAGCTGCTCGCTGTCCGAGATCCCGGTGGCGTCGAACACCAGCGCCTTGTAGTCGTCGGCCTCCCGGACCAGCTCCGCGCCCACGCGGTCCAGCACCGCGCGAACCGCCGGCTCCAGACCGGCGCCCGAAGCCGCGCCCACCAGGACGGGGCCGTCCACCACCGGCTGCCCGGGCTCGTATCGTTCGAGCGGGATGGGCGTGGGTAGTCCGACCTGCTTGGACACGATCCGGCCGATCGGGGTGTTGACCAGCTGTTGATAGCGATCCGTCACGCGGGGGCCTCCATGATTGCGGTCACGCCGACGCCTCCCGCGGCGCAGATCGAGATCAGGCCCCGGCCCGGGCGGGCGGGGTCCGTTTCCTTCAGCGCCTTGGCCAGCCCGGCCAGGATCCGCCCGCCGGTGGCGGCAAACGGATGGCCGGCGGCCAGCGAGCCGCCGTGGACGTTCATCTTGTCGGTATCGATCGAGCCCAGTGGCTCGTCCCGGCCCAGGCGCTCGCGGCAGAAGGTGGGGTCCTCCCAGGCCTTCAGCGTGCACAGGACCTGAGACGCGAACGCCTCGTGGATCTCGTAGAAGTCGAAGTCCTGGAGCGTCAGGCCGTTGCGCTCCAGCAGGCGGGGAACCGCGTAGGCCGGGGCCATGAGCAGACCCTCGCGCTTGTGCACGTAGTCGACGGCGGCGGTCTGCGCGTCCACTAGGTAGGCCTGGACCTCCAGTCCATGCTGGGCCGCCCACTCCTGGCTGGCCAGGAGCACCGCCGAGGCGCCGTCGGACAGCGGAGTTGAGTTGCCCGCGGTCATGGTCCCCGCGGATCCACCAAACACCGGACGGAGCTGGGCCAGCTTCTCCACGCTTGAGTCCGGCCGCAGATTCTGGTCGCGTTCCAACCCCAGGTAGGGCATGACCAGCCCGTCCAGCCACCCGCTGTCGTAGGCCGCGGCCAGCTTGCGATGACTGGATACGGCCAGCTCGTCCTGCTTGGCCCGCCCGATTCCCCATTCCTGCGCCGTGATCGCGGCGTGTTCGCCCATCGACAGGCCGGTGCGGGGCTCGGCGTTGCGGGGGATCTCCGGCATCAGCTGCTGGGGCCGGATCCGGGCCAGGGCGCGTAGCCGATCGGCCGTGGACCGGGCCCGGTACAGCGACAAAAGCACCTGCCGTAGATCCTCGCCCACGGCCAGCGGCGCGTCCGAGGTGGTATCGACGCCGCCGGCGATCGCCGAGTCGATCTGCGACAGGCCGATCTTGTTGGCCACCAGAATCGCCGCCTCCAGCCCGGTACCGCAGGCCTGCTGCAGATCGTAGGCCGGGGTCTCAGGCGCCAGCTTTGACCCCAGCACGCTCTCGCGGACCAGGTTGAAGTCGCGGCTGAGCTTGAGCACCGCTCCCGCGGCCACCTCGCCCAGCGTCTCGTCCTCCAACCCGCACTGGCTGACCAGCCCGTCGAGCGTCGCCGTGAGCATGTCTTGATTGGACGCGCGCGCGTAGGGGCCGTTCTGGCGGGCGAACGGGATCCTCACTCCTCCCAGAACGGCGACGCGGCGGGGACCGATCATTCCTCGCGGTTACCCGTTGAGGTCGTAAACGCACCACCGGCGGTCGCCCGGCGGACGAGCCACGGGGCCAGGATCCGCATGGCCGCGGCCAGCCAGTAGGGCCGCGGCACGTACCGCTCGGGCTTGCCACCCGGGCCGACTTCCAGGATCGCCTCGGCCACGCGCTCCGGCTTGGACACCATCCAGCCCGGCAGCTCGGCCGCCGGGAACCCCTCGGTCTTGATGAAGCCGGGGAGGACGAGACCCACGTGGACCCCATGCGGCGCCTCCTCCTGGTGCAGCGCGTCGCTCCAGCCGGCCAATGCGAACTTGCTGGCCGAGTAGGCACCGGAGTTGGGACGTGACACGCGCGCGGAGGTACTGGCGATGTTGACGATGGCCACCCGCCGGGAACTGGTCCGGGCGGTCTGGCGCAGCAGCGGCAACAGCGCCTCGGTCAGCTTGACCGGCGCTTCGAAATTGAGCTTCATGTGCCGCTCCACGTTGGCCCAGCCGGTCTCCGCAAACTGCCCGCGCCAGGCCGCGCCGGCGTTGTTGACCAGCAGGTCGAGCCGCCCGTGTTCGCGCTCCAGAGCGTCCCGGATCTGGCTCGGCGCCTCGGGCGCGGTGACATCGAGCGAGATCACCATGGCGTGGGCGGGGGGGTGGGCGGGGTCCAATTCCCCCGCCAGCTGGTGCAGCCGGTCCTCCCGGCGAGCCACCAGCACGAGCTGGGCGCCGGGCTCCCGGGCCACGCGGCGGGCCGTGGCCTCGCCGATCCCGCTGGAGGCGCCGGTGATCAGGGCAACGAAAGGCTGACTCAAACCGCGCGCAAGGGTACCCGCTGCAATACCGTTGCCTGCTTGTGAGCACCAGCACGATCGCGCTGATCACCGTCCCCATCGTCACCGGCGTGATCGGCTACACGACGAACTGGACCGGGGTGCTGATGCTGTTCTACCCGGTCCACTTCCGGGGGTTCCGGGCCAAGTGGATCGGGTCGCTGGCCCGCCTGTTGCCCTACAAG
Organism: Solirubrobacteraceae bacterium; assembly: GCA_035532195.1. Taxonomy (GTDB): domain Bacteria; phylum Actinomycetota; class Thermoleophilia; order Solirubrobacterales; family Solirubrobacteraceae; genus Palsa-465. The sequence goes on from DATKRM010000061.1 coordinate 5,862, forward strand.
GTCAGGCAGATCCCGGGAATCATGGTCGGCGGCATCGGCTGGCAGGGGATCGTCCCGTCCCGGGCGGCCAAGATGGGGAGCCTGTCAGTGGACTCGGGAATCGCCAAGCTCGGCACCCCCAAGGAGTTCTTCCAGGAGCTCAATCCGGAGAAGATCGCCGAGCAGATCGTGCTGCTCACGCAGCCGGAGATCCCCAGCCTCGTGACCCGGGTGGTGGAGCAGGAGAATCCGCAGCTGTGGAACAACCTGCCGCCCCGGGTCCGGGGAATGGTCATCCAGCGCGTGCAGCAGCAGCTGCCGGCGATCGTCGGCTCCCTCACCGACCAGATCAGCGAGCACATCAACGAACTGCTGGACGTCAAGCTGATGGTGATCAAGCGTTTCGAGCCCGAGTTGGCCAACCGCGTGTTCCTTGAGATGGGCCGGCGGGAGCTGAAGTTCATCCAGAACTTCGGCTTCTTCTTCGGCTTCGCGCTCGGCATCCCGGTGGCCGCGCTGACTCATTTCGTCACGTTCTGGTGGCTGCTGCCGATCCTGGGGGTGATCGTCGGCTACGTAACCAACTGGATGGCCCTGTGGATGATCTATGAGCCATCGGAGTGGCGGCGCTACGGGCCGTTTCGCTGGAAGGGCCTGTTCATCCGCCGCCAGCGAGAGGTAGCTGACGTGTACGCCGCGATCGTGGCCGAGGACATCCTGACCGTGTCGGAATTTGGGAAGGAGCTGCTGCAGGGGCCGCGCTCGGATCGCACCCGGGCGCTGATCGAGTCGGCCATGCGCCCGGCAATTGACCGTGCCGTCGGTCCGCTCCGGCCCGCGGTCCGCGTCGCCGTGGGCAGCCGCGAGTACGAGGCGATCGCCCGCTCGTTTGCCTCCGAGCCCGCGGAGCAACTGATGGCGCCGCTGTCAGATCCCGAGTTCAGTCGCGCGCAGAGCGCCACGATGCGTAAGCTGATC
>DATKRM010000062.1:0-6050 GCA_035532195.1 Solirubrobacteraceae bacterium
ACACCGCCGCCGACCTCCACCACCGTCGCCCGCTGGTCGCCGTGGGCGATCCGGAACTGCTCTCCCGAGGGCGCCGGCGGCATCGACGCCATTATCGCCCGCCGCCCGTTACCGCTCAGCCGCCGGGCACATCAGCCGGTAGTCGCACACCGAGCAGGCCGCGAAGGAGGGCGTGGGCTCGAACTCCTGGGCCAGGACGCCCTCCGCCACCTCGAGCGTGACCTCACGGATCCAATCGGAGCGGTCACCGGTCTCGGCCGCGGGAATGCTCACCTTCTGGTCGTCCAGCAGGTAGTAGTAGGCCTGGCTTGAGGCCTCCAGGCTCCAGGCTTCGCGGGCGCCCACCGCATACAGCGACAGCTGAACGTCGTCGGCCAGCTGGGCCTGGCTCTTGGGCCGGCCGGTCTTGTAATCGATCAGCTCGTACTCGCCACCCGGCAGCCGATCCACCCGATCCACTCGACCCCGCAGCAGGTGCGGGCCCAGCTTGAACGTGAAGGGTCGCTCGAACCACATCGGCTCGGTCTCCTCGGACTGGAAGCGCTCGTGAAATCGCTCCAGCGCCGCCGCCGCCTTGCCTCGCAGCTGGCGCTCCTCCTCGGAGTCGCCAAATCCGGCCCGCCGCCATCCCGCGTCCAGCGCACCCAGGAGCTCGGGCAGGCTCCCCGCCGCGGCCTCACGAGCGTGGAAGCGCTCCAGCACCTGGTGCAGCAGGATCCCGAACCGCTGGTGGATCGTGGGCTCCTGAGGGATCCGGAACACCCGCGCGAACTTGTATTTCAGCGGGCACGTGCGGTAGGTGTCGATGTCCGAGGCCGACAGCAGCATGCCCTCGCCGCGCTTGGGCAGGAACGGTTCCAACGACGGCTCGTCGCGAGCCAGCATGGCCTGCGTGCGCCGGCGCTGGTCCTGCTCGGCGTCCAGCAGGTAGTCGTCGATGGCCGACGAGGCGAGGATCTCCCGTTGCTCGGCTGTCACCGCCTGGAAGATCCGGGCATTCACGTCACGTAGCGCCTCGGCCAAGTTCTTTTCTTGGCCCCCGCCCACCCGGGCGATCAGCGCCGCCAGCTTGAGCAGCTCGAGGTATCGGGCCACGGCGTGGGAGATGTCGAGGTCGGTGTCGAACCGGAGCTCACCCAGCCGGCTGGCCACTCGCATCGTCCCCTCCAGCAGCTCGTCGCGCAGCAGCCGGTAGGTGGAGTGAAGCGTCTCGGTGGGTCCGAACAGCTCCTCCTCATGGTCCTGCCACTCGGCGGCCAGCGCCGCCCGGGCCTCCTCGATCAGCGGCGCCGGGGGCAGGACGGCTCCGCGGTCGTTGACGCTGGGGTAAGCCACCACGACCCGGCTGCCCGCCCGGGTGATTCCGGCGTACAGGACACGCCGCAGGCCGTCCCGCCGGGCCCGCTCGTGTCCGGCGCGGATCTCAGCGACCAGCAGCTGGTCCGGGATCCGCTCCGGCGCCGGCGCGGCCAGCCCAGCGTGCAGTCCCAGGATGTAGACGTGATCGGCGTGCAACGAGCCGGCGGCCTCCAGCGGCACTACCTGCACCGCGTCGGCGCCACCCACCGCGGGCTCGTCGATGTCCCGCAACCCGGAGTCGGCCACGGCGGCCACCGAGCGCGCGAACTGGCGCGGCGTGGCCTGCGGTGAGCGGCGGGAGAACGTGGAGGCCAGCTCGCCGAACCGGGCCAGTGCCCGCAGGCGCTCCACCACGTCTGCCTTCGCGGCGAACAGCTGGTGGCGACGCAGGCCCAGTCGGTCGATCAGCCGGTGCACGTATAGGTCGGGCCGAGCCGTGTCCAGCGTCGCCATGCCAGCCCGGTACAGCTTCAGGAACGCGTGCAGGCGCTCCCGAGCCTCCGGCGGCACCTGGGGAGACTCGGTGGCTGCGGCCAGGGCGGCCACCATGTCGAGCTTGCGCCGCCGCGCGATCTGGGTGCAGCGGGCGATGTCCACCGAGCGTAGGTCGATCGGGGGCCGAGCCAAGGCTCGCACCACCGCGGGAGCGTCCGCTGGATCGGCCAGCAGGCGCAGCCAGGCCAAGAGATCCCGGATCTCGGCCCGCTGAAAGAACGCCGCCTCGCCGACCACCCGGTGGGGCACTGCGCGCTCCTCCAGCGCCACCGCCACGGCCTGGCCCTCCCGCGCGACGGCCGGCACGAGCACGGCGATGCTCCCCGCCGCCACGCCCTCGCGGAAGATCAGCCGCTCGACGTCGGCCGCCACGGCCTGGGCCTGAGCCCGCTCGCCGGTGCAGCGCCAGAACGCCACCTCTCCGCCTGGACCGCGGGCCGAGCCCGGGATCTCAACCAGGGCGCGGGCGGCTCCGAAAACCTGCTCGGGACAGCGCAGGCTGCGCTCGAGCTCGACGATCTGGGCACCGTCTAGCCCGAAGTCCGCCTGCACCGGATCGACGGCCACCGCCAGTCCCAGCCCGCCGGCTGCGCGGACCAGCGCGGCCGCAGCCGGGTCGAGCTCGTGGGCGTCGTCCACCAGCACGTGGTCGAAGCGCTCGGCCAGGCTGGGCCGCTCCTGCAGCAGCCGCAACGCGTCGCGCATGAGGTCGCCCGCATCGCCCATTCCGGCTTCGGACAGCATCCGCTCGTGGGCGCGGTAGACCTCGGCGAACTCCCGCTCCAGCGCCGCCTCGGCGGGCGTGCCATCGGCCCTGGCCTCAGCCAGGCGGGCGGCCCAGCCGGCAAATTGTTCGGCGTCGATCCGATGGGCCTTGAGCCGGTCGATCCGCCGGATGAACCCGGCCAGCAGCGCTCGCGCGCTGCCTCCGAAGTCGTGGCTCTGCAGTGACAGCTCGTCCACGCGCTCAAGCAGCATCGCGAACCGCTCGCTGGCATCGAGCATCGCGTCCAGCGCGTCGGCCCCGGGGCCTGAGGCATTGACCAGGAGCGCCGCCAGGCCCACCGGCTCGAGCACGAACAGCTCCTCGTAGCCCTGGCGCAGCTCGTCCTGCAGCCAGGCCCGCAGGGCATCGCCCCGTGCGGCCGAGGGAGTGACCACGGCGATTCGCTCCGGCCGGCATCCCTGGCCCACCAGCCAGCGGAAGCGCTGGCGGAGCACGGTGGTCTTGCCGGTTCCGGCGACACCGCGGATGAGGACTGGCCCGGGCTCGTGGGTGATCGCCGCTCGCTGAGCAGGAAGCAGGTCCTCAGGGCTCGCACTCACTGTCTGACAGCATAAGTCGAGCGATGACCTCCACCCGTTCAGCGCTGGACGCAGATTGGCTGGGGCTGTGTCGGCGCGCGGCCGGCGAGCTCACCGAGATGCTGGCCGAGGCCCCGACGACCGAGCAGCGGGCGGTAGAGACCGGCACACGGGGCAGCGGCGGTGACCGCACGCTAGTCATCGACCGCGACGCCGAGTCGCTCGTGCTGTCACAGCTTGAGGGCCTGCGCGACCAAGGCCTGCAGTTCGTGGCCCTGTCCGAGGAGCGGGGCGAAGTCGACTTCGGCGACCCGTCGGTGCGGGTGATCATCGATCCCATTGACGGGTCCCTGAACGCCAAGCGCGGGCTGCCGCACCACGCGCTGTCGATCGCCGTGGCCGCCGGCCAGACGATGGCGGACGTGGAGTTCGGATTCGTCTACGACTTCGGCCCGCGTGAGGAGTGGTGGGCCCAGCGCGGCCAGGGCGCGTGGTGCAACGGAATCCGGCTTGACCCGGAGCTGCGCGAGCGGCGGGGCCGCGATGGCCGGCTTGAGGTGGTGGGCGTGGAGTCGGCCGACCCCAGGTGGGTGGCGGCGTCGATCGATCGCCTCCAGACCGCCGCCTATCGCCTGCGGGCCCTGGGGACCATCGCGTCGTCGCTGTGCCAGGTGGCGGCGGCCCGGCTCGATGGGATGGTCTCGCTGCGCAACGCGCGGGGCGTGGATTGCGCCGCGGGGCAGCTGATCGTGCGCGAGGCCGGCGGTGTGGTCAGCTTCCCGCGCTGCCCAGAGGCCCTGGGCGCGCCGCTGGACGCCGCGCCTTCCTCGCCGGTGGTGGCCGCGCGGAGCCCAGAGGTGTTGCGCGAGCTCGAGCAGGTGCCGGCATGATCGACTGGATCGTGGCCGAGCGGATAGCGGCGTTCGTGGCCGGGACGGGCGACGTTCCTGGCTCCGACATCGACCTGGGACCGCTGGCCACCGAGTCCGAGAAGCGCGTGGTGGCCTACACGGGTCTGCAGCCAGTCGGCCCGCTGCCCCCTCCCGAAGGGATCGGCCGGCGCGAATGGGTGCACACCAACATCGACTCGATGCGCGCGCTGCTCGACCCGGTGTTGGCCCGGGCCGGCAAGAACCTGGGCCCGCTGCGCCCGGCCATGCAGATCATGACGGGTGTGGTCCTGTCCACCGAGGTCGGGGTGGTCGTCGGCTACCTGGCCCAGCGCGTGCTCGGCCAGTACGAGCTGGTGCTACTCGACGAGGCGGTGGCCGAGCGGCCGCCGCGGCTTCTGTTCGTGCTCCCCAACCTGGCCCAGGTGGGGCGCTCGTTCGAGGCCGACGAGAAGGAGTTTCTGACCTGGGTGGCGCTGCACGAGGTCACGCACGCCGTCCAGTTCGCCTCGGTGCCGTGGCTACACGGTCACCTGGCCGGGCTGGTGCGTGACCTGCTGGCCCGGGCCGAGGTCCGGCTCGACACTCCGCGCAAGCTTCGGGTGCCGAGCACCGAGGAGATCCGGCGTGTCGGGGCGGCCCTGCGCAAGGGCGATCTCGTATCGATCGTCACCACCAGCGCCGAACGGGAAACGCTGGAACGGGTCCAGGCCGTGATGGCGGTCATTGAGGGCCATGCGGAGCACGTGATGGACGCCGTGGCGCCGGATCTGGTGCCCTCGCTCGACCGGTTGCGGGCGAGCATCGACCGCCGCCGTCGTTCGCAGTCCGGGCTATCACGGCTGGTCGCCCGCCTGCTGGGTCTTGACCTCAAGCTTCGCCAGTACGAGCAGGGCAAACGCTTCTGCGACGCCGTGGTCGCCCAGGGTGGGGTGGCCGCGCTGCATCACGTGTTCTCAGGCCCCGAGGCCCTGCCCACCCTGGCCGAGCTGGACAACCCGCGGGCCTGGCTCGAGCGCACGGCTGCGGCGTCAGTATCGAATCCGTAAATCGCGGCCGGTTGCTGTAACCAACCGCTCCGGGCGGTTTACAAACATATGTTCGGGTAGTTCCACCACGCAACTTAGGGAGCAATGAGATAGATGGCGACCACAACCACCACCCCAGGCCGAGCCAAAAGCACCGGCCGCAAGACCACCACTAGGAAGACCACCCGCCGGCCGACGACGCGTCGCCGCCCCGCGAACACCAACGTTTCCACGGAGAAGACGGGCATCGCATTGGTCAGCGAGCTGGCTGAGCGCGCCGCGCTCGTTCCGGTCGGCGCGACCCTGCTGGCCCGCGACAACCTGGTCTCGAGTGTCCGTGACCTGAGCACCCGGTACGGGACTCGGGCGAGCATCGAGCGTGAGCTCAAGCGCTACGAGCGTCGCGGCTCCACCGCCCGCAACCGGTTCGAGCGCCAGGTGCGCCGGACCCGGACCAGCTTTGAGCGCCAGCTGCGCCAGCGCCGCAACAAGGCGCAGCGCACGGTTCGCCAGAACCGCAGGCGCTTCGAGACCGAGGTCCGGTCGGTGCGGAAGGACCTCGAGAAGCAGTCCGGTATCGTTGGGGCTCGGGTAGAGAAGCTCGTGTCCGAAGCTCAAGGACTGATCAGCTCGAGCTCCTAGTCAAGTTTCCCCCGGGCGCGCGTTGGAGAGCGCACGATCCGGGGAGGGTTCGCCGGCCTCATATCTCGCCGGCGAATGCAGCACCCTCTCCTCCCTCAACCGCCGGGGCGTCCTTCGGGACGTCCCGGTCGGTCTTTAAGGGTTGGGGCTCGCGCTCACCAGTCGGGCTCACGCCCGTCACGCGAGTGTGCTCGACGTGTGATCGCCCACCCCTCCGGCTAAACCTTGATCCACCGTTCTTCGGTGGGGAGTCGTCCGACCCGCAGATTTAAATGACCTCCTGAGCGGGCAGGAAGCTGTCGTATCGGGCGACGGCGGGCCTGCAACAGGA
>DATKRM010000063.1:0-7222 GCA_035532195.1 Solirubrobacteraceae bacterium
CTGCCCTCGCCGGTCAAGCACGGGGCATTGGAAGTCGGTGAGGTGACACTCGAGCCGGCCGAGGACAAGGAGCTGTTCGCCTACGTGTTCAAGACCCGCGCCGACCCGTTCGCGGGCCGGATCAACCTGTTCCGGGTCTACCAGGGGGTCATGAGCCAGGACTCCCAGGTGCTGAACACGCGCACCCACACCAAGGAGCGGATCGGTCAGCTGCTGACGTTCGTGGGCGGCAAGAACGAGCAGGTGGCGGAATTCGGTCCCGGCGACATCGGGGCCGTGGCCAAGCTCAAGGAGACCAAGGCCGGAGACTGGCTGGCCGCGCGCGATGAGCCGATCTCCATGCCGCAGATCAAGCTGCCCGCGCCGGTGATGGCGTTCGCGGTGGAGCCCAAGAGCAAAGGCGACGAGGACAAGGTGTTCTCGTCGCTGCGGCGGCTCCAGGAGGAGGACCCGACCATCGACCTGCACCGCGACCCGCAGACTGGCGAGCAGATCGTGGCCGGCCTGTCCCAGGTCCACGTGGAGGTCATCGTGGAGAGGCTGAAGGAGCGCTTCGGCGCCGAGGTCAAACTCAAGCCGCCGCGCGTCCCGTATCAGGAGACGATTCGCAAGTCCGCCAAGGCCCACGGTCGCCATAAAAAGCAGACCGGCGGCCGGGGGCAGTTCGGCGACTGCCATATCGAGATCGACCCGCTCGAGCCCGGTGAGGGATTCCAGTTCGTGAACGCGATCAAAGGCGGCGTCATCCCGTCGGGGTTCATACCCGCGGTCGAGAAGGGCGTGGTCGAGGCCATGCAGGAGGGAGTGGTGGCCGGCTACCCGGTCAAGGACGTGCGCGTGAGGGTGTACGACGGCTCGTACCACACCGTTGACTCCTCAGAGATGGCGTTCAAGGTGGCCGGATCGCAGGCCATGAAGCAGGCGCTGGCCGATGCCGGGCCGGTGCTGCTGGAGCCGATCATGACCGTGACCGTCAACGCTCCCGAGGATGCGGTGGGCGATGTGATCGGCGATCTCAACTCGCGGCGGGGCCGACCGCTTGGGATGGAGCCGGTGGGCGGGGGGATGACCGAGATCAAGGCCGAGGTGCCGATGGCCGAAATGCTCTCCTACGCCCCCGACCTGCGCGCCATCACCGGCGGCCAAGGGGAGTTCACGATGGAGTTCGAGCGCTACGAGGAAGTGCCCGGGCATCTGGCCGGCAAGGTCGTGGATCAGGCTCGGGCTGAGAAGGAGGCTGTGAGGGCTTAAGGGCCTGCGAGCGCGCCGGCCCGCCCCTGCAAGAAGCTCTGCGCGCTTGCCCCGCGGGACACGTGGCCCGCTAACCTCGGTGGGCCGATGAGCATTAGGTCGATCAGGACCGAGGGACCTGACCTGCATTCCAGCTGCGATGTGTGCGGGCGCACCATGCTGCGCGGTGAGCGGCCGCACTCATTCCTGGAGGGGACCGAGCTGCGGTCGGTATGCGAGTTGTGCACCCAGCGGGCCACACAGGAGGGCTGGATCCGCGAGGGCACGATGCCCGTGTACGAGGGCCGCGGATCCAGGACCGACAATCGTGGCTCGGTGTTGGGACGGCTACGACGCCGGCGCGGTGCAAGCGACTATCACACTCCCGGGCCCGTCTCTCCGGAGGCCCGTGAGGGCAACTCGCTCCCGGCGCACGCTCCGGCGCCGGACACGTTCCGGGGTGAGCCCCGCCACGTCCGGGCGGTGCCGACCGGCGATGAGCAGAAGGTCAGTGCGGGGATCGACGCGTTCAACCACTCCGAACACACCCGGACCATCGCCGGCGTGGCCCGTTCGCTGGGTCTGCCCACGGTCTCGGTGCGACCGGCTCAGGGCCGGACGGGCGCGGTGAACATCGTGGTGGCCTGGGAGCTCTCCTGGTATCGCTACGAGGTGGACCTGGCCGAGGAGGTAGAGCCCGTGCAGATCGCCGCTCAGGGGGCCGAGCTGGACGAGTTGTCGCCCCAGGAGCTAGAGCCCAACGCGGCTTGCGACGCCGACGGCTACCTGGCCGTGGCCTGAGTGGCTGGACGAAGGTTCGACGCTGCCGGCAGGCCCGGCTAGATAAACATTCGATGGTTCACGTCTCTCGCCCTCAATAGGATGCCGCGACTTGATCTATTGCGTGATCCCTGAACCGCTGGCCGATGAGCTGTTGGACAAGCTGACCAGCTATTACGCCGACGACCCAAACGTGAGTGTGATCGTTGACCGGCGTAAGAGCTCGCGGCGCGAGCGCGGCTCGTCCGGCGGAGGCAACCGCGAGCTGCGGGACCGCCGGCGCCCCCGGATCCCTGGCGAGCTACCGCCGCTGCCTAGCGACTGACCGCTTCTTTGAAGCTCGTCCTGCACGTCGATGGCGGCGCGCGAGGGAACCCGGGGCCCGCGGCGATCGGGGTCGTGGTCTCCGACGCCAAGGGGAATGTCGTGGACGAGCAGTCCGAGCGCATCGGTGTGGCCACCAACAACGTCGCCGAGTACCGGGCCGTGCTGCGCGGCATCGAGCGGGCCCGCCAGCTGGGGGCCGACGAGCTGGAGATCATCGGCGATTCGGAGCTGGTGGCCCGCCAGCTGACCGGCCAGTACAAAGTCAAGCATCCAGCCATGAAGCCGCTGCACGCCCAGGCTCGGGCCCAGCTCGACGGATTTCGCCGCTGGCACATCCGCACGGTGCCCCGGGCCGACAACGCCCGAGCTGACGAGCTCGTCAACGCCGCGCTGGACGCGGCCTGATTGGCGGCCTGTGCCCCCGGGTAGGCGAGTTCCAGTGAGCAGCGGCGTGCCGGACGTGAGGCGGCTGGTCGGCCATCGGGGACAGCATCGGGTGGTGAGCGTCTACCTCGACCTCGACCCCGAGCGGTTCGCGACGCCGCCGGCCCGGGCCTCCCAGATCGGCTCACTGATCGACGGGGCGCACCGCGAGGTCGAGGACCAGCCAGATCTGGATCACGAGGAGCGGATGGCGCTCCGTGAGGATCTGAAGCGGATCAAGAGCTTCCTCTCCGGTCCGGAGGCCCCAGTCAAGGGTGCCCGAGCCCTGGCGGTGTTCTGTTCCTCCCGGGACGGCCTGTTCGAGGTCGTTCAGCTCAGCCGGCCGGTGCCGGGGCAGGCCGTGGTCGGGCGCTCGCTCTACATCGCACCGATGATCGAGTCCGTCCAGCGCCGGCGGTGGCTGGTGGCGCTGGTCAACCGGCGGATCGCCGTGGTCCTGGCCGGCTCACCGGATGACCTGACTCCGACTCAGCGCCGCACGGACGACGTTCACGGGCAGCACGAGAAGGGCGGCTGGTCGCAGGCCAACTACGAGCGCAGCGTGGAGAAGGACGTGGACGACCACCTCAAGGAGACGGCAGAGCTTGTTTCCCGTCAATGGCGCAGCGAGCGGTTCGACCGGCTGGCCCTCGGCGGCCCCGAGGAGATCGTGCCTCGATTCGAGTCGTTCCTCCCCGAGGAGCTCCGCGCAGCGCTGGCGCCTGAGCGGGTCGAGGTCGACCTCTCGAGTGCCACCGACGCCGAGGTACGGGCGGCGGTCGACCGGCTGGCCGCGGCGGACGCCGAGCGTCAGGAGCGAGAGACGCTGGATCTGCTGGCCGAGCGACTGGGAGCCGGCGCCCGGGCAGTGGCTGGCCTGCGGGACACGGTCGAGGCACTTAACGAGCGGCGGGTGGAGACGCTGCTGCTGGAGCCGGGGTTTGACGGGCCGGCCTCACGCTGCTCCGGCTGCGGATTGCTGGTGGTCGAGGGCGACGGCACGTGTCCCGCGGACGGGACCGAGCTGGAGCCGGTCGAGCACCTGCGGGAGGCGGTGGTCGAAGCCGCGGTGTCCCAGGACGCCGAGGTGCTGGCCGTGCAGCAGTTCGACGACCTCCAGCGCCACCGGGGCATCGCGGCGCTGCTGCGGTTTTAGTAGGGCGACGGCGCCCCGAACATCTCGGGCAGCTTGGCCACCAGGGCGAAGTCACCCTCGAACGAGGCCCGGCCCTCCAGTAGCGGCATCGCGGGGTCGACCAGCCCGGCGGCCACGCGCACGAAGTCGGCCAGCTGCAAGCGCAGCTTGAGCTTGGGATCAGAGGTCTCGCCGGGGCGGGCGCTGGCGTGCCCGTCCGAGATGGCCACGGTCCAGCGCACGGGCTCCTGGCCGGTGGCCGGGCGGGCCAGCTCGTACACCAGGTCACCTTGAAAGCCTCCAGCCGCCCCAGGGTCAAACGATCGGGCCATCCCGGCGAACAGCCCGCGCTGCACGATGCCCGACCCGAACCGCCGCTCGAGCTGCTCATCTGAGGCGCCGCGCACCATCGCGGCGAGCGCCTTGATCGCGCCCTGCCGGGCACCGCCCCGGGCCTGCTGGACGGCCAGGGCGGCCAGTTCCCGCCGCGCGGAAGCGCCTGGGCGCCCCCGGCGGGCCCGGGCCAGCTCGGCGGCCTCGTCGATCACGTAGGTCGAGTCGGGCGGACGGGCCGGCTCTCGCCGAGCCAGCGCAGCCTGGATCGCCTCCTCGAGCTCGGCCCGCCTGGCCGCCTCGCGCTCCTCGCGTCCGTCCAGGAACTGTGGCATCACCCGCTTGGCGAATAACTCCAGTGACTCGCAGATGTGCTCGTGGCGGTTGCGGCCGGACTGGAGCACGAAGATGACCTGATCGACGCCCGCGGCCTCGTAGCGCTTGACCAGGTCCAGCACCTGGTCGGGATCGCCGATCGCCCCCCGCAGCGAGCCCAGTCCCTCCTGGAGCAGGCGGATTCCGAGCGGTGCCTGATCAGGCCGGATGATGTGCCGGGCGAAACCGGTCTGGTCGCGGCGGTGCTCGAACTCCTCCCACACGTTCGTCACGCCCGGCGTGTGGTCGGCGATGCCGTAGTAGTGGCTGAGGGAGTAGCCGAAGAAGTGCGCGCCGTCGATCCCCCGCTCGATCGCGGCAGCCTCGCTCGGCCCCAGCATCATGGGCAGCACGACGGCCAGGGCAGGATTGACCGAAAAGCCAGCCGGGACGCACTCCGGCGAGGCGATCAGGTCTCGATACTCGGCGACCCACTTGGCGGCGTCTTCCGGCTCGACGAACGAGAACGACAGCGCGCCGATGCCCGTGCGGCCGGCCAGATGGATGGTCTCCCGGCGGCTGCAGGCCACCCACAGCGGCGGGTGAGGCTTCTGCAGCGGCTTAGGAATCACGTTGCGTGGCGGCATCTGCAGGTACTCGGAATCCCAGCCTCCGAACGGCTCCTCCACGAACATCCGCGTGATCGCATCCAACGCGTCCGTCCACATCTCGCGCTTGCGCTCCCGCTCGACGAGAAAGCCGCCGAGCTCGGCCGCCGAGCTCGACTCGCCGGTCCCGAACTCCACCCGTCCGGCGGAGAGCAGGTCCAGAGTGGCGACTCGTTCGGCCACCCGGGCCGGGTGGTTGACCTCGGGCATCACGTTGACGATTCCGTGACCCAGCCGGATCTGCTTGGTCCGCTGGGCAGCGGCAGCCAGGAACACCTCGGGAGCCGAGCTGTGGGAGTACTCCTCTAGGAAGTGGTGCTCCACCTCCCACACGTAGTCGAACCCCAGTCGGTCGGCCAGCTCGATCTGCTCGAGCGCCTGCCGTAGCAAGGTCGCCTCGCTATCAGCCTCCCAAGGGCGGGGCAGCTGGTGCTCGTAAAAGATGCCGAACCGCAAGGCCCGCGATCCTAGACCCACTCGCTGAGTGGCCGTTTTGGCGCGGGCCTCAGTACTCTCTTCGGGATGACGGATTCGCTGTCCGAGCTGAGGGACCGGCTCGAAGACGCTGCGGCACAGTTGCGCTCCGGTGAACTGGAGCCCGAGGCTGCGCTGGCGCTGATCGAGGAATGTGCCCGGCTGGCCTCGGAGGCCAGTACGCAGGTGGATGAACGCGCTCGCGCGGCGCTGGAGCCGCTACCGGATCTCCCAGGTCAGCTTCCGCTCCCGGCCGGCTAGTGGCCGCGCCCGCCAGCCCGCCGGGGCCGCCCGAAACCCAGACGGCCACTTTCCCCGACCACCTGCGGCTCGAGGTGGAGCGCTACCTCGAGAGCCTGAGCTTTGGGTCCGAGCCGGCCGTGGAGGGCCTCCAGGAGGCCATGCGTTACTCGCTGCTGGCGGGTGGCAAGCGAATCCGCCCCGTCCTGGCCCTGGCCACCACCTCGGCGCTCGGCCTGGATCCGGCGAACATGCTGCCGCTGGCCGGGGCGCTTGAGCTGATTCACACATATTCGCTGATCCACGACGACCTGCCGGCGATGGATGACGACGACCTGCGTCGCGGCCGACCCAGCTGCCATAAGGCATTCGGAGAGGATGTGGCGATCCTGGCCGGGGACGCCCTGTACGCGGAGGCGTTCCGGCTGCTGCTCTCAGATCAGGAGGGTGATCCGACGGCCCTGCTGGCCGTCGCCCGCGAGCTGGCCGGAGCCACCGGCGTGGATGGCATGGTCGGAGGGCAGTACATCGATGTGGCGGAAACGGCTCCCCCGGGGCCGGACGGCCTCCGGCGGCTGCACCAGCTGAAGACCGGGAGGCTGATCGCGGCCAGCGTGGAATGCGTCCTGCTTCTCGCCCGGCCGAGCGGACCTGTAACAATCACGCACCTGCGCACGTTCGCCAGTGAGCTGGGAGTGCTGTTCCAGATCGTGGACGACATCCTCGACGTGATCGGCTCGCAGGACACGCTTGGCAAGCGCCGCGGCAGTGACGAACGACTGGGTAAGCGGACCTACGTGACCGAATTCGGTCTCGACGGAGCGCGCCGGCTGGCCGCTGAATCGCATGCGCGGTGCCGGAGCGCGCTAGAAGGTGCAGCCCCAGCCGGGGCGGCCGAGCTCGAACAGATAACCGATTTCATCGCCCACCGAACCTATTAGCCCATGCCCTTACTAGAGCGAATCGCCAAGCCGCAGGACCTCCACGACCTGAGCGAGGACGAGCTCCAGGCAGTCGCGCAGGAGGTGCGCGAGCACATCATCGACACGGTGGGGGAGATCGGCGGCCACTTCGGGGCCAACCTGGGGGCCTGCGAGATCGCCGTAGCGCTGCATTCACTGCTGGATTCCCCGCGCGACAAGATCCTGTGGGATGTCGGTCACCAAGCTTATCCGCACAAGATCCTCACCGGCCGGCGGGATCAGCTGGACACGATCCGCAAGTACGGCGGGCTGGCCCCGTTCTGCGCCATCCACGAGTCCGAGCACGACGTCATGGGCGCCGGCCACGCCTCAAC
>DATKRM010000064.1:0-5431 GCA_035532195.1 Solirubrobacteraceae bacterium
AGATCGCCATCGCCGAGGACGCTGTAGGCGATGCTCACGTCGCCGTTGCGCGCGTATTGAATCCGCGGCGGCCCCACATGGCCAGTGTACGCCGTGATATCAAGCCCGCTATGGCGCCGCTCGCGCTCCTGTACGACATCCACGGGAACATCAACGCTCTGGAGGCGGTGCTTGGTGATGCCGAGGGGGCGGGCGTCACGTCATATGTCCTGGGTGGCGACTACGGCCTGTTCGGGCCAGAGCCGGAGGCAACGGTGGACCGCCTGCGTGGCGTGGACGACGCCCACTGGATCCGGGGCAATGGCGAGCGCTGGACAGCTCGGCCCGATGAGGCGCCCGACAACCCGGTGGTCCAGGGTGCGATCGCAGCCTGCCGTGAAGCGCTGGGGCCGGCACTCGTGGCGGAGCTGGAGTCGCTGCCCGAGCAGTTGGTCCTCGAGGCGACCCGCTTCTGTCACGGCTCCCCGATCTCCGACGTGCGCTCGTTCATGCCTCAACCGACCGACGATGAGGCCGAGCTATTGAACGGCGTCGGCGAGCCGCGGCTGGTGTTCGGGCACACGCATCTACCGTTCCGGCGCCTCAGCGCTTCCGGGGTGGATCTGGTGAACCCAGGCAGCGTGGGCATGCCGTTCGACGGCGACACCCGGGCCGCCTACGCGCTGCTGCGCGAGAACGGACAGATCGAACACCGGCGCGTGAGCTACGACCATACGGCGGCCGCGCAGGCCGTGGCCAAGCGCTTCGGCGGCGCAAGCTGGACCGACACCGTGGCTCGTCGCATCGCCAGCGCCCGGTTCTGAGCGGCTACGCTCCCACCGGCTTGAAGCAGCTCGCCGACGACCTGTACGTGCTGGACGGCTTCCCGCCGTACGCGATCAACGTGTACCTGGTCGGCGATGTCCTGGTCGACGCCGCCACCCGCCGGGCCGGCAAGCGGATTCTCCGCCAGCTCCGGGGCCGGAACGTCAACACCCACGCAGTCACCCACGCCCACCCTGACCACCAGGGGGCAAGCCACGAGGTGTGCGAAGCGCTGGACATCCCGTTGTGGTGTGGGGAGCGCGACGCCGACGCGATCGAGGACGGCCGGATCGGCGAGCGCCAGCCCCAGCACCCGATCAACTCGCTGTTCGATCGCATGTGGACCGGGCCACCGCACCCAGTAGCCCAGCGGCTGCGCGAGGGGGACATGGTGGGTGGCTTCAAGGTGCTGGACACCCCTGGCCACTCGGCCGGCCACATCTCGCTGTGGCGCGAGTCCGACGGTGCGTTGATCTGTGGTGACGTGTTCACCAACATCGATCAGCTCACCGGCATCCCCGGGCTCCACGAGCCGAAGTCGTTCTTCAGTCCAGACCCACTCGCAACCGCGAATCGATGCGACAGCTCGCCGCCTTGGAACCGCAGCTCGTGTGCTTCGGCCACGGCCGGCCGCTGCGGGATCCAGCCAAGCTCCGGGCGTTCGCCGACAGCTTGCCGCGGTAGTCGCGCATGGCATCCTTGACCCATGTCGGTCAGAGCCCGTGCCTGGTATCGCCGCAACACCTTCTCCCACTCGGCGTTCCCGCCCGCACGGCTGGCCGCCGAGCGCCAGTCGACGGTCTCGGTTTGCCTGCCCGCCCGTGACGAGGCCTCCACGATCGGTCCGATCCTCGAGGCGCTCCTACCTCTGCGCGAGCGAGGCGTGATCGATCAGATCGTGGTGGTCGATAACTCCGCCGACGACACCGGCGCGATCGCCCAGCAGCTGGGCGCTGAGGTACACGATCAGGCTCAGTTGATGCCTGAGCTCGGGCCGGTGCTCGGGAAAGGTGATGCGATGTGGCGTGCGTTGCCCGTCCTGCAGGGCGAGGTGATCTGCTTTCTGGACGCCGACTCGCGGCATTTTGGACCCCACTTCCCCTGCGGACTGCTGGGTCCGCTGCTGTGCCAGCCCGAGATTTCGTTCGTCAAGGGCCTGTACCGCCGGCCCTTGCGGGTCGGTCAGACGGTGCTCCCGAACGGGGGCGGGCGGGTCACCGAGCTGACCGCCCGGCCGCTGGTCAACCTGTTCTACCCCGACCTGGCCGGCGTGGCCCAGCCCCTGGCCGGGGAGATAGCGGCTCGCCGAAGCTTGCTCGAGCAGCTGCCGTTCGTCACCGGCTACGGCGTGGATATCGCCCTGTTGCTGGACGCATACGCCCTGGTCGGACTGGACGGGCTGGCGCAGGTCGACCTGGAAGTTCGCCAGAACGCCCACCAGCCGCTGCGCGACCTGGGTCTCATGGCCCACGAGGTACTGCGCGCGGTGGCGGCCCGGCTCGAGCGGGAGGGCCGGCTGCAGGGTCCCCTGCCTGCGACCTTCACCGTGGCCGGAGCCGACGCGCTCGACACCGCCCGTGACGATGCCGTGGAACGGCCGCCGCTGGCCACCCTGCGCGCCGCGGCATGAGCTTGTGCTGAACTCAGGGCATGCGCTGGGCACGCTGGCTCCTCCCGTTGCTGACAAGCGCCTCCCTGGTCGCCTGCGGCTCGAGCTCAGGCGGGGCCTCGGGCGGGGCGGGTAGCGGCGGCGCCGGCGGGGTGGGGTTCCAAGCGCATCCCCAGGCTGTCGAACCGCAGGCCGGCGCGATGAACCCGCAACAAGATCCAGCGGCGTCTGGCGGCACGCCGGTGGGCGATCCCAACGCCCATGCCCCCTCGCTGGCCGAGGTGCGAGCGGAGCTCAAGACCGAGCAGAAGATCGCCCGAGAGCTCAACGCGCTCAGCCCCGGGCAGGGATTCGTGTTCCCGATCCAGCCGTTGTCGTCGGTCGAGCCGCCCAGTACCTGGTCACCCGACATGGGTGTCGACATCTCAACCGCGGGGGGGGCCTGCGGGCCGTCAGCGGTCGAGGTGGCCGTGACCGACGGCGTGATCGTCCAGGAAGGTATCGGCGGCTTCGGTCCCTACGCCCCGGTCCTGCGCGTGGCGGGCGGTCCGCTGGTCGGGCGCTACATCTACTACGGGCACGCAGCTCCGGCGCTCGTCCCCGCGGGAGCCATCGTTCGGGCCGGACAACCGATCGCCGAGGTGGGCTGCGGAATCGTGGGCATCTCCACCGGGCCGCACTTGGAGATCGGGGTCAGCGCGGTCAACGGCCCGACCTGCTGCCCTGGCTTCCAGGTCACCTCGCCGGCTCTGGAGGGCCTGCTGAACCGGCTGTACGCGGCTCAGGCCGGCCGCGGCCGGTAGGCGCTGGCCGAGCGGTCGGCGCGCTGCTCCAGCGTGGCCAGGATGGTCCTCAGCCGGGCCCGGAAGAACTGGTGGCCCTCGTCGGGATCGAAGAACACCCGGGTGATTAGGCGGGGCCGGCGGCGGAGCACCGGCAGCCCGATGCTATGTCAGAACAGGCTCAGCCTGGCCTTTGGTCGGTACCGGAAGCGGACGCTGTACCGCTTCGAACGATGGCCCGCGGCATCCGAGGCCACGAGGAGCACGCGGTGGCGCCCGCGTGAGAGCTTGCGCCAGCGCAGCAGAAAGCTGTCGTGTCCGGGCCGGGCATGCCGGGTCCACTTGCGCTGGCCCAGGCGAATCGTCACCGTGGCGGCTTCGGACAGGTTGAAGCCGATCCGGAGCTTACGCCCCACCACCTTCGCGTGGAGCTTGGAGATCGCCGGGGGTTTGGGCGGAGGGGTGGGGGTAGGCGTGGGCGCTGGGGAGTTGGCGATTCGGAACGCCGTGACCCGATCGGCGGTCGATGAAGCGTGGTTGGCCACGAACAGGTCGCCGCCGCCCGCGCTCGGCGTGGTGAAGTGCTGGAAACCCCCGAGGTCGGCCGAGAACTTGGTGGCCCCGGAGGCCGGGTCGAGGCCGTAGAGGATTCCGTTCCCCGTCCCGGCGCTCCACACCAGACCGCCGGCGAAGATCGGCGGCCCTTCTGCCGAGCCATTGACCGTCCAACCCGGCAGCGCTGCGAAGGTCCGGTGGGTGGTGTCGAGCGACAGGGCGCGCAGGCCGTTCGAGCAGGCCACGTAGATCACGCCGTTCACGTAGATCCCACCGCCGAAGCTCGCACAAACGGACTTTGAGAACACAGCGTTACTGACGCCCCCCAAGTGAGTGCTGTCCAGCAGGTAACCGAGGCCGGATTTCCCGTCCTCGAACACGAGGTTGCCCGGCAGCAGGACGGGCATGCTCGAGCCGATGTCGGCGTCGCCTGAGTCCAGCGATCGCCAGTCAGTCGGGGCCCAGCTGTCGACGAGCCCCAGGTTGGGGTCCAGCTTGAGCACCGACTCCTGGTACTCGTACGTGCTGCCCGTGTTGCCATTGCCGGTCGCCGCCCAGACGTTTCCGGCGGAGTCGATTGGGGGGGCATTGCCGGCCGCCCGCCCCTTCGGTCCCGTCCTTGTCGACCTCGAAAGTCTGCAGCGCGCCGCCTCCCTCGGGCACGGCCACCAGCCACCCGTGGTAGGTGCTGCAGTCGCCGTCGTTGCCGCCGTAGCCGACGATCACCTTGCCCGCATCGAGCGCCAGTCCTGGGCGCTGGAGCTGGGCGGTGTGGAGGCTTCCCGGAGGATCGACTGCGATCGGGCGTCCTGCGGTCGGACTTCCGTCGGCGGTGTTGAGGCCGAATAACACGTGCTGAATGCTCGAGCTGTTGGTCCCGTCCCACGTGTCGCCCACTACGTAGATAGCTCCTGTAGCCGGGTCGATCACCGGAGTGCTGGTGATGCCGACCGGGCTGACGTCGCCGCACGGCAACTTGCTCGCGGGCACCGGCGTGGCCAGATGCTTGGACCACACGACATTCCCGGTCGCGGCGTCCAGCGCGTAGACGGTGTCGTTCTCGGTCGCCACGTAAACCCGCGTCCCGTAGACCAGCGGCTGCCCCCAGACCGGACCGTCCAGGGCGGGGCTCTGCCAGGCCTGGGTCGGGGTTATCGGCGACGTGAAGTCGGGGTCGATGCCGCTCCGGGCGCCGTCGTGGCGATACGTGGTCCACGCGGGACCGGCGGCCGCCGCCGTGTATGGAAAAACCCAACCAGCCAGCATGGCGCCGCCATACAGAGCGCCTCGCCTGATCCGACCAGCCATTGCGCGATTGTGACCTACGCGCCTGCCGCGAGTGCCGGCTGCTGCCCGGCGGCCTCCCGCCGCCGGTCCCGGCGACGCCGCAGGGCGATCGAGCCCGCGGCGGCCACGACCGCGCAGGTGACGGCGCCCAGGCCCAGCCCAGCCCGCGCACCGGCCACGCCCATGAGCCAGCCCACGATTGGGCCGCCGATCGGCGTGGATCCCTGGAAGGCCACGAACCACAACGCCATCACGCGCCCTCGCATCGACGGAGCCGCGGCCAGCTGTAGCGTCGAGTTTGCGGTGGACATGAACGCGATGCTGGCGCCCCCAGCGAAGCCCAGCGCGATCAGCTCGGTGGCCAGGCTGGGAGCCAGCGCCGCCGCGGCCACCA
>DATKRM010000065.1:0-8882 GCA_035532195.1 Solirubrobacteraceae bacterium
CCTTGAGCATCGAGTACTCGCCGCTGACGTTGTAGGCGGCCACCGGGAGCGAGGTGTCGTCCTTGATCCGGCGCACGAGGTCGAGGTAGGGCAGCGCCGGCTTGACGATCAGGATGTCGGCTCCCTCCTGTACGTCGAGCCGCGCCTCGCGCACCGCCTCGTCGCCGTTCGCCGGATCCATCTGATAGCCGCGGCGGTCGCCGAACGCGGGCGCCGAGTCGGCGGCGACGCGGAACGGGCCGTAGAACGCCGAGGCGAACTTGGCCGAGTAGGCGAGGATCGGCGTGTCGGTATTGCCCTCCTCGTCAAGTGCGGTCCGGATGAAGCCCACGCGTCCGTCCATCATGTCGCTTGGCGCGATCAGATCAGCTCCGGCCCGGGCCTGGGAGACGGCGGTGCGGGCCAGGAGATCAAGCGTGGCGTCGTTGTCCACGCTGCCGTCGGAGCGCAGCACGCCGCAGTGGCCGTGGCTCGTGTACTCGCACAGGCAGAGGTCGGTGACCACGATCAGCTCGGGCACCGCGTCCTTGATCGCGCGGGTGGCCAGCTGGATGATCCCCTCCTCATCCCAGGCCCCGGAGCCCTGTTCGTCCTTGGCCGCCGGGAGCCCGAACAGCAGAACCGCCGGGACTCCCAGGGCGGCCGCCTCCCGCGCCTCGTCCACCGCGTGGGCGATCGACAGGCGGTCGATCCCGGGCAGAGTGCCGATCGGCTCGCGTCGATCCACGCCATGGGCCACGAACATCGGGTAGACCAGGTCCTGAGCGGAGAGCTGCGTCTCGCGAACCAGGCCGCGGAGCGCCCGGGTGGCGCGCAGCCGGCGCATGCGCGTCTGCGGGAAGGGCATCGGGGTTGAGGATACCGGCGAGCCGCTGCGCGATCGGGGCTAGACGACGTTCCAGGGGTCGATTCGCCAGTCGGAGACCAGCCCGGCCCGCACATACGGGTCCTGCCGCACGAAGGACTCAATCGCCTCCGGTTCGGCACCCTGGAACACGATCGCCGCGCCGTGCGGCGGGTCGCCCAACGCCCCGGCCAGCGTAACGTGACCGCGCTCACGCTCCCGGGCGATCCGGGCCAGATGCTCCTCCCGGTATGGGCCCCGGCGGTCGAGCATGTCCTTCACGTATTCATAGAAAAGGATGTAGTGCACGTCCGATACGCTGACAGACGTGGCCAATCTGGAAAAGCGTGCTAACTACACCCCCCGCCACGTGCGTCAGCAGCGAGCCTACCGCCTGGTGATGGTCGGCGGCACGGCCGGTGTGGTCGGCGTGGCGGGAATCGTGCTCTCGGTGGCCGGCGTGATCGGCGCCGCGCTCCCGGTCATCGCCCTGATCATCGCCGCCCTGTGCGCCGTCGGGTTCATGGCGACGGTGAGCAAGCGCTGAGTCTCGCCTGAGCCGGCGACTGGCCCGGCCGCGGCCGGGCCTGGAAGCGGGCATGGCGCACACAAGTCATGTCGTGCTGTGCCACGCGGCGATAGCACGGCACACCCGGGCCGCAGCCCCGACGTCAGTCGTGGTGTCGACGCCATGCGATAGCACGGCACACCCTAAGGACGCGGCCAGCGTGTGTCGCGGTTTCGCGCCCCTGGCCGGCGCCCGCTCCCCTCCGGGCACGGGCGGGCGGGGGGCTGGCTGCCACGTCTCCACCCGGCGGGCTGCCCCGCCCCACCGCCGCCCCGCCCGCCGCCGCCCCCTACGCGAACCGTCTCAGCGCCAGCCGCCCCAGCACCCCGAACACGACGGCTAGCACCAGCAGGTGAAACGCCGGGCCGACCATGCCTGGAGGCGTGCCGCTGAACGCGTTGCTCATGGCTTGCAGTGCCGCCTTGAACGGAAACACGAAGGCGATCACGTCGAGCACCGTCTTCAGCCCACCGGATACCGCGTTGGCCGGGACGAGGGCCACAAAGGCGACGGGCAGGGACACCAGCAACCCCAACAGGGATGCGGAGTTGAGCTCGCGAGCCACGGCGCCGATGGCCACGCCGAGGGCGCCGAAGGCCAGCCCACCCAGGACCACGGCCAGGACCCATAACTCGAACCGGCTCCATTCCAGATGGATGAACAGCGAGACGAACACCGACATCAACAGGGCCAGCACCGACGCGCACACCGCGGACAGCGCGATCTTCTCGCCCAGCAGTGCTCCGGGACTGAGCAGCCCCCGGACCAGGCGGGAGTAGGCGTTCTCGGCCCGCTCGATGGCTAGCAGCCCCGCGGCCAGCAGCAGGGTGACCAGCATCAGCGAGACCACGACGGCGATCGCCGTCGCGTAGGCGTCGGTGGGGGTGGTGCGGCCGGCCAGCTGGCGCTGGTCGACCGTGAGTGGGGTGCCGATCGATCCCAGGACCGGACTGGCGAAGCCCAGGCCTTGGATGGCCAGATTGGCGAACCCCACCACCTGGCGCAGGGCCGGGCGCAGAGGGGAGTTGGCCGGCAGCGCGGCGATGGCTCCCTGGACGATGGCGCGGGAGTTGCGGAGCCCCAACAGCTGGACGTTCTGGCCGGCGATGTTCACCGTGCCGCCGCTGAGTACCTGCTGGAGATCGGCCACGGCCACCCGCAACACCTGCTTGGAGACCGCCTGCTCGACGTCGTTCACGCGGGCGCTGATCGTCTGCTGCACAAACTGGCGCTCCAGCGGATCACGCGAGTTGAGGATCAGCTCCACGGTCGGGCTACCGACCCCGGTCTGGATGAGGCTCCGGATCTGACCCACAACGTCGCCCGGGATGATCAGCGCCGCCAGCGCCTGGCCATTCTGCACCTTGGCGATGGCCTCGTCGCGCGAGTGCACCTTGATGGGATCGATCGACTGGTACAGCTGCTGGGCGTAGCTGGAGATGTCGATCTGCTGGCTGCCGAAGTTGATCTTGCCCTGGCCCGGCGCCACCTCGCTGTACACGGCGACCCTGGGCTTGCCCGGCGGACTCGACAGGGCAAAGCCGATCATCAGCGCCAGCACGATCGGGTACACGACCAGCAGCCCCACCAACAGCGGCGAGCGCCGAAGGATCTGGAGATCCTTCACGAACACCCATCGCGCGGCGCCGATCAATGGCCGCGCTCGTGCAGGAAGTGGACGAACGCCGCCTCGAGGTCTTGCCGGTCGCCGCCCACTGCCTGGACCAACTCGACCGGAGACCCCACGAACAGCAGATCTCCGTCCACCAGCACCAGGATCCGGGTGGCGTAGTGCTCCACCTCGGACACGTTGTGGGTCGAGAACATGACCGTGGTGCCCTGCCCGGCCAGACCGCCGATGAATTCCCACAGCCGTTCGCGCTGGCGTGGATCCAGAGACGCCGAGGGCTCGTCGAGTAGCAACGCGCTGGGTTCACACAGCAGTCCGATTGCGGTGTTCACCCGCTGTTGGTTGCCGCCGGACAGTTTGCCCACCTGCTCCTCGGCCCGGTCCTCGAGCCCGGTCAGCTGGAGCATCCGCTGGGTCGAGGCCACCGGGTCGGCCACCTTCTCCAGCCGCGCGAACAACATCAGGTTCTGAGCCACCGACAGCTTCGAGTACAGTGCCGGCTGCTGTGGCACCCAGCCCAGCGGCCGGTCTGAGAACCGTTCGAGCGATCCTTGGCTGGCCTTCAGCGTGCCGGCCAGGATCGACAGCAGCGTGGTCTTGCCCGCGCCGTTGGGCCCGATGATCCCCACGATCTCTCCCGCCCGTAGCTCAAAGCTCACGTCGCGCAGCGCGGTGCGGTCGCCGTAGCGCTTGGTCAGCGAGCGGGCCGTCAGGGTGACGGCAGAGGCGGGCGCGGCCGCAGGCACGGCCGCGGAGGCTAGTGGCTACGCGCCGCAACGCGCGGCGCTAAGTGAGACTCAGCGCCGATCCTCGACCCGCGCAGGCACGGGATAAGCCGGCGGCTCCGAAGACTCCCGGCCCTCATCCGGCTCAAGGGCGGAGGCCGGGTCCGCGTCGGAATCGATCGGGTGCGAAGCAGCAGCCTCCCCATTGGGCCCAGAACTCGCTGTCGACTCCGGCGCGGGCCCGGCCTCAAGCCCGCCCTCAAGCCCCGCCCCCGGCCCGGCGTGGACCCACGGCTCCAGCACCAGGTGCCGGCGCAGATACATCACGGTCTCCCGAAGCACCGCGGCCACGGGCAACGCCACCAGCGCCCCGGCGATTCCATAGATCTGGTTGCCGATGAGCAGCGACAGGATGATGATGATCGGGTTGATGCGCAGCGAGATCCGGAACACCTGGGGCGCCACCACGTGTCCCTCCAGCTGCTGCAGGGCCACAAACATCAGCGCCACCCAGACCGCGCTCAGGGGGTCGTTGAACAACGCGATTACCACGGGCGGCAGAGCTCCCAAAAATGGGCCGATATACGGGATCAGCTCCATCACGCCGTAGAAGCCGCCGAAGAACAGGGCGTAGCGGGACCCGTCGGGAAAGATGCCGATCGTCCCGATGATCCACAGCGCCAGCGCGGCGCTGGCACCCATGATCAGGCTGAACAGCAGCTGTCCGCGGACATACCCGAACACAGCGCGCTGCACCAACAAGGGGAAATCGTCCTCCGGGCTGCCGTCGCCCGGAGGCATGATTCTTCGCACCAACCGGCCGATCTCCCGCGCGTACACCAGCAGGTAGATCGACAGCACCAGGACCAGGACCAGGTCGAAGGCCACAGTGACCGCGCGGCCCAGCACGCCCTGGGTGAAGGAGACGATGTTGCCCGAGCTCTTGAGCACGTTCTTCTGCAGCGTCTGCAGCGCCGTCTGACCCTGCGCCTTGATCTGGACGTGGATGCCGTTTCGGTTCAGCCAGTTCTGGAAATCGGCCAGATCGCGGTTGGCCCGCTGGGTGATCGCCGGCACATCACGGGAGAACCTGGAGACCTGGCTGCTGACCGGATTGGACAGCAGGACGATCACCCCGGCCAGAAGAGCGAACCCGCCCACGTAGAGGATCAAGATGGCCAGCCCGCGGGGGACGTGATGCCGGTGAAGCCGCTTGACCAGCGGGTTGAGGATCAGCGCCACCGTGCTCGCGGCGATCAGGACCAGCAGGACCGGCCCGGCGGCCCGAGCCAGAGCCCACAGCCCGAGCAGCGCCAGGGGGAGAACCACCAGCTGGATCCACCGGGGCACCACCGCGGTGGGGATGCCCGGGGACGCGGCGCCACCGGGCGGCGCGGACTCCTCCGCGCCTTGCGCAGAGTCACCGACGGCCGACCCGGTGGCCGGGGGCCGGTCGGCTTCCTGGTCGGGGTCGCGCTTGGGGACCCGCAAACGCCTGGAAACCCTGAAACCCATCTAGCTGGAAGTATGAGGGTCGCGCAGACATGAACGACACCGTGAGCATCCTGTTCGTGGGCGACGTGGTCGGCGGGATGGGACGCCGGACGCTCCTGTCGCTGCTCCCCGAGCTCCGCCAGCGGCACGCCCCCGACTTCGTGGTGGTCAACGCCGAGAACGTGGCGGGCGGGCTGGGCATCACCAGCAAGATCGCCCGGGAGCTGTTCGAGGCGGGGATCGACGTGATCACCCTGGGCAATCACACCTACCGCCATCGTGAGGTCTACCCCTACCTGGACCAGGAGGACCGGATCCTCCGCCCGGCCAACTTCCTACCCAGCCAGCCCGGGCACGGCTGGTGCACGGTGACCCGGCGTGGCGTCCGTCTGGGCGTCGTCTCGCTGTCGGGCAACCTGTTCATGAATGCCGCGCGGCCCGCGTTCAGCGAGGCGGACATGGCCCTGCAAGCTCTGGAGGGACGGGTCGATCATGTCGTGGTGGACATGCACGCCGAGGCCACCAGCGAGAAGGTGGGCCTGGGATGGCACCTCGACGGCCGCGCCACCGCCGTGCTGGGAACCCACACGCACGTCCCCACCGCCGATGCCCGGGTGCTCCCCGGAGGCACCGCCTACATCACCGACGTGGGCATGACCGGCCCGCGCGGCGGCGTGATCGGGGTCAAGCGCGAGCAGGCCATCGAGTCGATGCTCACCCGTATGCCGGTCAAGTTCGAGACCTCGACCGAGGACCCCTGGCTGAACGCCGTGCTGGTCCGGGCCTCGCAGCCGATGCGCGCCGAGGCCATCGACCAGCTGCTGCTGCCCGCGCCGGGAGTCACCTAGGCGGGCACCGCGGTCAGGGGCTCGGACTGGGGCTGCGGCGCCGGCGTCTCGACGGCCGGCTGGCGGGCCCGGGGACCGGCCCCAAACAGGGCGACGATGACCAGCGGGAAGAACCACACGATGTAGGAGTACAGCCAGTAGGTGACGCTGAGCTGGAGCGCGATCAGCACCGCCGCTCCCAGCGCCGCGATCTCGACCAGCCCGCGCCGCCGGGGGACGAACGCCACGGCGATGGCCAGCGCCGCCGCGGCCCCCTCCACGAGATGCTGCTCCAGGCTCAGGCCGCCCCACAGCCCCCAGATGGAGAACGGCGCCGGGCGGTGGAACTGGTAGCTCACGGTGTCGTGCCAGAACCTCCAGAAGTTGTGGTCCAGACTCACCGGAAGCAGCGCGGCCGCCGCGGCCACGGCGTAGGCCACCACGTACAGCACCAGCGAGCGGACCGGTCGCCAGCTACCGGTGCCGCGGAGCAGCAGCGGACCCAGAGCGAACGGTGCGAATTTGGTCAGCCCGGCCAGGCCGGCTAAGGCGCCCCTCCCCGGTGCCCATTTGACCGCCAGCAGCGCGGCCACGATCAGCAGGCCGACCAGCGTGTCATTGGTGTTGGAGTTCATCGACCACAAGGTGAACGGGTAGGCCGCCCACAGGTAGACGAGGAGGATCCCCAGGGTGGGACCCCGGACCATGCGGCCCAGGAAGAACAGGCCGATCAGCATCAGCAGATCGAAGGCGATGGCCGCGGCGTGCGCCGCGGGCAGGCTGTCCCAGTGACCGCTCCAGCCGAACACCGCCCGGAACGGGACATAGGCGTAATAGGCCACGGGACCGTAGGTGTCACCGTAGGCGTTGTCGCTGGGCCAGTGGCCGTACAGCTTCTTGCCGTGGAGCAGCTTGTCGGCTCCGATCACCCCGGCGTAGCCGACGTCGATCACGTTGGAGTTGGTCACGTTCAGCCCGACCCGAAAGCCGACCAGGAAGACCGCGGCGATGGCCAGCCAAGACGCCGGCACCAGCACCGGGAGCGGGGACCGCGGCCGGCCGCGGCCGAAGGCCAGCAACAGCATGCGCACCAGCAGGTAGACGAGAAACGGGTACACGAGCGGCACCGACAGGCCGATGTTGGCGTGGTTGAACACGGCCAGCGAGATCGAGAAGCCGAGCAGCATCAGCAGATCTAGATGCAGCAGCGACAGCCGCCGCCGGCCATCCGACCCCCTGCGCCAGGGCAGGAACGGGACCACGAACAGCAGGCACAGGGGAACCCAGATGTACCACGAGTTGACCCGGCGGCCGAAGGCCCCGGGATAACCGCGGGCCATGATCCAGGCCACCTGGTATCCCGTCCACGCCTCGGTCACCGTGTCGGTGGCATCGTCCACGTAGGCCTGGATGAGTTCTCGCTGATTGCGGCCGGAGGAGAACCAGCTCACCTGCCACCGACCCGGGCCCTTGGTGTACTGGTAGGCCACGGCCTGCGGATGGCGTTTGAGCTCGGCCCGCACCGTGGGGTCAGCCTCGGCGATCCGCTGCACGCGGTTCCCGGTCAAACGGTAACCCTTCGGCGATTTGTCCGGGTCTGAGACGAGGACTGGGGTATTGGGATCTGTGGTGGTGCGCTTATGCGCCCGGGTGGGCGTGTGCGTGGCGGCGGCCGCCGGAACCGCGCTGGCGGCGATCACCGCCAGGCAGGCGGCAACAGCAAGTCTGATCGGCTGGCGTGAGGCTCGTCTCAGCAGGACAGAGACAGGCTAGGCCCTACGGGCCTTGAAGCTCCAAAGCTTCTGCCCGACGAAGTTCAGCGGCGTGCCGGCGGCGATGGCGATGGCCTGGGCCAGAACCTTGCTCGTGCCCGCACCGCTGACCAGGGCCACCAGCACTCCGTAGGTGAACCCAAAGGCGATCAGCGAGACAGCGAAGAACCTGACCCCCTGATGCAGGGGGTGCGCCTCCTTGGCGCCCACGGGGCCAAACGTCCAGTGGCGGTTCCACCAGAAGTTGTTGAGCACCGACACGATCCACGCGATCACCGCCGAGACCCGGTAGTCGATCAGGGCCACGTGCACGCAGAACGCAAACACCCCGAGGTTCACCGCATAGCCGGTGGTGCCGACCGCGCCAAAGCGGATCAGCTGAAGCCAATTGTGCGGCTTGCGCACGCCGTGGCGGACCCGCGTGTGGAGGCGGATCTGAACTGCCGGCCGGTCAGGTTCGGCTGCGCTCCGGGCCCGGGGCGGGGCGGGAACGCGCTCGACCGTGGCTGTCATGTCGTCGGACATTCGCGGAGAAATCTATCGACCGGAGTATTAGATAAGCCTAAGGCCGTTCCTTTACTAACGCGTTGCTAATCCGCGGGGTCGTTGCTAATCCGCGGGGTCGTTCCTAATCCGCGGGCTTCCACTGCGCGCCGAAATGTTCGCGGACCATCGGCGCTATGTCTTGGAGGGTCCACTGCTCGCGGGAGTGGCGCGACGGCGGGCCCGTCCCACACCACAGCAACGCCCCCAGCGAGTCCGAGCCGTGGAGCGACCCGTGGCTCCCGCCGCCCACATGATCGGCTCCGCCCCAGTCCACGAACTCATAGCCGGGCGAGGCCGACAGCAGAATGTCACCGGCCGTGGGGCAGCGGAGAGCCGACCAGATCCGGGCCAGGGCCGCCGGGTAGTCACGGCTCACGACCCGCCCGTCCTGGACCACGAGATCCAGCGCGGCCAGCTCGCCCTCGACACTCCAGCGCCCGCCTCGCTCGTCCTCCAGCTCCCCTCCCGGCGCGAAG
>DATKRM010000066.1:0-4291 GCA_035532195.1 Solirubrobacteraceae bacterium
CAGCCCGGACGGGGCCAGCGGCCATTACGGCGCGGCCAAAGGCCGCGCCTACGGTCACCGGCTGGTCGTCTGCCACATGCACGCTCAGTCCGGACCCGGACAGCATCCACCACGGCCCCCCGCTGGTCGTCGGGTTCTGGCGCTCCGGACCTGCACCCCACCCGGCGATCGGCTATCATGTCACGTGTGAAGACAACTGTCGAGCGTGCTGATCGTCAGGCTCAGGTTCGGGCGTTGCTGGCTGCCGCGGACCGGCCCCTGCCGGCTGGGGAGCTGGCCGCGCGCTTCGGCGTGAGCCGGCAGGTCATCGTGCAGGACGTGGCCGTGCTGCGAGCCGCTGGGCAGCCCGTGATCGCGACGTCCCGGGGCTACATCGTCCAGAGCGGGGGCGGCCATCAGGCCCTGATCGCCGTTCGCCACGGACCTGAAGCGGTGGCCACGGAGCTGTACGCCCTGGTGGATGCGGGGGTCCGCGTGCTCGACGTCGTGGTGGAGCACCCCCTGTACGGGGAGCTGCGTGGATCGCTGTTCCTGGCGTCGCGGGCTGACGTCGACGAATGGCTGGCCCGGGCGCAGGGCTGTGGCGCCCACCTCCTTTCGGAGGTCACCAACGGCCACCACTTCCACACCCTGGAGTCCGACCGGCCCGCGGCCATCGAGCGGGCACGGGCCCGCCTGCGCCAACTGAACATTCTGGTCGAGGATCCGACGTGAGGGAGGCACCCATATTGCCGGTATCCGCACCGGAGACCGACGCCGCGCTCGCGGAGGAGATCCGCGCGCTGAAGCGGGCCCGCAACGCGGTGATTCTGGCCCACAACTACCAGGTCGAGCCGGTCCAGGACATCGCCGACTTCGTGGGCGACTCGCTCGCCCTGTCCCGCGCCGCCGCCAGCACGGAGGCCGACGTGATCGTGTTCTGCGGCGTGCACTTCATGGCGGAGACCGCGGCGATCCTCAGCCCGAGCCGCACGGTGTTGCTGCCTGACCTGGAGGCGGGTTGCTCGCTGGCCGCATCCATCGACGCCGACCAGCTCCGTGCCTGGAAGGCCGAGCATCCCGGCGCCGTGGTGGTCTCCTACGTGAACACGACCGCGGCCGTCAAGGCCCAGAGCGACTATTGCTGCACCTCGGGCAACGCCCGCCAGGTCATCGAGGCCATCCCGGCCGACCGCGAGATCCTGTTCCTGCCCGACATGTTCCTCGGCAGCTACCTGGAGCGGGTGACCGGCCGCAAAATGCACGTCTGGGCGGGCGAGTGCCACGTCCACGCCGGGATTGGCCCCGCCGAGGTCGCGACGGCGGTCGCCGCCCACCCCGGCGCCGAGCTGCTGATCCACCCCGAGTGCGGGTGCGTCACGTCCTGCATGTACCTCTCGGCGGTGGGCGATGTGCCCGTCAAGACGTCGATCCTCTCGACCGAGGGGATGGTGCGGCACGCCCAGTCCGCCCCGGGCGAGGCCTTCGTCGTGGCGACCGAGATCGGCATCCTGCCGCGGATGCGCAAGGCGGCCCCCGACAAGCAGTTCTACCCGCTGAGCGAGGCGGCGATCTGCCAGTACATGAAGAAGATCACCCTGCCCAAAGTCCGGGACGCCCTGCGCGACCTCAAGCACGTGATCACCGTCCCGCCGGACGTCGCGGAGGCCGCGCGGCTGGCCATCGAGCGGATGGTCGCCATCGGCTGAGGCTGCGCGGCCGGGGGCTGGCGCCAGAAGCCGGCCCCCGGCCGAAAACGGGCCGAAGCGAGGCTCCCGCCGCCGTCACGGCCGCCGCCAGGGCAAACACGCCTGGAATCGGCAGGGGTCCCGCCACCAGCGTCCCCGCCAGCCGCCCCACCCCATCCACCTGGTTGCTGACGGCGAGAGCCGCCCCCTGGCGATCATCCGGTGCCCGTTGCTGGACCAGGGTCAGGGCGAACGTGGCCACTGCCCACGAGCAGATCCCTTCCGCCACGGAAAGGGCGAGCAGCATCGCCGCGCTGTGGCAGACGAGGTATAGGCACCAGGTTGCGGCCTCGCCCAGGGCCGCGGCCCGCAGCCACGCCACCCGCGGCCGCCCCCCCGCCCGAAGCAGGATGGCGCCCGCCACCAGCGACCCGCCCTCGAACAGGGCCATGCCGGTGCCCATGAGGGCTGTACCGCCGAACGCAGCAGCCTGCGCCCAAACCAGCCAAGCCGTGTTGACCATCCACTGCCCGAGCTGGGTGAAGCCCTGCAGCCCAAGCACCTCGCGCAAGCCGGGGTCGGCGAGGACGCCGGGGCCCGCCGCCGCCGGCGCCCTCGCCACCACGCGGACGGCGGGGACCAGGGCCGTGGCGCTGGCCGAGATCAGGTAGGTGGCGCCGTTCAGGAAAAACGCGTCGGCCACCCCCCAGCGGGCGGCCACGACCCCCGCCAGGAAGGGCCCCGCCAGCCGCGCCGCGCCGGCCGTCACCGACCGCACCCCGTTCCAGCGGCCAATCCCGTCCCGACCCGCCAGCTCCACCAGCAGGGCGCCGCGGGCGGTGAAGAACACGACATTGCCGACCGCCGACAGCGCCGCGAGCGCGATCAGCTCCCAGGCCAGCCCCGACCTGGCCAACACCACGGCCAGCAGGGCGCGGCCCACATCCGCCAGGATCATGGCCTGCCGCCGGTCGGCCAGCCGGTCGACCCACCGCCCGGCCCACGGCGCCAGCACGAGCGAGAACATGGCGGCGCCGCCGAACTGCAGGCTCATCACGGCGACCGAATGGGTGAGCTGAAAGGCCAGCGCGGCCAGCGCGACGATCTGAAAGTACGAACCGAGGACGGCAAAGGCGTCTCCGACCAGCAGGATCCGCAACCGCGACACCCCCCGGCTGGCGCCGAGGGGCAATCCCCTCAGCGCGAAATGGGCACAGTGACCCCTTGCGCGGGGGGATCCAGCAAAAGCGGCACCCACAGGCCGATCATGGCGTCATCTTACCGCGGGCAGGCCGGCGACGTCGAACACGACGACCTCCGCGATGCTCAGCGGCGGGAGAAGGTCCCGCCCGCAACCAGCCGCAGCACGGCCACTGCTGGCCCCCCGCCCGTCCGGGGTGAGGGCTGCCACCCCTGCAGGGACACATTCGGGATCACGGCTACTCGCATGGCGCAGGCAACCCCGACCTGTAGCGGAAACACGAACGAGGCCTCGTTTCGTTGTGGAAGCGTTGCGAGGAGCGGGAACTACGTGAACGTCCCTCGGCGCACGAGGGCGAGTAGCCGTATGGTAAAACAGAGGCATCGTGGCAAACACTCCCGGAACGCTCTACGTGATGGTCGGGCTGCCGGGCTCGGGCAAAACGACCCATGCGCGCTCGCTGGCCGCCGAGAAGCACGCTTTGCGACTGACTCCCGACGAGTGGATGATCCCGCTATTTGCGATACCGGGAGTCGGAGGCAAGCGCGACGTGCTTGAGGGCCGCTTCGTCTGGCTCGCACGTGAGGCGCTCAGGCAGGGGATCAACGTCGTTCTCGATTTCGGGGTTTGGAGTAAGGACGAGCGCTCCGCCCTCAAGCACATGGCATCCACGGTGGGGGCCGAGTCCCGTTTGATCTACCTGCCGATCCAGCCCGACGAGCAGTGGCGTCGGATCGCGGCACGTTCCGCGGTTTCGGACGGCATCGCCACCTTCGCGATGACCGAGCAAGACTTGGCTGAGTTCAGAAGCAAGTTCCAGGAGCCCGACGAGGCTGAGTTGCAGTCCTCTCACCCGGGCCCGCCACCAGAGGGTTACGCGTCCTGGGAGGCGTGGACCGTGATGCGCTGGCCGACGTCGCTGCCAGCTCAGTAGTCGGGTGCAATGCCGCCACCCCAAACAACTGTTGATTCCCATCTTAATAGAACGCCTGCTCTGCATCGAGTGCCTTCTAACTCACGCATTCGCTACGTTGACGCAACCCGCAGGAAGCTTCGCATGTCAACCAGTGGTTACTCGCGCGAATCAGGCAGTCCCACGATGTGGTCGTGAGCACCGACGGCGTAAACCAGGCGCTCGAAGAGGCGGGGCTCCACCCCTCCCTCAGAGGCGGTCCCGGATGGTAGCCGACAACCTCCTCCCACCTCGCCAAACGGTCCGCTGCCTCCAGCTCGGCTTGCTCCCAATGGGCAAACAGCACGGAAACCGTATCGTCGAACTGGACCGCGCGTCATCCCGATGGCCCGGGCCGCTGGGGCCTACGGCCGCGGTCCAGCAATGAACCCCTCCACGAACAGGAACACCCACAGCCCGGCGACCAGCAGCACGAAGGCCCAGTGCACCACCTGGCGCCGGCGGAAGATA
>DATKRM010000067.1:0-2554 GCA_035532195.1 Solirubrobacteraceae bacterium
CCGCGGAACACGATCGGCCACGTGTGCCCCATCATCCGGCGCTTGCGGGCAAACTCGCCCTCCACCGTGGGCACCATTTTCTCGCTGGCCTTGGCCTCCGGCGCGTAGACCGCCCGCCAGCCCTGCTTGACCATATTGAACGGGAACGCGAGGTCGTGGCCCATGATCGGGTCGACCACCAGGTAGGACTGCTTGCGCGTGGCGTAGATCGCTCCGTTGCCGCCGGTTACCGACCGCACCTGGGATTCCAGCCCGCGCAGGGCCATCTCGTAGCGCCAATACAGGCCCTCCTGATTCGTTCCCGCGCGCGCGTCGTCCGGCTGGCTGAGGAGCCGCACCTCGCCGCACACGTAGCCCACTCGCGGATCGGAGAACGGCGCCAGCAGATAGCGCAGCGCGTCGGGTTCCCAGGTCACGTTGGCATCCGAGAAGGCCACAAAATCCCCGTGAGCCCGCTCCACCCCGGCGTTCTGGGCCCTCACCTTCCCGCCGCGGGACAGCTCAAGCACCAGGTCGGCTCCCGCCTCCCGGGCTCGCTGGGCGGTGTGATCCGGCGACCCGTCGCAGGACACGATGACCTCCAGGCGCTCCGGCGGGTAATCGAGCGAACGCAGGTTGGCCACGCGGGGCCCGATCACGTCCTGCTCGGCGTAGGCGGCGACGATCACCGAGACGGTCGGCAGCTGACCCTCGGCCAGGGGCCGCACGGCCCCGCGCCGGACCAGCCGCGCCACCAGCCAGAGCAGCACCGGATAGCCGACCTGGGTGTACGCCAGCAGGCCAACCGCGGTCCAGAAGATGATCGCCACTGCGCTCATGGCGGCGGGATTGTGGCAGCGTGCGCCGCCTAGGCAGAAAGCTCCAGATACAGGGACATCGTGAGGCGGGCCGCCTCGGTCCACGAATAGGGGCCCTCGGCCAGCCGCTGCGCCGCCTCGGCCAGCTGCTGGCGCTGGCCGGCATCGGCCAGCAGCTCGGCCAGCGCCGCAGCCAAGTCACGCGCGTCCCCGGGCGTCACCAATCGGGCGCCCCCGGCGGCGGCGATCTCGGCAAAGCCGCCCACCTCGCTGATCACGGTCGGCTTGGCGAAGGCCAGCGCCGTGGCCAGCACGCCTGAGAAGTCGAACCGTTCGGTGCTGCGGTAGGGCAGAACCACCATGTCGGCCCGGCGAAAGCAGGCCGCCAGCTCGGCATCGGAGACAAATCGCGGGACGAGCTGGACCCCGGCCGGGACCACGGCCTGCAGGGAGGCCAGCGGCATCCGGGGCCGGCCCACGATCCACAGCTGGGCGCCGGGGTGGCCCAGGCGCCGCCAGGCCTCTAGGAGGACGTCCACCCCCTTGTAGGGACGCAGAAGCCCGAAGAACAGGACCACCGGACCACCTGCATCGGATAGCTCGGCCGGCAGCGGGCCGTCGGGCAGCCGGGTCAGGTAGTCAAACGCCCCGTGATGGATGACCCGCACCTTCTCGGCGGCCACCCCCAGCCGCTCTACCAGCTGCTGGCGTCCGAACTCGGAGTGGGCGACCACGGCATCCACGGCGTCGTAGGACCGGCGCTGGGCCCAGGTCTGGAGGGGACGAGGCTCGCGCGGCAGCAGATCGTGTGCGGTCAGCACCACGGGCCGGCGCGGCAACAGCCAGCGGTCGAGCCACTGCACCGGGAACCATTGGAAATGGACCACATCGGCCCGAGCAGCCAGCCGGCGCAGCCGCAGCATGTCCGGCCCGTGCTCCAGCAATTTGAGCGCACGCCGGGCCGGCGACCCGGCGTCCCCTCGCGCACGCCGGTAGAACAGCTCGCGCACGGTGTAGCCCTGGGGCTCGGGCACCGAGCCGTAGGGAAAGCTGCTGGTCACGAGCTCCACCTCGGCGCCGGCCTGAGCCAGCGCGGCGCACAGCGAATGGTCGTAGGGCGGTGTGTAAGCCGAGGGATCGACGACCTGGACGCGCATCAGCTCTGCACCGGCCGGCCGGTTAACGCGGCCAGTCGAGCCGCCAGGCGGCGCGGCTGCTCCCCGCCCAGACTGTGCACTCGGGCTCCGGCGTCCCGCTCCAGCCGCCAGGCCGCCACGGCCAGGGTCCGCAGCGGCAGCTCTCCCCGGTCGCGCCGGAGCAGATCCCACACGCAGCGCAGCGGGTGACGCAGCATCAGCCAGGCCATGGCCAGCCCTCGTGCGGCCAGCCCATCGTCTTCCACGTACTCGATCCGGAGTCCCCGATACGCCGCCAGGTCGGGCACGTCGGGGCGGGCGAGCGCCTCCACCCGCACCCGGTCCAGCGCCCCGGCCAGCTCCACCAGTGGATCGTCTCGGGTCGGGAAGCGGTCAGCCACCAGGACCACCTCGGCTGACTCGGGGCTGTGAGGACCCGGGCGGTTGGACAGCGCCAGGCCAGCCAGCTCGTCCAGCGACAGCAGCGCGTCGAGGGCCAGGAACGACCCGCGCTGGGTTCGCGGAGCCTGACCGACCGCGGCTCCGCGGGCCGGAGCCGAGCCGCCGGTCACCCGGGCCCGGCCGCGGGCCCAGGCGCGCGCCACGGCAGGCCGCGGAGCG
>DATKRM010000068.1:0-13375 GCA_035532195.1 Solirubrobacteraceae bacterium
GCCAGCTACCTGAGGGTTGTCGAGGGCGGCGGCTACGAGCGCCGCGAGTGGTGGTCGGACGAGGGCTGGGCCTGGAAGGAGCAGTACGACATCCACCGCCCCGGGGGCTGGTCGGCCGACTGCAGCCAGGAATGGCGCCTGGTCGGGCTCCAGGCGCTGCATCCCACGCGACCCGTGGCCCACATTTCCTGGTTCGAGGCCGACGCCTTCGCCCGCGCGGTGGGCGCGCGATTGCCCACCGAGCGCGAATGGGAGAAGGCGGCGACCTGGGATCCAGATCAGGACGCGGCTCGGTCGTTCCCCTGGGGCGAGGAGCCGCCGGACCCGGCTGTGCACGCCAACCTCGACCACCTGGGAGGCGGCCCGGCGGCGGCCGGCGCCTATCCCGAGGGCGCTTCAGCCTTCGGCTGCCTGGGCATGATCGGCGACGTGTGGGAGTGGACGGCCGGACAGTTCGAGCCCTATCCCGGGTTCGCGCCCTATCCCTACCGGGAGTACTCCGAGCCGTTCTTCGGCGCCGAATACAGGGTGCTGCGTGGAGGCTCTTGGGCCACCCGAGCTCGGGTGGCCAGCCCCACCTTCCGCAACTGGGATCACCCCCAGCGGCGGCAGATCTTCTCCGGCCTGAGAATCGCGGTTGACGCATGACATCGCAGCTGGAGAACGGACAGATAACGATTCGATCCTGTCTCTCGGAAGCCCAGGAGCGAGTGCTGGCCGACGACGTGCTGGACGGGCTCACCCGGCCATTCAAGGAGCTGCCGCCCAAGCACTTCTACGACGCCCGCGGCTCCGAGCTGTTCGAGCAGATCTGCCAGCTGCCGGAGTACTACCCCACGCGCACAGAGCGGGAGATCCTGGAGCGCCACGCCGCCGACATCATCGCCCAGACCGGCGCCCGTGAGCTGGTTGAGCTGGGCTCAGGCTCGGCGGAGAAGGCCCGCATCCTCCTCGACGCCATGGCCGAGAACGGTGGCGTGCGGCGCTACATCCCCCTGGACGTGTCCGAGCAGGCCCTCCAGCAGGCCGCCCAGGAGCTGGTCGACGACTACGACGGGCTTCGCGTCGAGGGTGTAGTGGGGGACTTCGAGCGCCACCTGGACAGCGTCCCCGCGGGAGATGGCGAGACGCGGATCGTGGCCCTGCTGGGCGGCACGATCGGCAACTTCCCGCCCGGCACCCGCCGCCGCCTGCTGCGGCAGATCAGGTCCCTGCTCGGCCCCCGCGATCACCTGCTGTTGGGGACCGACCTGGTCAAGGACCCCGACGTGATCGAGGCGGCGTACGACGACTCGCAGGGCATCACTGCGGAGTTCAACCGCAACGTGCTCCGCGTGCTCAACCGCGAGCTGGGCGCCAACTTCGCGGTCGACGCGTTCGAGCACGTGGCGTTCTTCGATCGCCAGCACGAGTGGATCGAGATGCGCCTCAAGGCGCTGCGCCCCCAGAGCGTCCTGATCGAGCGGCTG
The DNA here is from genome assembly GCA_035532195.1 of Solirubrobacteraceae bacterium. GTDB lineage: Bacteria > Actinomycetota > Thermoleophilia > Solirubrobacterales > Solirubrobacteraceae > Palsa-465. The sequence continues at coordinate 1,470 of DATKRM010000068.1, forward strand.
GGCCTGCGGGTCGAGTTCGAGGCCGGCGAGGAGCTGCGGACGGAGATCAGCGCCAAGTTCACCCGCCGGCGCCTGGAGGCGGACCTGGCCGCGGCGGGACTGCGGCTGGCCGGCTGGTACACCGACTCGCAGGACCTGTTCGCGGTGTCGCTGGCCGCGCCCGCAGCGACGCCCACGCCCGCCCCTCTATAGGGTTCCGCCCCGTGCAGATCGAAGGCGTAGGAGCGCTGGTGGCCGGCGGGGCCTCGGGACTGGGCGAGGCGACGGCCCGTGCCCTGTACCAGGCCGGCGCCCGCGTGGTGATCGCCGACCTGAACCAGGAGCGAGGTCAGGCCCTGGCCGAGGAGCTGGGCGACCGCGCCTCGTTCCGCCAGGCCGACGTGACCAACCCCGAGCAGGTCCAGGCGGCGGTGGGCGCGGCGGCCGCTCTGCCCGACGGGCTGCGGATCAGCGTGTGCTGCGCGGGGATCGGCTGGGCCGAGCGGGTGGCCAGCCGCCGCGGACCCCACTCGCTGGAGCCGTTCGAGACCGTGATCCGGGTCAACCTGATCGGCACGTTCAACGTGCTGCGCCTGGCCGCGGCGGCGATGGTCGATTCCGAGCCGACCGCCTCGGGTGAGCGCGGGGTGTGCATCAACACCGCGTCGATCGCGGCCTTCGATGGCCAGATCGGTCAGATTTCCTATTCGGCCTCCAAGGGGGGCATCGTCGGCCTTACGCTGCCCGCGTCTCGCGACTTGGCGGTGGCCGGGATCCGGGTCTGCACGATCGCCCCGGGAACCTTCGACACGCCCCTCTTGGGCGCGCTCCCCGAGGAGAATCGCCAGGCCCTGGCCGCTGCAATTCCGTTCCCGTCCCGCCTGGGCCGACCCGAGGAGTTCGCCGCCCTGGCCCTCCACATCGTGTCCAACGAGATGCTCAACGGGGAGACGATCCGGCTGGACGGCGCCCTCCGGATGGCGCCGAGGTAACGGCTAGCTGATTTCGTCGACCGGCTGCCGCGCCATGTCGGCGGCGGCGCAGGTCAGGAAGGCACCGAACACGTCGGCCGGAACCGGGGGCGAGTAGTGGAACCCCTGGGCGTAGTGGCAGCCCAGAGTGCGCAGCGCGCCCGCCTGGGACTCGTTCTCCACGCCTTCGGCGATGACCGAGATGCCCAGCGCGCGGGCCATGTTGATCACCGCCGCCACGATCGCGGTATCGCCGCGGTCGGTGCCCAGCCCGGAGATGAACGAGCGATCGATCTTGATCGCGTCGATGGGGAAGCGCTTGAGGTAGCTGAGCGAGGAGTAACCCGTGCCGAAGTCGTCCAGCACCAGACGCACGCCAAGATCCTTGAGCGCGCCCAGGATCTCCCCGGGCACGTCCCCCCCGTCGATCAGCGCGCTCTCGGTGATCTCGAGCTCCACCTGCGCCGGGTTCACCCCCGTCTCGCGGAGGATCTCGCGGACGATCCGGGGAATGCCCGCCTGAGCTACCTGGCGGGCGCTGAGGTTGAGGGACACGCTCAGGCGCATGTCGGGGAAGGCCTCCTGCCACTGCGCGCCGTCCCGGATCGCGTTCTCGATGACCCACTTGCCGAGCGACAGGATGGCTCCGGTCTCCTCGGCCAGGGGAATGAACTCGCCGGGCAGCAGCAGCCCACGGGTCGGGTGCTCCCAGCGCACCAGCGCCTCGGCCCCGATCACGCGCGGACCCTCCAGCGCGACCAGCGGCTGGTAGTACAGGCGCAGCTGGTCCGAGCCCACGGCTTCGCGCAGCTCGCGCTCGGCGCTGACCCGAGCCAGCAGCCGCCGACGCATTGAGGCGTCGTGCAGCTCCCAGCGTGCTCCGCCGCTCTGCTTGGCCCGGTGCATGGCTGCACCGGCGTCGCGTAGGACGTCTGAGGCCACAGCGTTTCCGCCCTCCACCACCACAATGCCGATGCTGGCGCTGACGAAATGCTCGGTACCGGCGGCGGGAATCGGCGCGCTCAACGCCTCCAGCACGCGCTTGGCGATGCTCACCGCCGCGGCCTCGCTGGCCAGGTTCTCGCACACCACGACGAACTCGTCCGAGCCGAACCGGGCCACGGTGTCGCCGGGCCTCAGCCCGTGGAGCAGGCGCGGCTTGATGGCCAGTAGGAGGTCGTCTCCGGCTTCGTGGCCCAGGCTGTCGTTGACCTGCTTGAAGTTGTCAACGTCCACGAACAGCACGGCCAGCGTGGTCCGGGGCCGTCGGGCCCGGGCCAGCGCGTGCTCCAGCCGGTCCACCAGCAGCACCCGGCTGGGGAGCTCGGTCAGCGGATCGTGAAGTTCGGCGGATTCGTCGAATGCAGTCAAGGGCACAGGGTTTCGGGGTACCGCTTCAAATATCGACCCTGTGCCAACTCGTCCTTAGAAAGGCTTTGACCGGCTGGACGCTTAGTTCAGCCGCTCGACCAGCATCGCCTGGCCCATTCCGCCGGCCACGCACATCGACTCAATCCCGTACGTGCCATCGGTGGCCTCGAGGCCGTTGAGCAGCGTGGTCATGATCCGGGCGCCGGTCATCCCAAACGGGTGACCCAGCGCGATCGCTCCGCCGAACGGGTTGAGCTTCTCCTCTGGGATCCCCAGATCCTCCATACAGGGCACGATCTGCGCGGCAAACGCCTCGTTGATCTCGACGATGTCAACGTCGTCGATGTTCATCCCGGACTCCTTGAGCAGGGCCTGGATGGCCGGAATCGGTCCCAGCCCCATGATCTCGGGCCGGATCGCGGCGACAGTCGAGGCCAGGATCCGGGCCTTGGGCTTGAGGCCCAGCGCCTGGGCCTTCTCCTCGCTCATCACGAGCACCGCGGCGGCGCCGTCGTTGAGCGGGCAGGAGTTGCCGGCGGTGACCGTGCCGTCGGGCCGGAACGCCGGCTTGAGCGTGGCCAGCACCTCCATGGTGGTGCCGGAGCGCGGACCGTCGTCCTTGTCGACCACCGTCTCCGGCACCTCGACCTCGTTGCCTTCCTTATCCGTGTCCTTATGCGCGGGCACGGTCACCGGCACGATCTCCCTGGCGAAATGGCCGTCGTCGCGCGCCCCCACGGCCCGGTTCTGCGAGATCACCGCCCACTCGTCCTGCTGCTCACGCGTCACCTGGCAGCGGTCGGCCACGTTCTCGGCGGTCATGCCCATCGGGATGTACACGTCGTAGGCCGACCCGTCCGAGCCGTTGAGCTTGGGGTGCTTGGCCTCCTCCATCATGCCCGCGCCCAGCCCGGCGCGGGATACCGCCTCCACACCCGCAGCGATGTACTGATCGCCCTCACCGGTCTTGATGGCGTGGAACGCCATGCGCAGGGTCTGGAGCGAGGACGCGCAGAACCGGTTCACCGTGCAGGCGGGCACGTGGTGGTCGATCCCGGCCAGCAGCGAGGCGTTGCGCCCCACGTTGTAGCCCTGTTCGCCCACGCTGGACGCGGCGCCCATCATCACGTCCACGGTCTCGGAGAAGTTGACCTCGGGGTTGCGCTCCTGGAGCGCGACCAGCGGAATCGCGGCGAGGTCGTCGGCGCGAACGGTCTTCAGCGACCCCTTCACCGCACGTCCGATGGGCGTGCGAATGGCGTCGACGATCACGGCTTCTGGCATCAAGTACTCCTTCGACGGTTGTGTGGGGGCGTGATGCTAGAGACCGAGGCCTCTAACGCCCTTCTCGTCCCACCCCAGGTGATGGGCCAGCTCGTGGCGCACGGTCCGCACCACCTGGGCCTTGAGCAGCTGCGGGTCGTGCCCGAAGTCGCGCAGCAGCGTGTCGCGGAAGATCACGATCCGGTCGTGGAAGTAGTCATTGGCCACGGTGTCGCCCTGGTACAGCCCGTAGGCCCCGCGCCCGCGCCCGCCGTCTGACACCACCACCGCCACGTGCTCCAGAGCGCGGTGGAATTCCAGCGGGAGATCGTCCAGCGCCGAGCGGACCAGCGCCTCGAAGTCCTCCTCGGTGGCCAGCTCGTATTCAGGCTCGTCGTCGGCCTCATCCAGGCTCTCACCCCAGGACTCGCTAGCCGCCAAGCGTTCCGCGCGCTCCACGATCGCATCGAAGGCCTCATCCGATTCGGGGTCCTGCCAGCCGGCCATCCGGATCATCACCAGCAGCACCGTCCCGCCCAGGATCACCGCCCCGGCGCCGAACACCGCCGCCCCCTGGAGCAGGCGGATCACGAACGAGTCGCTGAAGCCGGTGACCAGGCTGGCCGCGCCCAGGCCGACGATCAGCGCCGCCAGGGCCGAGGCGACGATCCGGCGCAGCGTGGGAGGTCCGGCTCGCATCGGCTAGCGCATGGTGCGGGCGATCACGAGCCGCTGGATCTCGTTGGTGCCCTCGTAGATCTGGGTGATCTTGGCGTCGCGCATCATCCGCTCGACTGGGTACTCGCGCACATAGCCGTATCCGCCCAGCACCTGCACCGCCTCCACGGTCACCTGCATCGCCGTGTCGGAACAGAACAGCTTGGCCATGGCCGAGTACTTGCCGATGTCCGGCTGGCCGCGATCCACCTTGGCCGCCGCCTGATACAGGAGCTCGCGGCCGGCGGCGCACTGGGTCTCCATGTCGGCCAGCTTGAACTGGATGGCCTGAAAGGAGTTGATCGGCTGACCGAACTGCCTGCGCTCCCGGGCGTAGGCGGCGGCGTAGTCGGTGGCGCCCTGGGCGATGCCCAGCGCCTGCGCGGCCACCCCCAGCCGCGAGTGGTCGAGCGTCCCCAAGGCCACCCTGAAGCCCTGGCCGGGCTCGCCGATCACGTTCTCGTCCGGGACCCGGACGCCGTCGAAGATCGGCTGGCCGGTGGGCGATCCCCGGATTCCCAGCTTGTGCTCGAGCTTGCCGACGCTGAACCCGGGCCGGTCGGCCTCGACGATGAACGCCGTGATGCCGCGCGAATGGCCGGCCTGGCGGTCGGTCACCGCAAACACCACATAGAAGTCGGCGATCCCCAGGTTGGTGATCCAGTTCTTGGTGCCTTCGATCACCCACTCGTCGCCGTCCTGGGTGGCAGTGGTGCGCATCCCGCCGGGATCTGAGCCGGCGTCCGGCTCTGAGAGCGCGAACGCAGGCGACCACTCCCCGCTGGCGCACCGGGGCAGAAAACGCTGCTTCTGCTCCTCGGTCCCGAACAGCTTGATGGGCAGCGTGCCCAGCTCCTGGATCATGACGATCAGCGCTGTCGAGGCACAGGCCTTGGCGATCTCCTCGATCGCCAGGTTCAGCATCAGCGTCCCGGTGCCCGTGCCTCCGTGCTCGACCTCGAACGGCAGTCCCAGCACGTCGTGCTCGGCCAGCAGCGCCCGCAGGTCGTGCGGGTACTCGGCCTTCTCGTCGATCTCGGCCGCTCGGGGCGCAATCCGCTCCTGGGCGATCTGCCGGATCGTGTCCCGGAAGTCCTCGTACTCCTGCGGAATCGTGTACAGCTCGGCCAGCGCGGACATCCCAGATTGATGCTACTTGGGGCGCGCGGCTGGCCCGCGCCGAGGCGCCGAGGCCGAGGGCGCCAAGCCAGCGCTTCGCCCCGGGCATGGCCGAACCAACGCCCCCTGGTGGCGCTTTTTCGGCCCCGCCCCACCGGGGGGGCGTGGCCGCCGGGGGGGCCGAAGCCCGCCCGGCGCCGCGAAAGCCCTTACAACCCGGCCGGGTGCCGGACCGTGTAGTTCCCGCCGTCGCTCATGTTCCCGGTCGGGTTCGACCGCCAGCGCGGCCCACTGCCGGCTGGGATGTTGGGCCCGCCGAAGTCGGCCGTGTCGAACGCCCGCCCGGCGACCACCATCCAGATGTGGTCGGGGTTTGTGTAGATCGTGATCCAGCGCCCGGGTCCCGGCTGGCCCCACGACTCGAAGTCACCGGACGGCGCGGGCGAGGACAGCAGGCCGGCGGCATGCAGTGCGAAGCCGACCGAGCCCGAGCAGTCGTAGCAACTGGAGTTCCAGGAGCCGTGGCCACCCGCGTAGCAGTACGACGTGTGGATGATCGAGTTGGCTGCGGACACCGCCGCCAGCACCTGCCGTGGCGCGCCCGCCGGAGCGGTGGCCGTGCCGTCGCCGTTGATCCTGGTGGTGCCGTGGGGCCGGTTGGCGTTGACCGCCGCCGCCACTGCCTTGCGCAATGCGCTGGCCACGTCGGCGCTGACGATGCCGTCGCTGCTCAGGTTGTGCTTGCGCTCGAACGCCACGACGCTGCGGGTGGTGGGCCGGTCAAACGTCCCGGTGATATGGGTGGGAAATCCCGCGAAGCCCAGGAACTGCTGGAGCACGCGAACGTCGTGGCCGGTCATTCCCTGGCGCAGCCAGCGGTCTCCGAGGTGCTTGGAGTCGCCGGCGTAGTGGGCCGCATCCGACGCGCTGGCGCCGCCGGAGCCGTGCGAGGCCCCCATGGCGGTGCCGGCCAGCGCCAGGATGGCGGCCATGCAGATCCCTGCTGTCTTGCGATACGACAACTCGAACCCCTTCTCTTTCTCGGGCCTACGGGGTTAGCTGTCGGACTCGCGCTGAAAGAGTTGCGCTACGCCACAAAAATTGCGGCGATTCGCCCCTGGAGCATTGGCTCCCTTGGGTTCCCCGTTCCCGCGCGCCGTGGCGCGTCAGGATTCGGCTGGTTCTTTGGTTGGCGGGGCAGAGTAGCGGAAGACGCAGTCGGATGCATCGCTACGCTCAAAAACGGTGAATCCTGATTACAACCCCCAGCAGGTCAAAGAACTCCTGGAACAGGGCAAAATCGAGCTCATCGACGTGCGTGAGGCCCTCGAGTGGGAGGCCGGCCGAATCGCCGGCGCCCGCCACCTGCCGCTGGGCGAAATCTCGGCCCAGGCCGAGACGATCAGCCACGAGCGGGAGGTCGTGTTCTACTGCCGCAGCGGTGCCCGCTCGGCCATGGCCACCGAGGCATTCAGCCAGGCCGGATGGGACGCCCACAACCTCGCAGGCGGGCTTCTCGACTGGCAGGCCGCCGGGTTACCGCTGGAGCCCGCGGACGGTCATGTGGCCGGCTAGACCTTCCACTTGACCGAGCAGCCAACTGGCTCGGTCTCGGCCGGGTCGGGCAACCGGCCCGCCAGCATCGCGTCGAGGGCGCTGCGCAGCCACTGGGCGTTGGCCGACGGGTCGCTGTAGTCGTCGTCGGGCGCGCCGCGGTAGCGCAGCGCGCCACCCGCGTCGAACACAAATACGTCCGGGGTGACCTGGGCTCCGAACGCGCGGGCGACCTTCTGGGTCTCGTCGTGCAGGTAGGGCATCGGCCAGTCCTCCACGGCCACACGCTCCCGCATGGCCTCCAACGAATCCCGCGGGTAGCGCTCGGCGTCGTTGGCGTTGATCTGCAGGAACCGCACGCCCCGGTCGGCGTAGTCGCGAGCCGCCTGCTGAATCCGGTCGTGCCAGGCCAGCGCGTACGGGCAGTGGTTGCAGGTGAACACGACCACCGTGGCCTGCGCGCCGTCAACCAGAGCCACGGTTTGCCCGTCGGCGGCGGGCAGCAAGAACTCGGGGAGCGGCTGGCCTAGGCCCAGGCTCATCAGGCGGCCCCCGCGGCCATGGCGCGCCGCAGCGCGTCCCGCACATCCATCGGATCCGGGGTGGGCGAGATCGACCCGTCGCGCCGGCGGTAGACCCGGCAGGTCAGCCCGGCCGGCTCGGCGGGGTGCGGCGCCACGTCCGCGCCGTCGACCAGCACTGTCGGCGAGCCGCTGAAGCCTGCCTGGCGCACGTCCTCGTCGCTGGAGATCTCGCGCATCCGCACCTGAATCGCCTCGAGCCCTACCTCCGACAGGGCTTGGCGCAGTTCGCTGAGCGCGGTGTCAGTTGACGGACACCCTTCCCACCACAGCAGCTCGACATCGGGAACCCGCATCCGCTCAAGGGTAGTCCGGCGGGGATGGATAGCCTTGGCGGCGATGCCCCACGACCCCAATCCATTCGAGGACAACCTGTTCGGCGCCGAGCACGTGCGTGTGTATCGGGAGACCGGCGGCGAGCAGGGGCACGAGTGGCGCGGCACCACCATCCTGCTGCTCAGCACCACCGGTCGGGAGTCCGGCGCCGAGCGCACCACGCCCCTGATCTACCGAGACGACGGCGACCGCTGGGTGGTGGTCGCGTCCAAGGGCGGCGCCCCAGATCACCCGGACTGGTACAAGAACCTCCGGGCAAATCCGAACATCACGATCCAGGTCAAAGCCGAGCAGATCCCGGTCCGGGCCGGGACCGCCGAGGGCGACGAGCGGACGCGGCTGTGGCAGCGCATGGCCGAGGTCTGGCCGGCCTATGACGACTACCAGCGCGGAACCGACCGGGAAATCCCGGTGGTGGTTCTCGAGCGCCGGTAGTGAGCCTGCACCCCCTGGCCGAGCAGTTCGCCGGCGTGGCCGCCGAGTACGAGCGGGGACGGCCCGAATATCCCCCGGCCGCGATCGGCGCGCTGGCCGCCGAGCTCGGAATCGCCCCTGGGGCCACCGTGCTCGACCTGGCCGCAGGCACGGGGAAGCTCTCACGCGCGCTGCTGGCCGCCGGCTTTGACGTCGTGGCGGTCGAGCCGACATCCGCCCTCCGGGACCAGTTGGCCCGCGCGCTCGGAGCCGAGCGGATCCAGCCCGGGGTGGCCGAGGACATCCCCCTGGAGGACCGATCGGTGGACGCAGTCACCGTGGGTGACGCGTTTCACTGGTTCGACCACCAGCCGGCACTGGCCGAGATCCGGCGGGTGCTGCGCCCCGGCGGCGGCCTGGCCGTACTCAACACGGTCCCCGATTGGAGCGGAGCCAGCTGGAGCGACGAGGTGGGCCAGCTGGTGGCCGGCACCCGACCCGAGCATCCGAACTTCGATGGGACGAGCTGGCAGGACTCAGTCCGAGCCGCGGGAGGGTGGAGCCAGCCGCGTGAGGTCCGGGTCACGGCCTCGCGCCCGGCGGCCCCGGACCGAGTGGTCGATCATCTGGCTTCGTTCAGCTGGGTGGCGGCGATGCCGCCGCCGGAGCGTGAGGCGTGGCTCGCCGGCGCGGCCGAGCTGATCCAGGCCGGGACGACTCCGGCCGAGTTCCCGGTCCACGTGGTCATCGGGCTCACCTCGCTCGAGGCGAGCTAGGCCACGTTCCAGGTATCGCCGTGGGTCAGCAGCTCGGCCAGCTCGGTTTCCGATGCCGGCTGGCCCATCCGGGGCTCGTCCCCCCGGCCGTAGACCGGGCGCTCGACGCTCCGGAAGATCCCGATCGGGGTGGGACCGGTGGGGTCCTCGGCCAGCCGGGCCAGGGAGAAGGCGAGGCTGGGATCTCGGCGCGCGGGATCGTGGACGATCAGGTCCGCCTCCTGGCCGTCGGAGAGGTCGATGATCTCCAGGCCGCCGTCGGCGGCCCGCACCACACCGCGATCGCCGTCGCGCCCGAACCGCACCGGCTGGCCGGCTTCGAGCCGGATCTGGTTGTCCACCTTGACCTCCTTGTCGGTCAGGGCGGAGAACGCGCCGTCGTTGAACACCGGGCAGTTCTGGTAGATCTCGACTAGGGCCGCGCCCGGATGCTCAGCCGCGGCCCGGAGCACCCCGGCCAGGTGCTGCTTGTCCCGGTCGATCGTGCGGGCCACGAACGTGGCCTCGGCACCCAGCGCCAGCGCGACCGGGTTGAACGGCTGGTCCGAGACGCCGAACGGCGTGGACTTGGTGATCTTGCCCAGCTCGGAGGTGGGCGAGGCCTGGCCCTTGGTCAGGCCGTAGATCTGGTTGTTGAACAGCAGGATCTTGATGGGCACGTTGCGTCGCAGCGCGTGGATCAGGTGGTTGCCCCCGATCGACAGCGCGTCGCCGTCGCCCGTGACCACCCAGATCGACAGGTCCTCCCGGGTGGAAGCCAAGCCGGTGGCCAGGGCGGGAGCCCGGCCGTGGATCCCGTGCATCCCGTACGTGTCCATGTAGTAGGCGAACCGTCCCGCGCAGCCGATGCCGGTCATGAACACGATCCGCTCCGGCGGGATATCCAGCTCGGGCATGAACTGCTGGACCGCGGCCAGAACCGCGTAGTCGCCGCAGCCCGGGCACCAGCGCGTCTCCTGATCCGACTGGAAATCGGCCTTGGTCAGCTTCTCGGGGGCACCGCCGTTGCCGGCGTGGCCGTTGCTCGTCACCGCGCTCATTGCCGCTCCTCGATGGCTTGTTCAATCTCCGCCGCGTGCAGCGGCTGGCCCGCCACCTTGGTGTGGGACTCGATGTCCACCAGGTACCGGGCCCGCAGGACCGTGGCCAGCTGGCCGGTGTTCAGCTCTGGGACCAGGACCCGGTCATAGGCGCGCAGCACCTCGCCCAGGTTGGCCGGCAGCGGATTGACGTGCCGCAGCTGTGCCGAGGCCACCTTGTGCCCGTTCAACCGGGCGCGGCGCACGCCGGCCCGGATCGGACCTTCGCTCGAGCCCCAGCCCAGCACGAGCAGCCGCGCCCCGTCCTGGCCGTCCACGCTCAGCGAGGGTACATCGCGCTCGATGCCCGCCACCTTGGCCGCCCGCAGCTCGGTCATCCGGGCGTGGTTGGCCGAGTCGTAGGAGATGTTCCCGCTGCCATCCGCCTTCTCCAGGCCGCCGATCCGGTGCTGGAGCCCCGGGGTGCCGGGGATGGCCCAGGGCCGGGCCAGGCTCTCGTCGCGTGAGTAGGGCAGGAACGCCTCTCCGTCTTCCGGCGCGGTGGCCAGTGCGGGGTCGATGGGCGGCAGGTCGGCGACGTCCGGGATCAGCCACGGCTCTGACGAGGAGGCCAGGAACGAGTCGGACAGGATGATCACCGGCGTGCGATAGCGCAGCGCGAGCTTGACCGCCTCGAACGCGGTGTCGAAGCACCCGGCGGGCGTGCTGGGCGCCAGGATCGGCAGCGGCGACTCGCCGTGGCGGCCGTACAGCGCGCTCAGCAGGTCTGACTGCTCGGTCTTGGTCGGCATCCCGGTGGAGGGGCCGGCCCGCTGGACGTCGACCACGATCATCGGTAGCTCGAGGGCCACGGCCAGGCCGATCGTCTCGGCTTTGAGATCCAGGCCCGGCCCGCTGGTGGCGGTCACGCCGATGCGGCCGCCGAACGCCGCCCCCAGGGCCATCCCGGCGGCCGCGATCTCGTCTTCGGCCTGGATCGTGCGCACGCCCAGACGCTGGTGGCGCGACAGCTCGTGCAGAAGCTCGGACGCCGGGGTGATGGGGTAGCTGGCCAGCAGCAGCGGCAGTCGGCTGCGCACACTGGCCGCGATCAGCCCCAGGGCCAGCGCGGTGGTGCCGTTAACGTTGCGGTAGGTGCCGGAGACCAGGTCGCTGGCCGGCTTGACTCGGTACTGCACGTCCAACAGCTCGGTGGTCTCCCCGAACGACCAGCCGGCGTTGAACGCCGCCAGGTTGGCCTGGAGCACGGCGGGCTGGCGGGAGAACTTCTGCTCGATCCAGCGCTGGGTCACGTCGGTGGGCCGCCCGTACAGCCAGGACAGCAGCCCCAGCGCGAACAGGTTCTTGGCCCGGCCGGCGTCGCGGGTGGACGCCTCTTCGATCTCCTCCACGGCCCGGGTGGTCAGCGTGGTCATGGGCACGCGGTGGACCCGAAAGGCGCTCAACGACTCGTCCTGGAGCGGGTTTGACTCGTACCCCGCCTTCTCCAGGTTGCGCTTGGTGAACGCGTCCTCGTTGACGATGATCGTGGCTCCGCGCTCCACTTCGGCCAGGTTGGCCTTGAGCGCGGCCGGGTTCATGGCCACCAGGACGTTGGGCGCGTCGCCGGGGGTGAGGATGTCCCGCGAGGCGAAGTGGATCTGGAAGGCGGAGACTCCGGCCAGCGTGCCCGCGGGGGCCCGGATCTCGGCCGGGAAGTCGGGCAGCGTGGCCAGGTCGTTGCCGATCACGGCCGTGGCGCCGGTGAAGCGGCTCCCGGCCAGCTGCATGCCGTCCCCCGAGTCA
>DATKRM010000069.1:0-2377 GCA_035532195.1 Solirubrobacteraceae bacterium
GCAGCGGCCATTCCGACTCTGCGCCGTAGCGCCATCAGTCCTCTCGCAGGATGTACCCCACGCCGCGAACCGTGTGCAGCAGCCGCGATTCGCCCTCGGCCTCGGTCTTGCGGCGCAGGTATCCCATGTAGACCCCGAGTGCGTTGGACGTCGGCCCAAAGTCGTATCCCCACACCGACTCGAAGATCTGAGAGCGCGTGAGCACCTGACGGGGATGCTTGAGGAACAGCTCCAGCAGCAGGAACTCCGTCTTGGTCAACTCGATCAGTCGGTCGCCCCGCCGCACCTCATGGGCGGCGGGATCGAGCACCAGGTCCGCGTAGCGGAGCACCTCGCCGCCGGCTTCCTCCCCGGACCGGCGGAGCAGGGCCCGCAGCCGGGCCTGGAGCTCCTTGAGCGCGAACGGCTTGACCAGGTAGTCGTCGGCGCCGACGTCCAGACCGGTCACACGGTCCTCGATCGCGTCGCGTGCGGTGAGCATCAGGATGGGGGTCCGGTCGCCGGCCCGGCGCATCCGGCGGGTCACCTCCAGGCCGTCCACCCGAGGCATGGCGATGTCCAGCACGACCGCGTCGGCCGGGGCCATGGCCAGGGCGTCAAGGGCCTCCTGGCCATCGGCGGCCAACTCGACCTCGTAGTTGTCGAGCCTCAGCGCGCGCTCCAGCGCGCGGCGGACAGCGGGTTCATCGTCCACCACCAATACCCGGGACATGCGCGAATGATGGCGCGTGCGCGTAAAAATCGGTGAAGAGGGCCCGCGGGCGCCCGGCGGCCTGACCCGGTCAAGGCTCAGAATGTGATCCATGCCGCCGGAGAAGCTCAATCGCTACCGGTCCAAGCGTGACTTCGAGACCACGCCTGAGCCCACCGGCCAGACCCGGTCTCGGCGCCGTCCCAGCCGGCAGCCCCGCTTCGTCGTCCAGCAGCATCACGCCACGCGCCTGCACTGGGACCTGCGCCTGGAGCGCGACGGGGCCATGGCCTCGTGGGCCATCCACAACGGGATCCCGGCTGACCCGGCCGACAACCGGCTGGCCGTGCGCACAGAGGAGCACCCGCTGGAGTATCTGGAGTTCCACGGGGAGATCCCCCAGGGCCAGTACGGGGCGGGAACCATGACGATCTGGGACACCGGGACCTACGAGCTGCACAAGTGGGAGGACAAGAAGGTCGAGGTGACCTTCCACGGCGAGCGGCTGCGCGGGCGCTACGGGCTGTTTTCGATCGCCCGGGACGGTGACTCGGCCAACCAATGGATGATCCACCGCATGGACCCGCCCGACACCGAGCGGCAGCCCATGCCCGAGCGGATCGTGCCCATGCTGGCGCGCCTGGGCAAGCTGCCGCCCAAGGAGGAGGGCTGGTCGTTCGAGGTCAAGTGGGACGGGGTGCGGGCCATCGCCTACGCCCAGCCGGGGCGGCTGCGGCTGGAGAGCCGGAACCTCAACGAGATCACGGGCGCCTACCCTGAGGTCCGCGGGCTGCTCGACGACCTGGGCATGCGCGAGGCAGTGCTCGACGGGGAGATCGTGGCCTTCGAGGATTCGGATTCCCACCCACCCCGGCCCAGCTTCGAGCGCCTGCAGCGGCGGATGCACGTGACCGCGGCCTCGGCCGTCCGGCGCCTGCGCTCCGAGGTCCCGGTGGTGTACGCCATCTTCGACCTGCTGTACCTGGACGGACGCTCGCTGATGGCGGAGCCTTACACCGAGCGGCGCCAGGCGCTGGAGGGGCTCGGCCTGGGCGGTCCGGCCTGGCGCGTCCCGGCGGCCCATACCAGCGAGGGCCAGGCGCTGCTCGAAGCCACCCGGGCCCAGGGGCTGGAGGGGATCGTGGCCAAGCGCCTGGACTCCGGCTACGAGCCGGGCCGGCGCAGCGGGGCCTGGGTCAAGATCAAGCACACGCTCCGCCAGGAGCTGGTGATCGGCGGCTGGATCCCCGGCGAGGGGCGGCGCCGCAAGCGCATCGGGGCCCTGCTGATGGGCTACTACGGCAACGGTGACTTCGTGTACGCGGGGCGGGTGGGCACCGGATTCACCGAGCCAGTGCTGGACGACTTGATGCAGCGCCTGGAGACGCTGCGGCGGGACTCCAGCCCGTTCACCACCCGGCCCAAGCTGCCGCGGGAGGCCGAGTTCGTTGAGCCGGGCCTGGTGGCCGAGATCGAGCTGCGCGAGTGGACCCGGGACGGGATCATGCGCGCGCCCTCGTTCAAGGGACTGCGGGAGGACAAGCAACCGCGCGAGGTCGTTCGGGAGACGATCGAGACCCCCGCAGGGCCGCCGGCCACGGTGCCGGCGGCCCACTCCCCCGAGGCGCTGTTCGACGAGGTCGAGCGGCTGCCCGAGGGCGAGCTGATCGTGCTGACCGGCGGACG
>DATKRM010000070.1:0-23433 GCA_035532195.1 Solirubrobacteraceae bacterium
TGATCGCCTGGCTGTTCTTCGGCAGGAGAGGGATGCGCGTCGGCCGTGTGGGGTGCTCGCGTGTCCGTCCGATTGACGCTCGCTCCGCGGGAGCAGGCGCCCGCGCCCCGCACGGCCGCCCCGCCTCCCTCTAGCGCGCTAGCGCGAGGACTCCCCCAGCTCGAGAACCGCCAGGAACGCCTCCTGGGGGACCTCGATCCGCCCCACCTGTTTCATTCGCTGCTTCCCCTTCTTCTGCTGCTCGAGCAGCTTGCGCTTGCGGGTGATGTCCCCGCCGTAGCACTTGGCGGTCACGTCCTTGCGGAACGCCTTGATCGTCTCCCGGGCCACGATCCGTGAGCCGATCGCCGCCTGGATCGGCACGTCGTACTGCTGGCGGGGGATCTTCTCGCGCAGCCTCTCGGTCAACGTGCGGCCCGCGTCATAGGCCTTGCTCCGGTGCACCAGCATCGACAGCGCGTCGATCGGCTCCCCGGCGAGCAGGATGTCCAGCTTGACCAGGTCGGACTCGCGCAGCCCGATCAGCTCGTAGTCCAGCGAGGCGTAGCCGCGGGTGCGGGACTTCAGCTGATCGAAGAAGTCGAGCACGATGTCGGCCAGCGGCAGGTCGTAGGTCAGCTGGACTCGCTCCGGACTGAGAAAGTGCATCCCGGTGTGCTCGCCCCGGCGCTCCTGGCAGAGCTCCATGATCTGCCCCACATACTCCTTGGGGGTGAGGATCGACGCGCGGATATAGGGCTCGCGGACGCTCTGAACCCGGGCCGGCTCGGGCATGTCGTTCGGCGAGTGCACCGGCCGCACCTCTCCGTCGATCAGCGTGACCTCGTACTCCACGCTGGGCATCGTGGCCAGGAGTTCCAGGTCGTACTCGCGCTCCAGCCGCTCGCGCACGATGTCCATGTGCAGGAGGCCCAGAAAGCCGCAGCGGAACCCGAACCCCAGCGCGTCGCTGGTCTCCGGCTCCCAGGACAGCGCCGCATCGTTCAGGGACAGCTTCTCCAGCGCGTCGCGCAGGTCCGGGTAGTCGTCCGAGTCGATCGGGAACAGGCCGCAGAACACCATCGGCTTGACCTCCTGGTAGCCGGGCAGCGCCTTAGATGCGAAACCCGCCCGCCCGGCCTTGCTGGTGAGGGTGTCGCCCACCCGCAGCTTCGTCACGTCCTTGACCCCCGTGATCAGATATCCCACCTCGCCCGGGCCGAGTCCCGCAGCCGGGGTCATCTCCGGGGTGAAGAACCCGATGTCGTCGATGTCAGCCTCGATTCCCGCCTGCATGGCCCGGATCGCCTCGCCCTGGGTGAACCTGCCGTCCACCACTCGGATGTAGGCGATCACGCCCCGATACTGGTCGAATTCCGAGTCGAAGATCAGCGCCCGCGGCGGGGCGTCGGGATCACCCTGCGGTGGCGGTACGCGTTCGATCAGCTCGTCCAGCACCTCGCTCACGCCTTCGCCGGTTTTGGCGCTGATCCGCAGCACGGTGTCCGGGGCCTCGCCCAGCAGCTCGGCCACCTCGTCGGCCACCCGCTCGGGCTCGGCGCCGGGCAGGTCGACCTTGTTCAGGCACGGGATCAGCTCCAGGCCCGACTCGATGGCCAGGTAGGTGTTGGCCAGCGTCTGGGCCTCCACGCCCTGGGAGGCGTCCACCACCAGCAGCGCCCCCTCGCAGGCAGCCAGCGAGCGGGACACCTCGTAGGTGAAGTCGACGTGCCCCGGGGTGTCGATCAGCTGCAGCTGGTAGGTCTGGCCGTCACGCCCCGACGTGTAGAACACGCGGACCGCCTGCGCCTTGATCGTGATCCCGCGCTCGCGCTCGAGCTCCATCGAGTCGAGCACCTGCGAGCGCATCGCCCGGGGGTCGACGGTGTGCGTGAGCTCCAGGATGCGATCGGCCAGCGTCGACTTGCCGTGGTCGATGTGGGCGATGATCGAGAAGTTGCGGATGTGGGCTTGGTCGGCCACGCCATCAAGGGTATTGGCGGCCTGGTTGCGCAGCCCTTAGACGAACCGCTTCAGCGCCTTGGGCAGCAGGCCCAGCTCGTCCAGGGCGCCACGGCCGGCGACGCCCATGGTGAGCAGGCCGGCAAAGATGGCCACCGCGTCGATCGACTTGCGGCCCCGCCGGTTCCAGTAGTCGTCCTCCAGGTCCAGCCACAGGGCGAACTCGTCCAGCGTGAGCGCCGCCGCCACGCCGTAGGCCGTCGAGCTCACCCGCGAGCCCCACCGCCGCTCCGGATCAGTACCGACTCCCAGCTGGTAGGTCCAGGCGTAGCCCACGCCCAGCAGCCCGAAGATCCCGAACGTCGAGTGGTGGATGTGGGTCCCCCCGGCCGACAGATTGCCGAACGGCCCCACGCCGTCCTTGATCGCGTGGGTGATCACGCGCGCAATGGCGAACGCGATGGTAAAGCCAAGCGCGCTGAGGAATCCGCGCTCGCGGCGCGGGTCCTGGAGGTGGCGGTGGTAGAGCCCTGAGATGTCCATGTCGGCCGTTCTACGCCCGGCTCAGCCGCTGCTTGATCAGCGCCTGGATCTGGTGGGCCTCGGGGACGCGCATGGCCAAAATGATCTTCGCGTACACGGCGCCGGACACGACGATGGCGATGCCGACCGCGAACAGCTCGACCACGAACGAATGGCCGAACACCCCATCGAATGCGGCCCACACCCCCCGGGCCACCGCGGCCATGATCACCGTGGCCACCACGATCCGGGACGTGATCATCAGCGTCTGGCCGCCCTCCAGACGTCCATTGAACCCCGCACGGAGCCGGTGCAGCTGAAGCAGCGTCATCACCAGGTTGGCGGCGGCCGTGCCGATGACCAGACCGGCGATCCCCAACGGCTTGTACAGGGCCACGCTGACGATGATGTCCACCACCATGTTGAGCGCCGCCAGCTTGGTGGGGATCCAGGGCCGCTTGAGCGCAAAGAAGGTCCGCGTGAGCAGCAGGTTGACGCCGGCAAACGGCAGGCTGAAGGCAAACCAGAACAGGGCGATCGACACCAGGTGGGTCGAGTGGGCGGTGAACTCGCCGCGCTGATAGACGATCCGCACGATCGGGGTGGCCAGCACCACCAGCAGGGCGGCCGAGGGGATCAGCAGCAGATTGATCTGCCGGATCCCGTTGCCCACGCTCCGGCGCATGCCCGCCGGGTCGCGGCGGGCGGCCATCCGACTCAGCGTGGGGAACAGCACCGTAGCCACGGCGACGCTGAACACTCCCTGGGGGAGCATGTAGATCCGGAACGCGTTGTCGATCGCCCGCGGCGCCTGGTTGGACACCAGCGACCCGAAGCCGGCGTTCAGGAAGATGTCCAGGTTGACGATCCCGATGCTCATCGTGACCGGGAGGAACAGGATCAGGACCTGGCGTACGCGAGAGTCGTGCCAGTCGATGGCGAACGTGAGCTTGAAGTCGACCCGCTGCAGCGCCCAGGCCACCATCACCAGCTGCACCACCGTGGCGACCAGCCAGGCGATCGCGTAGGCGTAGGTCTGGTTGCCCCCGTGGAACTGGGGCTTCAGGATCACGAGCAGGATCAAGATGACCAGGTTCCACACCGCTGGCGCCAGCGCCGGGATCGTGAATTCGTCGTAGGACTGGAGGATTCCCACCAGCATCCCGGTGAGGCTGAGCAGCAGCACGACCGGGAACAGCACCCGGGACAGGCCGGCGGTGAGGACGGTGGCCGAGTGGTTGAGGCTTCCCGTGATCAGCGGGACGACGAGACCGGCCACGGCCAGCCACACCAACGTGAGCGCTCCCAGCCCGATCAGGATGATCCAGAACAGGGTGGATGCCACGCGGAACGCCTCGCGCTTGCGCCCTTGATGCAGGAGCTCAGTGAACACGGGCACGAACGCGGCCGATAGGGCGGCCTGCGAGAACAGGTTGCTGAACAGGTTGGGGACCTGCGAGGCCAGGGTGAAGGCCGAAGCAGCGGCCGTGGTTCCAAAGAAGCTGGCCGCGACGATCTCTCGGCCCAGCCCGGCCACCCTGGAGAGGGCCGTGGCTAGGGCGAAGATCGCCGTGCTCAGGGCGAGGCGTCGGCGCGGTGGAGAGGGAGGCGGTACCGGTGGCGGACCGGCCGGTTCGATCGTCTCGGATTCCAAGAGGGCCGCTATAGTACGGGCGCGCTGCGGCCTAGCCCCGCGGCTTTTCCCTGCCATGGCGAACATTCCTTCTCAGAAGAAGCGGATCAAGCGCGCCGAGCGCGAGCGGCTCGAGAATCGCCGCTACACGTCCCGGATCAAGACCTACTTCCGCCGGCTGGAGCGGGCCGTCGCCGACTCCGACGACACTCAGGCGGACAGCGAGCACCACGTCCTCGTGCAGACGATTGACAAGGCGGTCAAGCGTGGGGCGATTCACCGCAACAACGGTGCTCGCAAGAAGTCCCGCGCCGCCCGGCTGCGCCGCGGGGCCGAGTAGGCCTCGATCCCCGACCCACTGGGCTGATGGGTCACTCTCCCACACCCGCCACCAGCGCCACCGCCTCGATCTTCTTCGAGCTCGAGCGCTTCGAGCGCGCCGACGACAATCGCCTTGTGCTGACCGGCCGCTGGTACGGCGTGCGGGGACGCCGGTTCGTGCGACCGTCGCTGACCCTGGTGTCCGGTGAGGACAAGCTGAGGGCACTGGCCGACCTCGAGCACAAGCCCTGGGCCGCCGAGGAGGGCGAGGAGTGGCACGCCGCCTTCCCTTGCACGGCCGAGGACGTGGCCGAGGTTCAGTTGGCCGTGGCGCCGGACATCGCCGTCCAGCTGCCTGACCCGGGAGCCAACGGCTCCTCCCCCCGGCGCCTGGACGCGGTACCGCCGCCGCAACCCACGCGTCGGGCCACACCGAGGCGCGCGCGGGACAGCCCAAAGCCCGCGGCTCCGGCTCCGGCCGCCGAGCCGCCCTCACTCCCACCCGCGCCACCCGAGCTCGCTGATGCCCGCCGCAGCCTGTCCGAGCTGCGCCAGCGAGTCGAGCAGCTGCAGGAGGAGCTGGGGCGCGCCCAAGCCGAGCGTGACGAGCTCAAGGCCGCATTCGAGAAGCGCGATGCGACGGTGCAGGAGCTCCGGCAGGCGCTATCCGAGCGGGAGGACGGGGAACGGGATCGCACTCGCACCGAGCAGCAGCAGCACGAGCGCGAGCTGGCTCAGCGGGAAGCTGTGTTGGGCGAGCGGGAGACGTCCGTCGTCGCCGCTCTGAACAAGCGCGGTCACGCACTGACCGACCGCGAGACCGCGGTCGGCGACCGCAACCGGGTGCTGGACCAGCGCGAGGCTGCTTTGAGCCGGGAGGGCACCGCGCTGAACCAGCGGGAGTCCGAGCTCGGCCAGCGCGAGCGTGAGCTGGCCCAGCGCGACTCGAAGCTCAGCGAACGTGACCGCGCGCTGGGCGAGCGCGAACAGGCCCTGGCTGCGCGCCCCGCCGGCCCGCGTACCGTCCCGGTTCGCTCTGACCCCCCGGGCGAGCGCCCACGCAGCGAGTGGGCGACCTGGCTTCAGCGAGGCTTCGCGGTGATGTTCCTGCTCGTGCCCATCGTCGCCGTTCTCGTGCTAACCAAGGCGCTCTAGCCGGCCATCCGCTGGATCGACCGCAGCCCGGCGGTGTCCTCGCTGGCTGCTCCGGGGCCGCCGCCGCGGGAGGCCAACTCCAGGTCAGCCACCTCCTCCAGGTCTAGGCGCAGCTTGTCGGTGCCCCGGCGACGGGCATCGGCGATCAGCCGGTCCGCTGCCCGGGAGGGCATGCGCAGCTGACGCTTGATCTGGGCCGCCGGCCGGCCGTGGTCAAGCGCACAGGCCGCCTCGTGGGCGACCCGCAGGCGCTGGGCCATCCAGTAGATCAAACCGGGCAGCCGCTCGCCCTGGGAGCGCAGCTCCACGTAGGTCCGGACCGCGGTCGCCTCGTCTCCGCCGAGCACCGCGTCGGCCAGTGACCAGACCCGGCGCTCGCTGGAGCGCGCGGTCAGCGCATCGACGTCGCCGATCTCGACCCGACCCTCCGGCGGAGCGCCGAGCGCGAGCTTCTCCAGCTCGCGCAGCAAGCGCTGCTGGCGGTCTCCCACCTGCTGGATCAGCGCCCGGGCGGCATCGGGCGCCAGCTCGAGCCCCAGCTTGGCGGCTTGGCCCACCACCCATTTGGGCAGCTCCCACGGCTTCACGCTGTCCTCGGCGCTGACGTCGCCGCCGGTGCTCTGCACTGCGTCGTGCAGGCCCTGCGGCGCCTTCGCTCGGTTGTCCTCCCGGGCGAAGAACGCCACCGTGGTGTCGGGATCGAGCCCCGCGAGCGCCGCCTGGAGCGGCTCCAGGCCCTTGTCCTTCCACCGTTCGACCCCATCGACGATAAGGAACCGGCGACCCAGGGCGAAGGTCATCAGGCTGAGCGACGCCGCCACCTCGGCCGGTGTGGCCCGCTCGCCCTCGAACACCTCGACCCCCTGGGCGCCGCTGGCCTCCTCGGCCAGGCCGCGCAGCCGGGCCCGGCGCTCGGCGATGCGGCCGTGATCGTCGCCGTGGATCAGATACGCCGGCTTGAAACTGGGCATGATCTCGAGTCTAGGTGGGGTCGCGGATCGTGAGCGCCTGCGTCACCGCGTCCTGCGGCGAATCCACCGCCAGCACTCCGTCGATCTGCCAGGTCTCCCAGCCGACCACCGGAACGCCCAATTTCAGGGCCAGCGCGATCTCAGACAAGGTGCCGTAGCCGCCGGCCACGGCGATGACCACGTCCACCGCACGCACAATCAGCCCGTTTCGCAGCTCGCCCAGGCTGGTGGGGATGGCCACCGAGAGCCACTGATTGGCCTCCTGGCGGGTGGCTCCGGGCAGGATGCCCACCGTCAGCCCGCCGGCTGATTGCGCGCCGCGGCACGCCGCGGCCATCACTCCGCCCCGTCCGCCGCACACCACCAGGGCTCCGGCCTCCGCCAGGCCCCGCCCGATCGCCTCGGCCGCGGCCGCCGCGTCCGGGCTGGCCTCGGACGCACCTACCACACCCACGTACGCCGCTGGCTCGGCCACGGCCCTCTGCCTCAGCGAACGACCACGTTGACCAGCTTGTCGGGCACGACGACCACCTTGGCCACCTCGTGGCCGTCGATGTGCGCCTGTACCCCGCGGGCGGCCAGACACAGCTGCTCCAGCTCCTCCCGCGGCGCGCCGCTGGGCGCGCTGACCCGGTCCCTGACCTTCCCGTTGACCTGACACACGAGCTCGAACGTGTCGACCTGGAGCATCTCCGAGTCGGCGCCCGGCCAGGAGTCCTCCCAGACCCGTCGGCCAGTCAGGTGCTCGTAGACCTCGGCTCCGAGGTGGGGGGCGAATGGGAACACCAGCGATCCCGCCGTGGCCGTGGCGAACGCACGGGCCTGCGGATCCGCGCCGGGGTGGCGGTAGATCTCGTTGATCAGCTCCATGATCGCGGAGATGGCCGTGTTGAATGAGAACCGGCCCAGGTCCGTGGTGACCTTCTCAATCGCCCAGTTGGCCTTGCGCACCAGGACCAGGTCGTCGCCCTCCGGCTCCCGCGGCGTCTCGCCACCGCCGGCCGTTCCCGCCAGCTCATCGCCCAGGCGCCACAACCGGGCCAGGAACCGATGGACGCCTTCGACGCCGGTGTCCGACCACGCTGCGTCCTGATCGGCCGGGCCCATGAACAGGACGTAGCACCGCGCGGCGTCCGCGCCGTAGCGCTCCACGATCCGGCTCGGGGCGACGACGTTGCCCTTGGAGCTCGACATCTTGTGGCCGTCCGGCCCCAGGATCATGCCCTGGGTGAACAGCGCATTGAACGGCTCCTGGTTGGACAGCAACTCCATGTCGGCCAGCGCCTTCACGAAGAAGCGCGCGTACATGAGATGGAGGATCGCGTGCTCCACGCCACCGATGTACTGGTCGACCGGCATCCAGCCATCCACCACCGAGCGATCCCAGGGCGCCTGGTCGTTGCGGGCGTCGCAGTAGCGCAGGAAGTACCAGCTGGAGTCGACGAACGTATCCATGGTGTCGGTCTCACGATGCGCCTTCTCGCCGCAGGCCGGGCAGGTCGTGTTGACCCAATCCTCGGCCGTGGCCAGCGGCGAGCGCCCGCGGGGCTGGTAGTCCTCGACGTCGGGCAGCGTGACCGGAAGGTCCTCCTCGGGCACCGGGACCATCCCGCACTCCGGGCAGTAGATGACCGGGATCGGGCAGCCCCAGTAGCGCTGCCGGGAGATCAGCCAGTCACGGAGCTTGTAGCTGACCGAGGCGTGACCCATGCCTTCCCGGTCCAGCCAATCGATGATCGCCGCCATGGCCTCGCGATTCGGCATCCCGTCGAACGGGCCACTGTTGACCAGCGGTCCGTCGCCGGTGTAGGGCAGCTCGTCGTCCGGGCCGGCGATTACCCGCCGGATCTCCACGTCGTGGACGCGGGCAAATACGTAGTCACGTTCGTCGTGCCCCGGGACGGCCATGATCGCGCCGGTTCCGTACTCCATCAACACGTAGTCGGAGACGAACACGGGGATCTGCTCCCCGTTCATCGGGTTGGTCACCGTGCGGCCGAGCGGCACGCCCGTCTTGGGCTTGTCGGCGGCGTTGCGCTCCTCCAGCGACTCGCCCAGCGACCGGTTGATGTACTCCTCGACCTGGTCCTCGTGGTCGGTGTCGCGGGCCAGCTTGAGCACGTCCGGGTGCTCAGGCGCCAGCACGAAGAACGTGGCCCCGAACAGAGTGTCCGGGCGCGTGGTGAACACCGGGTAGTCGATGCCCAGCTCCTCACAGCGGAACGTGACCTCGGCGCCCTCGCTGCGCCCGATCCAGTTGCGCTGCATGGTCTTGACGTGCTCGGGCCACTCGATCTCGTTCAGGTCCTCTAACAGGGCGTCCGCGTAGTCGGTGATCCTGAAGAACCACTGCTCCAACTGGCGGAGCTCAACGTCGTGGCCGCAGCGCTCGCAGCGTCCGTCGATCACCTGTTCGTTGGCCAGCACGGTCTGGTCGTACGGGCACCACTTGACCGCCGCCTCCTTGCGATAGGCCAGGCCGCGCTCTAGCAGCTTGAGGAAGATCCACTGGGTCCAGCGGTAGTAGGACGGCTCGTGCGTGCCCAGCTCGCGGCTCCAGTCGATGGAGATGCCCCAGCGGTGGAACCAGTGCCGGTAGGCGGCGATCGACTTGTCGGTGGCCTCCCGAGGATGGACGCCGGTCTTGATCGCGTTGTTCTCCGCCGGTAGGCCGAACGCGTCATAGCCCATGGGGTGCATCACGCGCTGTCCGATCCGACGGTGGAAGTGGGCGATGGCGTCTCCCAACGCGTAGTTCTTCAGGTGGCCGATGTGCGGCTCGCCGCTGGGATAGGGCAGCATCTCCAGGATGTAGGACTTCTCCCGGTCGTCCGGCTGGTTGGTGACCTCCCAGGTCCGCTCGCGCTCCCAGACCTCCTGCCACTTGGGCTCGATCTGACTGGGTTCGTAACGCCCGGCGCTCACGGTGAGGAGGTTACTTGCGGCCGGTCGACGCCAGATCCCCCGGCACCCGGTAGCAATCTTGCGCTCCACCTCCCGGACCGCCTCTACCATCAGCCCGTGAGCCAAGACCGCGATATCGCGGCCGACGCCGCCGGAACCAGCCGCGCCGAGACCGCCGCGGGCGCCGCGGGTGCGGCCGAGCGGGTGCAGGGCATCCTGGCCGCGGCCGAGGCGGCGGCCGAGAAGATCCGTGCCGAGGCGGAGGCTCGAATGTCCGAGCGGATCGCCGAGGGCGACCGCGCGGCCGAGTTCCGCGTGAAGGCCGCCGAGGAAGAGGCCTCGGATGTGATCAAGCTGGCCCAGGAGGACGCGCTCCGGATCCAGGCCGAGGCCGACGAGGCCAAGACCGAGGCTGCCAACCAGGCGCTGATCGTCGTCGCCGACGCCCACAAGACAGCCGACGGCATCGTGTCCGAGGCCCGGGGCGAGGCCGCCGGCGTGCGCGCGGAGGGCGAGGAGCGAGCGCGGTCGCTGATCTCCGACGCTCGCGATACCGCGGCCGGCGTGCGATCCGAGGGCCTGGAGCTGGTGTCCAACCTGCGCGAGATGGGAGATGCCCTGAAGGCCAACGCCGACCGCCTGCTCCGAGACGTCCAGCGCATCCACTCGCGCATGACCCGCGACCTGGACAGCGTGGGCGTGTCCGGCTCTGATGGGCCCGCGGTCACCGTGTCACGAGGCCGCCGCTCCGCCTCCGATGACCCGGAGTCCTCGCTCTCGCCCAGCGGCGAGGTGCTCGACGTCCCGGAATTCCAGCCGCGGCGCTAGAGGGCACTTCTCCCGCCCGGTTCCCTGCCGTTGGCTGCCTCCTGGGCTCCCGCGGAACGGATACGTGCAGAGCACCTACACGGAAACTGAAATCGACCTCGTCGCGGTGTATTGCGGCGAACTCGCCCGCTGTTTCATTCTGCCCATCGCTCTTGTTTCAGGCGTCGGGCAGGTCCACCTCCGCGTCGTGCCAGCTCGAAACGGCCAGCAGGCATGTACTACCCTTGCGGATGACTTCGACTTCGACGGGGCTGTAGCTCAGCTGGGAGAGCGTCGCGCTGGCAGCGCGAAGGTCAGGGGTTCGAGCCCCCTCAGCTCCACTCCTCCACCGGCACTGACGCCTCGTGTGGCGGTCGCTTCCAATCCGTTTCGTGATCGGTTTGGGTACTGGATGGAGCGCGTTGCCACAGGTGAAGAGATACTCGTGACCCACCGCGGCAAGCCACGGATTCGTGTAAGTCCGGCAGCAGCGAGGTCACCGAGTGCCACGCCGCCGGTGGTTCGTCGGTCCTAGCCCTGCGAGCACGACGCTCGCACTGAGCATCATCGTGCCGTTAGCGACGCCGGATCCGTCGTGTGCCATTCCGACGAACTACTACTCGGCCGCCTGTATCGACAACCCGTGCAACCCGACCAGCGTCGACTCCCAGCCGGTCCCGGCCTGCGTTTCGGTCGGCCCCCCGGGGGCGGGCGGTGCGGCGGCACCCAACACGCCGTCGCTCCCCGGGCAGCAGGGGCCCTAAGCGCTCTCCCGCGTCTGCCCCGCGCACCGCTCGCACAGCCCCGAGATGATCAACTCGGCGCCGTCAGGGTTGAATCCGGCCTCGCGCGCCGCCCGCAACAGCGGCTCGGCGTGCAGGCGGCCATCCACGTCGTAGACCCCGCCGCACCCCCGGCACACCGCATGCTGGTGGGGCTCGACCCGGGCGTCGTAGAGCGCCGGGCCGCCGGCATCGATCCGCCTCACCAGGCCGAGATCGACCAGCAGGTCCAGCGTTGCGTACACCGTCGGCGTCGCCGTCCCGGGCAGCGACTCGCGGACCGCGGCGTGGATCTCCTCCGCCGTGCAGTGAGTAGCCCGGCGCCGGAGCTCACGCAGGATCACCAGTCGCTGGGAGGTCACCCGGTGCCCCCGGGCCCGGAGCAGCTCGACCAGATCCTGATCCCTGATCGTGTTCATTGCTGTGGCCATTCGTTGCTCTCAACCATCCGAGTTAGGGGAACCTAACTGAACTGAGTTGTTATAGTATCAGTTATGCCAGAAAGCTCCCCGAGCTCGGTCGCCGAGGCCGTCAACCGCTTCCGCGCTCTGGACGAGCACGCGCTCGTGCTGCGCTACATCCAGCCCGGCCTGGTCGGGCTGATTGACGGGACGCTGTCCACGCTGGCTCCGATCTTCTCGGCCGCCCTGCTGTCTGGATCGCACACAGCGTTGTTCGTCGGCCTGGCCACCGCGGTAGGTGCCGGCATCAGCATGGGCTTCTCCGAGGCGCTGTCGGACACAGGAACCGAGACCGGGCGCGGCTCGGCGATCGCCCGGGGCGTCGTCACCGGGGCGATGACCACGCTGGGCGGCGTGTTCCACTCGCTGCCGTTCGTGATTCCAAACCGGAACACCGCTTTGGTCGTGGCCGGTGTGGTCGTGGCCTGCGAGCTAGTGGTGATCTCGCTGGTCCGCAAGCGCTTCCTGGCCGTGCCGCTGCGGCTCAGCCTGGTCCAGGTCGCCCTGGGCGGTGCGCTGATCGTGGCTGCCGGCGTGTTACTCGGCAGCGCCTAGCCCGGCGATTCGCTAGCCGGCGCCCTTGGCCTTCTCCAGCGCGGCCGGCGGGGCCAGCGAGGCGTCCGCCCGCACCAGCTCCACCGCCCGATCAGCGATCTCCACCGCCTGGGCCCCGTCGATCGACTGGTCGGCCAGGGCCAGGGCCAGAAGCACCTGGCGCAGGAGCTCGGGATTGCTGGTATCCGGCGGCGGGCCCGCAGGCGGCAGGCCCCGGACGTTGGCCAGCAAGCGGGACGCGTTCATCCCGCCGCCGAACAACCGACCCGGATGGCGGTCCGGGATGGTCACCGCGATCCCGCCCGTGGCCGGGTTGATCAAGTTCACCTTGCTGCGGGTGCCCGAGCGCTCGAGCCCCAGGCGGTATCCGGACAGCCGCAAGTACCCCAGCTGCGCCGCCAGCTGGGTGAACGCCGCGACTTCGGCCTCCTCGCGGACTCGCGACTGGTGAAGCGAGATCTGGGTCCCGGCGTTGGGCGACGCCGCGTCCGGGTCGGGTGCCACTAGTAGGAACACCTGCGGTCCCAACCTTCCGGCGCCCACACCCGCCACCTCGGCCAGCAGCTGGTACGCGTTCAGGCCCAGCGCGCCGCAGATCCCGCTGGGTAGCGGGTTCTCCGCCAGGTAGCCGGGCGGGAACCAGGTCGGTGAGGTTGCGCCTTCCATCTCAGTTGTCGGTCAGGCCCCGGATCAGACCGCCGACCAGGCTGCTGCCCCCCTCGTTGGCCGCACCGCGGCCGCCGCCGCCCTCCGGCGGGTGGTAGTACATGCTCTGCAGGCAGACCCGCCCCGGCCCGGTGAACCGGTTGAAGATCAGCTGGCCCTGTCCGGCGGCCAGAAGTCCGGTCTTAAACCCCATGATCTCCTGGTTCATCTGCACCGAGTGATCGCGGTACACCCACCCGCCCGGGTCGACGTCGATCGTCTCTCCGGCGTCGAGCATCTTCTCGAACAGGTTGCCGTAGCCGTGTAGCCAGACCACGCCCTCCTGGTCGCCGGCCGTGAAGTGGTCGACGAAGAACCCGCCGCCGTACAGCATGTTGGCGAACCCCTTGATCCGGGCGTAGTCGTACTCGACGTGGCCGGTGGCGGCCAGGAACTGATGCTCGCGGACCATGATGCTTTCGCCCGGCTGCAGGTGCAGGGCGGTCACGTGGCCGGGCGCATCGCGGCTGAACGCGATCTCGCCCGACGACTGAGTCTCCAGCTGGATCAGCGGCATGCCGCCGAATACGCGCCGCTTCAGCCCCTTCTTCAGCGGGTGCAGGCCGATCTGCAGGCTCGGGTACTTCCACAACAGCGCGTGGTGCTCGAAGTAGACCGGAACCGACCCGTCGACCCTCATGTGCAGCGCGGGTGTCAGCTCGCCCTCGATGCGGTAGGCGACGCCCGGCGCGGTTCCCTCGGTGATCTGCGTGGGCAGGATCTTCGGCGCTTCAGCCATGTGTTCTCCTTTGCCTCGGGCAGGAGCAGCCAGAGAGCCCCACCCCCTATTTGCCGTCGGGACGCTACAGCTTCCCCTGGACTCTGCCAAGGCGGCTAGCCAGAACCAGCGCCCACAGCGCTGCGGGACGCCGGCGCTTCTCCCCACAGCTGCTCCAGCCGGTAGTACTCCCTGGTCTCTGGAGTGAACAGGTGTACCACCACGTCCAGGTAGTCCATCAGGATCCACTGGGCGTCGGGCAGGCCCTCGACTCGCCGGGGAAGCACGCTGTGCTCGGCCTTCATCCCCTCGTGGATCGCGTCGTGGATCGCCTTCGTCTGACGCGGCGTGCGCCCGGTGCAGATAACGAAATAGTCGGTGTAGCCGATCATCCGCCGCAAATCGAGCGCCACAACCTCCGACGCCTTGCGGTCCTCGGCGTAAGCGACCACAGCCTCCCTGATCTCCTCCGGCGTCATTGCTCCCCTCCCGTGTACAGGCCGTGCCGGTCCACGTATGCGCGCACCGCCTCCGGCGTGAAGTAGCGCGTCGGTTCGCCCCGCCGGACCCGGTCCCGGATCATCGTCGAGGAGACGCCGATCTCCGGCATGTCGAAGAACCGCGCCCGGTCACCGCCCTCAACCTGAGCCAGGGCCCGCTCGATCGATCCTCGGTTGGTCCCCGGCCTCCCGGCCACCGCGAGCGTGGCCGATGACAGCACCTCGGCCGGCTCCCGCCAACCGGGAAATCCCACCGCCACGTCGGCCCCCACGATCAAGAACAGTTCGCTATCGAGCATTGCAGAGCGCAGCTCCCTGAGAGTATCGACCGTGTACGACGGTCCTTCCCGGCGAGCTTCGAGGTCGGACACCTCAAAGCGCTCGGTGTCGTCGCTGATCGCCGCGCGACACAGCGCCAGCCGGTGCTCGATGCCCGGCTCGTCCGGCACCGGCTTGTGCGGCGGGGTCCGGGCCGGGATCATCAGCACCCGGTCGAGCCCCAGCTGAAGGTGAGCTTCCTGGGCGCACACCAGGTGTCCGAGGTGCGGCGGATTGAAGGTCCCGCCAAGGATGCCGAGTTTGACCGGAATCGGACCAGCAGCTCAGGGGCGAACGTGGCCGGCACCCTCGACCAGGTACTTGTAGGTGCAGAGCTCACGCAGGCCGATCGGGCCGCGCGCATGCAGTTTCTGAGTCGAGTTGCCGATCTCGGCTCCCATACCGAACTCGCCGCCGTCGGTGAACCGAGTGGACGCGTTGACGTACACGCAGGCCGAGTCGACGCCGAGCTCGAACGCTCGGGCCGCGATCGTGTCCCGGGTGACGATCGCGTCCGAGTGGCCCGACCCGTACCGGTTGATGTGATCGATCGCCTCCTCGACCGACCCGACGACGCCCACGGCCAGCGTCAGCGAGTGGTACTCGGTCGCCCAGTCCTCCTCGCTAGCGGCTGCCACCTCCGGTCGGCCGGCCAGCTGTCGCACCCGGTCGTCGCCCCGTAGCTCGACTCCGGCAGCGTCGAGCGCAGCCAGCGCGCCGGGCAGGAACTCGGCCGCGATCGCGTCGTGGACCAGCAGCGTCTCGGCCGCGTTGCATACGCCGGGCCGCTGGGTCTTGGCATTGAGCACGATGGCCAGCGCGTCCGGGAGCGAGGCGCTGGCGTCCACGTACACGTGGCAGTTCCCTGAGGCGGCGTAGATCACCGGCACAGTGGCCACGCCCTTGAGCGCCGCCTTCAACCCCTCGCCGCCGCGCGGCACTATCAGGTCCACCAGCCCGTCCTGGGTGCCCAACTGCTCGAGCTCCTCGTGGCCTCCGCCCGATATCGGCGCCAGCCAACCCTCGGGCAGGCCTACCTCCGCTCCGGCTTCCATGGCCACGGCGGCCAGGACGTCATTCGAGTGGGCGGCCATTGAGGAACCGCGCAGGACGATCGCGTTGCCTGACTTCAAGCACAGGGCCGAAGCGTCGATGGTCACGTTCGGCCGCGCCTCATAGACCACCGCCACCACGCCGAGCGGCACCCTCACCTTACGAATGTCCAGCCCGTTGGGCAGGCGCCAGCCGTCGATGACCTCGCCCACCGGGTCGGGGAGGGCGACGATGTCCCGGACCTGCCGAGCGATGGTGGCCACCCGCTCGGGATCGAGCGCCAGGCGGTCCAAGAGCGCCGCGTCCAGGCCGGTCTCCCGTCCCGCCTCCAGGTCAAGGCAGTTGGCTGCCAGGATCTGCTCGGTCTGGGCTTCCAGCGCATCCGCGATGGCCTGCAGGCCGTGGTCGCGGACCCGCGACGGCAGCGTGCCCAGCGTGCGTGAGGCTTGCTTGGCTGCCGCACAGCGCTCAGCGACCGAGATCGTGGTGGTGGCCATGGACAAAGCTTAGGCTAGCTGCGTGATTGCTAGGCCAAGACGAAGTAATCGCGGTGTATCGCCTCTTCGCTTGCCCCCGGCAGTCGCGCCTGTACGACGGCAGACTTGAGGCCACGGACCTGCCGGAGCTCTTCGGCTGAGTAGTTCGAGATCCCCTTCCCCACCGTCCCACCGTCGTGAGCGATGTCCACCGCGTCGCCGGCATCGAACGAGCCGAGCACGTCGACAACGCCCACGGGCAGCAAGCTGGTGCCCCCTTCGCGCAGGGCTCGGGCCGCCCCGGCATCGACCAGTACCCGGCCCCGGGTCGGCTTGGCGTACTTCAGCCATAGCTTGAAGCTCGAGTAGCGGCCCTCCCGGGCCTCGAACCGCGTACCCACCGGTCGACCGCCGGCCGCGGCCAGGATCGTGTCCTCGGCTAGCCCGCTGGCGATCACCGCCGGGATGCCGGCCGCGGTTGCCATCTCGGCGGCCACGACCTTTGAGCGCATCCCGCCTGAGCCCAGCGGCGAGGTGCGGTGTCCGATGTCGAGCGCCTCCAGGGCCTCGAAGTCGGTCACCTGGGGGACCAGCTGGGCGTTCTCATCCCACCGCGGATCGGCGGTGTACAGTCCCTCGGCGTCGGTCAGCAAGACCAGCAGATCGGCTCCCAGGAGGATCGCCACCTGGGCGGCCAGAAAGTCGTTGTCGCCGAACGAGATCTCGTCGGTGGTCGTGGTGTCGTTCTCGTTGATCACCGGCACCACGCGCCAGTCCAGCAGCTTGCGCAGGGTCTGGCGCGCGTTCAGATAGTGCGTGCGCGCGCTCATGTCGAAGAACGTCAGCAGGACCTGCGCCGTGGGCACGCCCATCCCGTTGAGCAGCGCGTCGTAGGTCTGGTAAAGCTTGCCCTGACCCACGGCGCTGGCCGCCTGAAGCTCGTCGATGGCCCGCGGGCGCAGGGGGAGCCCCCGCACGCCCATACCCCGGGCGATCGCCCCGCTGGTCACCACCACGGGCTCGCGCCCGTCCCGGTACAGCTGCTCCAGCTGACGGCATACGGCTTCCAGCACGTCGAGGCGCGGCTCGCCGCGCTCGTCGACCACGATGCTCGACCCGAGCTTGACCACCAGGCATCCCATGCCCACGAAGTTAATGGGTGAGTGCGCTACGTGCCGGCGCGGCTACCGCGGCCGGTGCTTCTTTTGCTTCTTGGCCGGGCACCACGGGTTGGCCGGAACCCCGGCGCAGGCGTTCTTCATGGACGGCAGCTGCTTGGCCGGCGGCAAGGGAGGCAGGATGGCCTGGGTGAACCGGGGGTAGCTGTCGGACGGCAGGCACGGAGGCTGGGCTCCGGCGGTCAGCGAGATCTGCGAGTCGCAGAGAACCTCCAGCGTGAACGGGCCCGATTGGGGATCGGTGGGAACCGTGTGTCCATCGCACACCGGGTAGCCCTGCTGGATGTTGGCCGGCGTGCTGGTCAGCGTCCCGCCGGTGTCGGTGTTGCCAGCGAAGCATGGGGTGGGATCGGGCTCCGCACTCGTCCATCCGATATCGCCGTTAGTTGGGTTGCCGAACGACCCGTTGTTCGTGAACGTGTTGTTGAGGACCGCATCGCCGAACTCGTCGTACAAGCACGCGGCGTTGGTCTGCGTCCCACCCGTACACGGGTCCCCGCTGTCCGGGTACGGGACGATGATCACGCCCCAGGCGCCGTTGTTGACGAACCGGTTGCCCGTAATGGTGTCGTTGCGCGCACCGGAGAGCGACATCCCCGTGCCAACAGGTCCGGCCGCTGCCGAGCCCGCAGACGGGACATTGGGGTTGTTGTTGTCGTGCACGTAGTTGTGAATGAACACCCAGCATGAGTGGGTGTGGGTGATCGGGCTGGTCCCGCCATTAGGGCATGAGCCGTCCTGCGGGGGCGGGTTGTCCCCGTTCTGGCTGTTGGTGTCGAAACCATCCTTGTTGTGGTCGAACTGCGAGTTCTCGATCACCAGCTGTCCGCCCGAGTTGGATCCGGAGTAGCCGAGCGCGCTGTGCTGGGCCCAGGCGTGATTGACCGTCTGGTTGCACACCTGCTGACAGGCGCCGATGTAGTAGTCGGAGTCGTTGAAGTTGCTGGCGTAGGTGTTGTCCCAGGTGCCGCCGCTCCAGTTGCTGGAGAAGATCCCGTATTGGGCCGCGGTGGGCTCGTCCTTGAAGTACGTGGTGGTGGCGTTGAGATTGGTGCCGTAGAAGCCCCAGCCGCCGATCGCGCCGTTCTCTCCGCCGTTCCACCAGATCTCGTTCCCGTTGCCACCGGCTCCGCCCTGGAAGTTGCACGCGGTCAGATTCTGGACCCACACGCCGCCAGCCTTCCACACCATCACACCGTTCAGACCCAGCGGTTTCCCGCTCGAGTTGTTGGGGCCGAGGTTCTGGTCAGCGTCGGCGTTAGAGCACTTGGGTCCTGACTTGGTCCCGTCGACCACCACCCGGTTGCGGTCCATTCCACGCAGGTGCAGATGGGCGGTGGTGATCAGCACGCCGGCCGGGACGTCGCTGGCACCCTTGGGCGCCCGGCCGGACCTGGTTTTGTAGTCGCCGGGAGCCACCAGGACCCAGTCACCCGGCTTGGCCGCGTTCACCGCGGCCTGGATCGTCCGGAACTGCCCCCGAACGCCGTGGTAGGTCCCGACCCGCAGCACCCGCGCGGCCATCGCCGGAGCCGGGCTGAGCACGCTGAACGCGATGAACGCTATGACGGCATGGCGGCGCACGAACCCTCCTGTTCGACGGGGACCTCTACGCCTCTGGGTCGAGGTCGAACGCGATTCCCGCGATCTGTACCTCGTCCCCCGGCTCAAAGCCTGCAGCCGCGAGCGCGTCGAGCACCCCAATTCCTTTTAGTCGTCGCTCAAGGTAGGCCATCGCGTCCTCGTTGTCCAGGTCATAGCGCGTCAGCAGGCGTTCGATTCCCTGGCCGCTCACGGCGAATGTGCGCTCGCCCACGCGGGTGACCTGGTACGCCCGCTCGGCGGCGGGACGGAACACCCGGTGCTCGGCCGGAGGCTCGGCGGGCGCCGGTGCCGGCGCCGGCTCCGCTGCCAGCTCCTCCTGCATCCGGCGTTGGATCTCCCCCCGCAGCCCGTCCAAGCCGCTGCCGGTCACCGATGAGGTGAGGATCACCGGGATCTCCGGCCCGACCCGCCGCCGCCAGCGCTCACGCTCGGGGTCACGCTCCGCTTCGGGGATCAGATCGACCTTGGACAGGGCCAGGATCCTCGGCAGCCCGGCCAGTCGCGGATCGTGCAGCTCCAGCTCACGCTCGATCGTGGCGTGATTGTCCACCGGGTCTGAGCCATCCAGCGGTCTGACGTCGAGCACGTGCACCAGGAGCCGCGTGCGCTCGACGTGGGCCAGGAAGTCGTGCCCCAGCCCGACGCCAGCCGAAGCGCCCTCGATCAACCCCGGGATGTCCGCCACCACCAGCTGGCGGTCTCCGGTGTCCAGCGTTCCCAGCACCGGCTCGAGCGTGGTGAACGGATAGTCCGCCACCTTGGGGTGAGCCCGGGTGAGGCGCCCGAGCAGCGAGGACTTGCCAGCGTTGGGCAGCCCCACCAGCCCCACGTCGGCCAGAAGCTTGAGGCGGAGCTCGATCCACGTCTCCCCGCCCGCCAGTCCCCGCTCGGCAAACCTGGGCGCCTGATATGTGGGCGACGCGAACTGCTTGTTGCCGCGTCCCGCTGACCCGCCCCGGGCCACCACGGCCCGCTGCCCCGGCTCGGTCAGGTCATACCGCGTGCCATCGGCCTCGACCAGCACCTGCGTCCCCGGGGGGACCCGGAGCTCGAGCGTCTCTCCGTCCTTGCCGTGGCGCAGCGACCCTTGGCCGTGGCCGCCGCGCTGGGCCTTGAAGTGCGAGCGGCGGCGGAACGCCTCGAGGTCGCGCAGCGAGTCGTCGCACACCAGCACGACATCCCCGCCCCGGCCGCCGTCGCCCCCGTCGGGGCCGCCGCGCGGCACGTGAGCCTCCCGGCGGAAGCTCAGGCAGCCGCTTCCACCCGCTCCGGCCTGCACGTGGATTCGCGCCCGATCCTTCATGCTTTGATGCTATGAGCGATGCGGTGTTCCTGATCACAGGCGCCTCGAGCGGGATCGGGGCGGCCACGGCTCGAGCCGCCGCCGAGGCCGGGTATCGGCTGGTTCTGGCCGCCCGGTCGGCCGACAAGCTACGCGGCTTGGCCGAAGAGCTCGGCGGCTCTGAGCGGGCGTTGGCCGTGGAGTGTGACGTCACCGAATGGGAGCAGCAGGAAGCCATGGTGATGACCGCACTCGAGGCCTACGGCCGTCTGGATGTGGCCTTCGCCAACGCCGGCTTCGGCGCGGCCCGGGGCTTCCTGGCCGAGTCCCCCGAGCACTGGCGCTCGATGGTGCTAACCAACGTGTACGGCGCGGCGCTGACCATCCGAGCTACGTTGCCGGCCCTCAAGGAATCCCGCGGGCATCTGGTGCTCACGGGCTCGGTAGCCGGCAGGCGGGCCCTGCCCGGGTCGCTGTACTCGGCCACCAAGTGGGCGGTCACTGCCCTGGGCGAGTCGGCCCGGCAGGAGCTGAACGGCACCGGAGTGCGGGTGACGGTAATCGAGCCCGGGATGGTCGACACCCCGTTCTTCGAGAACCGCCCGGCTCGGGCCTTGCAAGCGGATGACGTAGCCCGGGCCGTGATGTTCGCGGTCTCCCAGCCGCCCCACGTCGACGTCAACGAGATCCTGGTCAGGCCGACTGCGCAGGAGGGTTGACGCGCCGGAGCTCGGTGATCACGGCCCGGCGGTCGTGGTTCACCTGCTCGTCGGAGTAGCGCAGGACGTTCAGGCCCTTGCCCCTCAGGGCGGCGTCCATACGCCGGTCGCGGCGCATCTGCGCAGGGGTGCGGTGGTTGCCGCCGCCGTCAACCTCTACGACCAGCTTGCGGTCGGGCCAGAAGAAGTCGACCGTCCAACCGTGAACCCGGGCATTGACCCGGGGCAGCGGGAGGCGGGCTCGCTCGCACAGCTCAAAGAACACGACCTCCAGGTCGCTGCGGACCTGGGCCAGCTCCGGGCGGTGGCGCTTGAGCGCGGCGCGGAGCCGGGCCCCGCCGTTGCGACCACGACGCAACTCGGCGTCCAGGGCCTGGACGTCCAGTATCCGGTGGTAATCGGCGTTGGCCAAGGCGCGACGAAGCTTGGGCCAGGAGGCGTCCGCGGCGTAGTCTCGGAGGGTCTGGGGGACGGGAGTTACGGGGAGGCGCTTGTACCATGTGCGCTCGACACGCCGCCGCTGGTGGACCCGGATGCCGGGACGGGAGCGGCAGCGTCGCGGCGTGCTCACGTCGATGGTTGCGGGCCGGTGGTCGGCCAGCCCCAGCCACCAGGCGGCCGTGGCGTGGCTCAGCGCGGCCCCCGGGCCCGCATACAGGAGCGCGGCGGCCAGATCACCTTCGGTGCTCCTCCCGGCGTGGCCGACCGCGTAGACGCGGGGGAGGATGCGGTGGAGGTAGCCCTGGTCTAGCCAGTCGGCAATGGTGGCCGAGGAAACCAGCGCCCGCAACTGGCGCCAGGTGATCCGCCCCCACTGCCGCCCGGCCACCACGGCCACTCGAACTTTGGCGCTCTGGTTCGGCATGGGCTACCTGCAGCGCCAGAGTTCGCACACCACCCACCCACCATCCCGCCCCGCGCGTCACGGAACAAGACGCGCTCGTGACAAGTCTGCTGCGCCAGCGAGCGGACTACTCGGAAGCGACCGAAGTGACCGATACCACGCGCCCGGCCCGGGAGCGTTTGAACTCGACCGTGCCGGCCGCGCGGGCGTACAGCGTGTCGTCCTTGCCGATCCCCACGCCGTCGCCCGGCTTGAACCGGGTGCCGCGCTGGCGGACGATGATCTCGCCCCCAGTCACAGCCTGGCCGGCGAACACCTTGACGCCCAACCGCTTGGCGTTGGAGTCACGGCCGTTACGCGAGGAGCCCAGACCTTTCTTATGAGCCATCGTCGTCCTTCGGCTTAGGGGTGGACGGGGTCCGCCGCGGCTTGGCGGGCTTGGCGGGCTTGGCCTCCGCAGCCTCAGCCTCCGCGGCCTTCGCCTTCCCAGCAGCCGCCGCTCGGCGCGGCTTGGCCTCGGCGTCCGCGGGCTTGGCCGACTTCGCCGCGGGCGCGTCCGCCACCTTCGCCGCCGGCGCGCGCACCGGCGGCGCAGCGGCCGCCCCGCCAGCCGCCTCGTCCCCACCAGGAGCGGAAGCGGCCGCCCGCCGCGCGGCGCCCACCTTGATGGACGTCACCTCCAGCCGGGTCAGATCCTGACGGTGGCCGGTCCGGCGCTTGTAGCCGCGCTTGGGCTTGAACTTGACTATCCGTAGCTTGGGTCCGCGCTCGTGGGCGACCACGCGCGCCGACACGGTCACCCGCGACAGCGCATCGCCGTCCACCAGCTTGTCGCCGTCCACGTACAGCAGCGGCCGGAGGGCGACCGTGTCGCCCTCCGCACTCGCGGGCAGCCGCTCGACGAGCAGGGACTGTCCCTGCTCGACGCGGTACTGCTTTCCGCCTGTCTTGACGATTGCGTACATGGGCTCACTCCGCCTCAGCCTTGGCCTTGGCGGTCGAACGGCGCCGTCCGCCTCTGCGGCCGCGGCGCCGAGGCTTCGATTGTAGGCCATCCCCCGCGGAGCCTGAGGCTGGCGGGACCGCCGGTTCCGCGTCCATCAAGGAGGCCACAGCGGACGTCCGGCCGGCCTCGTCGATCCGCACCAGGTGCTTCTCGCCCACGTAAGGCTCGGCCCCACCGACCGAGATCACGTAGCCGTCGACCTTGGCCACGGCATCGCCCGGGCTGTACATGTGTGGCTCCACGATCTGCACGTGGACCTCGTCGCCCACCCGGAACGGGACCGCCCGCTCCAACACCTCCTCGCGGGTGCCCTCCAGGGCCACGTCGAACGCGTCGAGGGGCAGCCCTTCGGAGCCCTCGAACACGAACACCTTGCCCGTCCGCTCCTCGATCGACTTCAGCACGCGGGCGTCCTCACGGATGAACTCGGCGCTGACCCGCGGGTTCATCCGGATCAGCAGGGCCTCGGCATCGCTCGAAGCCCCCAGGTCACGCATCCGCCGCTCGAACTCGATGGCCAGCGTCTCCTCCGACTTGATCACGCCCTCGCCCCCGCAGGTCGGGCAGGGCCGGGTCATGATCTCCCGCACCCCGTCGGTCACGTTCTGGCGCGTCATCTCCACCAGCCCCAGGGGGGAGATCTCGACCACGAACGTCTTGGTCCGATCCTCATCCAGAGCCTTCCGCAGGACCTTCAGCACCGCGTCTCGGTTCCGGGCTCGCGCCATGTCGATGAAGTCGATGACGATGATCCCGCCGATGTCCCGCAGCCGGAGCTGGCGCACCACTTCGTCGGCCGCCTCCAGGTTGGTCTTGGTGATCGTGTCCTCCAGCCGGGCGCCCTTGCCCCGCCCGATGAACGAGCCCGTGTTGACGTCGATCACGGTCAGCGCCTCGCCGTAGTCGATCATCAGATAGCCGCCGCTGGGCAGATCGATCCGCCGGTTGAGCGTCGAGGCGAGCACGTCCTCCACCCC
>DATKRM010000071.1:0-17609 GCA_035532195.1 Solirubrobacteraceae bacterium
TCATAGCCCGCGAGCCGCCGCGTCGGCGACGGTTTTCGAAACCGAGCCGGCCACGATGTAGCTCACCCCGCTGCGGGTGAACCGCACCACTGTGCCCAGCGCGGTGTCGAGCTCCTGTGCGCTCGTGCCGTTGAGGTTGACGGTGGGCAGGCTCAGGCCGGTGCGGTCTCCACCGCCGGTACTCGAGCTCTGCGGGGCTGCGGCCTTACGGCTGACCGCCTGCTCGACCACCGCCACCGAACCCAGGCCCTGTCCGTAGATCACCAGCGCACCGGGATGCCCGGACATGTCGAGCAGCTTGACCGACGAGCGGGACAGCCCGGCCAGCGACGCCGGAGCGTCCAGGGGGAAGGACAGGTGCTGGGCCACCGCGGTCACGCCGGTGATTCCCTGGCGCTTTCCGGCCTTGTGCTTGCCCTTGGGCTTGTTCTCCCGCACCCTCTGGGTACGCGCGGTGGCCACCTTGACCACCTTGGCGTCGCTGGGCGGAACAATCGAGAACACCGAAGCGTCCTGGGGGCCGTACTGGATGTCGCTGGCCGCCAGCTCGAGCACCGGGTTGGCCGGGTCAGATCGGGAGTACAGGGCCACTCGGAGCGGCACGCCGCGGGCGGCATCCCAGGCCAGCTCAGCCGCCCCGATCAGCCCACCGCTGTCCTTGGGCGTGACCCGCACCGTGTAGGCCGGCTGCTGGCCGACGTTGCTGGGGATCGGCCCCGTGACTCCGACGTGCTGCATGACCCGATTGAGTTCCTGCTGGATCTTGGCCACCGTAGGCACCGCGTCCTTGGCATCGTGCTGGGCCGCCGACTTGTGGGCGGTCCCGGTGGGAAGCGTGCCCTGATAGACGGTGTTGGAACCCGGGTCATAGGCCCACCAGCTGTCGTGGTTGACCACGATCTGGGCGTCCGGCTTTCCGCCGTCGGCCTGGAGCTCTAGGCGGAAGCGGTGATCGTTGGACAGCCACAGGCGGCCGCTTCCACCGCTCAGCAGCGGGTCGCTGCGCCCGAGCTCGGAGGAGTCGATCAGGCTGTTCTTGAACGTGATGTCCGCGAACACCCCGTTGACCGGCGGGGCGGCCAGGGCATGGTGGATCGCCGCCGGCAGGGTATTGGACACAGGCTGCGGTCCTCCACTGGTGGCCGCGACGGCCAGCGTCGAGCCCAGGGCGGTAACCGCGCAAACACCAGCCAGTACGCCCAACAGCTGCCGCGTCGGCGCCGTGCGAAGAAATCGGTTCACGGCCCCAAACTTTGGCACACCTGCTTTGCGATCTCTAAACGTCGTGTGTACGCGCTCTTAGGCGGCGGGGGACCGCCGCAGCTCACGCCGCCGGGTTTCCAAGAACCGCCAGCAACGACAATCCGGCGGGGAGCGTGCGTCCGCGCGCGAGCCAGCCTGCCTCGAGCTGGAGTGGTCGCTCGAGCACGCCGTTCAACCACGCCGGACCGAGCTTGAGATCTGGGACGTAGCCCTGCTTCGGAGTACGGCGGCGCCGGGCGAGGCGGAGCGCAACCGCGGGTGCCAGCAGCAGGCTGTTGAACGACGTCATCCGCGTTGGCCACCAGCCGGCGTCGACCGCCGCCAGCCTCAGCGTCCGCCGCGTGTAGCGCCGGAAGTGGTGGTTGGCCTCGTCGTGCTGGGACCACAGCGCCTGGTACGCCGGCACCGTGACCAGCAACCACCCCCCGGGTTTGCAGACGCGTCGCAGCTCACGCAGCGTCAGGCGGTCGTCGGCGGTGTGCTCGATCACATCCAGGCTGGTGATCAGGTCGAATGTCGAGTCGTCCCACGGAAGCTCCTCGAGCCGGCCGATCTGCACGTCGAACGCTCCGCGCAACGGAGCGAGCGATGCGGCCCCAGGGTCGAGCTCGATCCCATGGACCTCGCCATAGTCGACGAGCTCCTCCAGCGTGCGGCCGGAGCCGCAGCCGGCGTCGAGCACGACCGCATCGGGCGGCAAAGGCAGCCGGTCGAGCTCAGCGCGGATGATCCGCCGCCGTCCCCTATACCACCAAGTGGCGCTCGTCGACATCGAGCATCGTCTTCATCAGACGTTCGTCCATCGTGGTGATGCTGCCAGTCTTCGGGACAGGAACTAACCGGAAGCCGCAGCCGCCCGCAGCTCGCGCTTGAGCACCTTGCCGGTCGGGTTGCGGGGCAGCTCGGAGATGAAGTGGACATCTCGCGGGACCTTGTAGCGAGCCAGGTTGGCCTTGACGAAATCGCGAACCCCATCTTCGGTCAACGCCTGCCCAGGACGAGGTACGACATAGGCGGCCAGGCGCTGGCCAAACTCCGAATCCTCGACGCCGACCACCGCGGCCTCCTCGATCGCCTCGTGGGTGATCAGGAGCTCCTCGACCTCCCCTGGGAACAGGTTCTCCCCTCCGGAGATGATCATGTCGTCGTCACGCCCGTCGACGAACAGGCGCCCGGCGGAGTCGAAGTGCCCCACGTCGCCGGTGCTCATCAGCCCGTCGATGACCTCCTTGTTGCCGCCGCCGGTGTAGCCGTCGAACTGGAAGCCGTTGCCGACGAAGATCCGGCCGAGGGCGCCCGGAGTGTCGGGATCGCCAACCGTTCGGCCCTCGTCGTCGTACAGCCGGACGATCGTGCCGTACGGCGGCCGCCCGGCGGTGCCCGGCGCGGCGCGCAGGTCCTCTGGGGTGGCGAACGTGGCCCACGCCACCTCGGTCGATCCGTAGAAGTTGTAGAGGACGTCGCCCAGCACCCGCTGAGCCCGCCGCACCAGCTCGGCCTCGAGCTGCGAGCCCGAGCAGAACACGATGCGCAGCGAGCTGGTGTCCCAGCGGCCGGGGTGCTCCTCTAAGAGCGTGACCATGCGCTGGAGCATCACCGGGACCACGGCGAGGTTCGTCGGTCGCCGCCGCATGATCGTGTCCAGCACCCGCGCGGGGTTGAACCGCCGGTGGACGATCGTGGTGCAGCCCAGCGTGACCGACAGCACCATCTGGGTGAACCCCAG
Source organism: Solirubrobacteraceae bacterium (assembly GCA_035532195.1). GTDB lineage: Bacteria > Actinomycetota > Thermoleophilia > Solirubrobacterales > Solirubrobacteraceae > Palsa-465. The sequence continues at coordinate 2,990 of DATKRM010000071.1, forward strand.
TCCGTGGAACATGGGGGCGGCGACATAGGTGGACTCGCGGCCGCGGTAGGGGACCTTGGACAGCAGCGCGCCGATGGGGTGCAACGAGGTTTCCTGCTGGCCGCGCGGGGCCCCCTTCGGCGTCCCGGTGGTCCCGCTGGTCAGCAGCACCACTGCCCCAGGCTCCTCGGGCGTCGGTGGCGCCTGGCCCCAATGAGCCTCGATCTGCCCCTCCACGGTGTCCTGGCCACCCGGGTCCTCGGCCCAACCCACCAGCCGGCCCAGCGGGGGTTGCACGGCAGCGATCAGCTCGTCGTACTCCTGGTCGGCGATCAGCAGGCGTACGTCCTCACGGCGCGTCACATCGAGCAGCTGCGGGCCGGCGAAGTCGGTGTTCAGGTACAGGGCGCGGGCTCCCAGCTTGCTCGCCGCGAAGCTGGCGTCCAGGAACCCGCGGTGGTTGCGGCACAGGATCCCCACCGTCTCCCCCTCCTGCAGGCCGCGCTCTCGCAGGGCGCAGGCCAGCGCGTTGGAGCGCGCGTCGAGCTCGGCGAACGACAGCGCCCCCAGCTCGTCGATCACCCCGATCCGGTCGCCGTGGCGGATGCCCGCGATGGCGATCGCGGCACCCAGCTGGCCCAGGGTCTGCATGGCCTGCAGGATCCGCCGCGCCCGGTCGGGTCGGTCGAGCGCGATCATCCCGGCCCGCCAGGCATAGACCGCCGACCGCGACTCGAGCGCCACCCGCGTGGCCAGGCCCATGCCGGCTTCTGCTTTGGGCGTCATAGCGGGCAATCTAATACCGTCGGGGCCAGATGTGCCGACTGTTCGGGATGAGCGGCGGGGCCGAGCGCGTGCGGGCCACGTTCTGGCTGCTCGAGGCGCCGGACTCGCTGGCCGAACAGAGCCGGCGCGAGCCCGACGGAACCGGGCTGGGGTTCTACGCGGAAACCGGCGCCCCCGTGGTCCAGAAGCAGCCGCTGGCCGCCTACGAGGACCACGTCTTCGCCCAGACGGCGCGCGAGGCCATATCGCGCACGTTTGTGGCCCACGTTCGCTACGCCTCAACCGGCGCCGTGTCCCCGGAGAACACCCATCCGTTCGAGCAGCAGGGCCGGCTATTCGCCCACAACGGGGTGATCGAGGACCTGCCGGCGCTGGAGCGGGAGCTGGGCCCAGCCATGGCCGGCGTACAGGGAGAGACCGACTCCGAGCGGTTCTTTGCGCTGATCACCCGGGAGATCGAGCGGGCACAGGACATCGGCCAGGGCATCGTCGCGGCGGCGCGGTGGGTGGCCGAGCACGTGCCGGTGTTCGCCCTGAACCTGGTGCTGATCAGCGACCGGGAGCTGTGGACCCTGCGCTACCCCGAGGTCCACGAGCTGTTCTACCTCGAGCGTGCGGCCGGCGGCCCGACCGGCCACCGTCACCTGGAGCACGCCAGCGCGCGGGGCAGCATCCGCGTCCGGTCCGGCGATCTGGGCGGGCTACCCGCGGTCGTGGTGGCGACCGAGCCGATGGACGAAGACGCGGGCTGGCGCGGGCTGGAATCCGGGCAGCTCCTGCACGTGGGCCCAGATCTGGAGATCGGGCTCAGCCGGCCGCTGACTGACCCGCCGGCGCACCAGCTCAGTCTGGCCGACCTGGGCAGCCAAGCCGCGGCCTCGCAGGCCCCGGCCGAACCGCGATGAGCGACACCAGCCTGATCTACCGCAGCGCCTTCGGCTACGAGCTCGTCATGCGCGCCCTGTACCGGCGCCACTACGACGAGCGGATGCGCGCGGTGGCGGCGGAGGTCCCGCACGGAGCGTCGGTGCTGGAGCTGTGCTGCGGCCCCGGGACGCTGTACAAGCGCTACCTGCGGCCCCGGACCAGCGCGTACATCGGGCTGGACGTGAACGAGCATTTTGTCCACGCGCTCCGGGGCGAGGGCATCGATGCCCGGCACGTCGATCTGGGGACCTCGACCGAGCCGCTGCCCCGAGCTGACGTGGCGCTCATGCAGGCCAGCCTGTACCACTTCCTGCCCCACGCCGAGCGGATCGTCGACCGGATGCTCAGCGCCGCGCTGCAGCGGGTGATCATCTCCGAGCCGATCCGCAATCTGACCTCCAGCGAGCATCCCCTGATCCGGCGCCTGAGCGGCCGAGCCTCAGACCCCGGAGTGGGAGGCAGCGAGGCGCGATTCACCGAGGAGACGCTCGACGAGCTGATGGACCGCTGCTCGCATCAGGTGATGCGGAGCTTCCTGATCCCCGGGGGACGCGAGAAGGTTTACGTACTGCGGAGTGGGTGATCGAACTCGGCCCGCTCGGAGGCCGCGGCCGGTCCGGCCGCCGGCCCCTCGGCCTGGGCATCGATCAGATACAGCGGCCGGTCCTTGACCTGCTCGAAGATCCGGCCCACGTACAGGCCGACCACGCCCACACTGACGATGATGAACCCGGCCAGAACCAGCACCAGCACGGCCAGGGTGGTGTAGCCGGGCACCGTCTTGTTCGCGCCCTCGAAGTACTCCGCGACCTCGAAGATGGCCATGCCGACCCCGGCCACGGCGACCGCGAACCCCAGCAGCACGACCAGCTTGAGCAGCACGGTGCTGCGGAAGAACATCCCGTCCAGGGCGACGCGGATCAGGCGTTCGAACGTGTAGCCGCTGCGTCCAGCGTGGCGGTCGTGGTGGTCGATCTCAACCGCCGTGGCGTCGAAGCCCAGCCAGTCAAGGGCGATCATGTACTCCCGGTCGCGATCGCGCAGACGCAGGAAAGCCTCGATGACCTGCCGCGAGATCAGGCTCAGCGTGCTGTAGTCCGGACGGACGTCGGTCTCCAGCGTGAGCTTGCGGTAGACCCGGCTGGCCCAGCGCTTGAGCCGGGGGTGGTGGCGCTGGCGCCGGATCGTTCTCACCACCTCGTAGCCCTCGCCGGCCGCCGCCCAAAGACGGGGGATCTCCTCCGGCGCCTCCTGGAGGTCGCAGTCCATGACCACCGCCCACCGGCCCCGGGCCTGCGACAGGCCGGCGGTGATCGCCGCGTGCTGGCCGAAGTTCCGGCTCAGCCGGAACGCTCTGACCCGGGGGTCGCGCTCGGCGATCCGCTGCAGGACCTCCCACCCGCCGTCCACGCTGCGGTCGTCCACCATCACCAGCTCGTAGCTGTCGCTGACCTGCTCCACGGAGCGGACCAGGCGGTCGTGCAGGGCGACCAGGCAGCTCGCACACCCGTACACGGGGATCACCACGCTCAACTGCACGTCTTGCGCTGTGGCTACAGCGTCACCGGCCATACCCGGTAATTGTGCCTCAGCGGCCGGGCCTCTGGAAGATGACCAGCAGATCGCGCGGGGTGTGATGGAAGAAGCGGTACGCCATCGCGTACACCTGGACGTAGTTCAGGCGGGTCGGCCGGAGCAGCTCGAACTGGGCCACGACCCAGCTGTGCAGGGGGAACCGGCGGACCAGTACCGCCCCCGGCGGCGCGAACCGAGCCGGCAGCGGCGCCCCCATCGGCGTCCGCCGGCGCCGCCTGCCAAAGCGCGCCACGTCGGCCTTGCTGGTGGGCGCCAGCAGGGCCAGCCGTTTGATCGCGCCGACCACGTAAATCTCCTGGACGGGCATCTTCCGGTACAGGGGCTCGCTCCACAGGGCGTGCGGGAGGTAGATCTTCAGCGGGTCAGCGGTGGTTCCGTTGGCGGCCAGGATGACCCGCGGCGCCGCGGCCGGCCCGATCGCGTCGGCCACTGAGCGCCAGTTCGGCCGCTCCAGATAGGGATGGGTCTGGACTCGAATGGCCGACCAGCAGAACAACCCCAGCAGCACGGCCGCCAGCACGCCCCCGAACACCCGGGTGCGCGGAGCCAGGCAGGCCGCCGCCAGCAGCACGGCCGCGGGCACGATCGCCGGCATCACGTTGCGGGACAGGAAGAAGTCCTCGTGCACGACCTTCAGGGCGATGGGCACCAGCCACACGAACGCGACCATGAACGCCAGCAGCCGGGCGGCGGTCTTGGTTCGGCGGTCGCCACCCACCAGGACGAACAGGGCGATCAGCGCCACCAGCAGCGCCCCCACACCAAACATGGTCGTGATCGGCGTGCGGCGGAACATGATGCTGACCCCCCACTCGGCGATCGCATTGCCCACCCGGTTGTGCAATGGGATTTGAGCCACCCAGTCGGTGCCGTGGGCGGCGTCGGAGGCAGCAAACGGGATCATCGCGACCTGAACCACGGCCAGAACGGCAGCGGCCACCAGCATCAGCCGGCCGCGGTTCAGCCACAACAGCCACAGCGCCTCGCCGGCCACCAGGAAACCGGCGAAGAAGTGGGTCATGAGCGCCAGCGCCGAGAACACGACCCACACCACGACGTGGCGGCGGCTGGGGTCGCGGCGAGCCCGCAGGAACCACAGGAACGAGGCTCCGCACAGCGCGGTCAGCAGCATGTAGGACCGGGCTTCCTGCGAGTACCAGATCAGGAACGGGTTCACCGTCACGAACGCGGCGGCCAGCAGACCGACCCGCCGCGACACCAGCTCGCGCCCACACTGGTAGGCCAGCGGCACCAGGAGGATTCCGGCGATCACCGACACCGAGCGCAGCGCGATCACGCTGGCGCCGAAGATCTTGGCCCACACCCAGATCAGCCCGAAGTACAGCGGCGGCGTGGTCTCGATGTTCAGCACCACGTGGACCATCGACCCGAACGGCAGCCGGGCCTCGTAGGCGGTCAGCGCCTCATCGGTCCAGATGCTCTGGTTGTTGATGACCAGGATGCGGATCGCGGTGGCCACCGCGATCAGCCCCAGCAGGCACCAGACCTCCCAGGGCACCGGCCGCACCCGTTCCTTCCACCACAGGCTGAGCAGCTCCCGCCCCCGGGTTGCCGGGAACTCGGCCGTACTCACGGCGCCAGGACCTCCCGGAGTGCAGCCACCACGTCGTCCTGGTCGGCGTCGGCGATCTTGGGGCTCAGCGGCAGGCTGAGCGTGCGATCGGAGATGTCAGAGGCCACCGGGAAGTCCGACGGCTCCAGGCCGTACTTGTCTCGGTAATAGGGATGCAGGTGCACGCCGCGGTAGTGCACGCCGCTGCCGATGCGCCGCGCGCTCAAAGCGCTCAGCAGCTCGTCGCGGGACACCGGAGCCTCGGGGCTGACCAGCACCTGGTAGAGGTGGCGGGCGTGCCGGGTGTTGGGCTCGGGTTCCGCCGGGGTCTGGAGCGGCAGATCGGCCAGCAGGCGGTCATAGCGATCCCAGAGCTCCGCCCGGCGGTCGATCCAGCCGTCCAGGCGGGGGAGCTGGTGCAGCCCCAGCGCGGCCTGCACGTCAGTCATGTTGAACTTGAAGCCCGGCCGCACGACTTCGTAGTGGCGAAACCCGGTGTCCGAGAACCGCTGCCAGGCCCCAAGCGAGAGGCCGTGCAGCGCCAGTCGCTCCACCTCCTCGGCCACGGCTTCGTCCTCTGTGACCAGGGCGCCGCCCTCGATCGAGGTGATGTTCTTGGTCACGTAGAACGAGAAGGCTGCCAGGTTGCCCATGCCTCCTATCCGGGTTCCGTGCCATTCGGTCCCGATGGCGTGGGCTGCATCCTCGATCACCTGCAGCCCGTGCTTGTCCCGCAGCGCGTGGAGGCGGTCCATGTCCACGGGCCGACCCGCCAGATGCACCGGCATGATGGCCTTGGTCCGGGGTGTGATGGCCGCCGCGGCGGCGTCCAGGTCGATCAGCCCTGTGTCCGGCTCGGAGTCCACCAGCACCGTGCTGGCGCCGGCGTGCTCCACCGCGTTGGCCGAGGCCACGAAGGTCATCGCTGGAACCAGCACCTCGTCGCCGGGACCGATCCCCAGCACCTGGAGGGACAGGATCAACGCCGCCGTGCATGAGGACACGCAACGGCAGTAGGGCACCGACACGTACTCCGCCAGCTGCTGCTCGAACCGCTGCACCTTCGGCCCCGTACCCACCCAGCCCGAGCGCATCGAGTCCACGACCTCGGCGATCTCCTCCTCACCGATGACCGGGCTACCAAAGATCAGAAAGCTGTCCCGCAATGTCCGTATATCCATTCGCTGATGGCTGTTTGAGTCGTCGCCCCGGGCTGCCTGCCCCCTTGCGCCCGCGAGCCGAGCATAAGAAAAGCATAAAGTCCGGCGGCGACGCCTGCGGCGAGAGTCGGCTTAGCCAAGACCGGCTCCCGGGTGTGCCAGCATCGTGCCATGAGTTCGACCACGGCTCAGCTCCCCCCGGGCCCGTCCCTGCCGCGGCTGGTGCAGACCGCCGGCTTCGTGTTCGGCGGCGCCCGCTTCCTGGAGGCCTGCCGCCGGCGCTACGGGAACATCGTGACTTTCCGGACCGTGTTCGACAGCTCGTTCGTGATGCTGTTCGACCCGGGGCCGATCAAGCAGCTGTTCCAGGGTTCCCCGCATCGCCTGCACGCGGGCGAGGCCAACGCGCTGCTCGGCCGGGTCCTGGGGGAGCGGTCGGTCCTGCTCCTGGACGGCGACGAGCATCTTCGCCACCGCCGGCTGATGCTGCCTCCGTTCCACGGTCAGCGGATGGCCGAGTACGCCGCGGTGATGCGCCAGGCGGCCGACGCCGAGATCGACTCGTGGCCGGTGGGCGAGCCCTTTCCGGTCTTCGCGAGCATGCAGGCGCTGACGCTGCAGGTGATCGTCCGCGCAGTGTTCGGCTACGAGCCCGGGCCGGCGGAAACCGAACTCCGTCGCCGCCTGCGCAACATGGTGGCTCCGGTGGCCCGGCCGCGCGGGCTGATGCTGATGGTGCTGCTCGGCCGACTGGGTAACCGCTCGGACGCCACCCGCCAGTTCGACGCCGCCCGCCGCGAGGTGGACGAAGTGCTGTTCGAGGAGATCGCCCGCCGCCGAGGCGAGGGCAACCTGGCCGAGCGCGATGACGTGTTCTCCGCGCTGCTGCTGGCCGAGGACGAAGACGGGCAGCGGCTGTCCGACCAGGAGGTCCGCGACGAGCTGATCACGCTACTGCTGGCCGGACACGAGACGACGGCCACCGGCCTGGCCTGGACGTTCGATCTGCTGCTGCACTCCCCGCCGGTGCTGGAGCGCGCAATCGAGGCTGACGACGAGTACCTGGACGCCGTGGTCAAGGAGTCGCTGCGCGTCCGGCCGGTGATCCCCGGCGTGGGCCGCGTCGTGCGGGAGGAGCCGTTCCGCCTGGACGGGTACGAGATCCCGCCCGGATACGAGATCAACCCCTCGATCCGCGTGGTCCACCGCCGGAGCGATCTGTATCCCGACCCGGCCGCCTTCCGTCCGGAGCGGTTCCTGGGCCCCGAGGCGCCGGACACCTACACCTGGATCCCGTTCGGCGGGGGAACCCGCCGCTGCCTGGGAGCCAGCTTCGCCCTGATGGAGATGCGGGTCGTGCTCCGCCGGGTACTGGAGCGCGCCAGGTTGCGGGCCGCCGATACCCAGCCCGAGGAGCCGGTGTTCCGAGGAATCACGCTGGCGCCGCGCCACGGGGTGAGGGTGATCCAGGATCGCGCGCCGGCTCCGAGCAGCTAGGGCAGCGGCACCCCGGGTGGCACGATGTACACGTTCTGGCCGTTGGCCAGGCCCAGCCCGTCGCTGGAGTTGGGGTCGGCCGGCGGCGGGCGGAACACGTCGATGTGCCGCCCGTTGATCGCCCCTCCGGTGTCGTCGGCCTGGAACCAGCCGCCGTTGATCGCCTCATAGGCCGGGATGAAGATGTGGCTGCCCATCGGGATCACACTGGGATCGACGGCGACGCTGCGCAGGTACGACAGGTTGCGCGAGGGACCCGAAGCGAAGCTGATCCCCTGGGGCGGGGGCACGTAGGCACCGCCCGCGCCGTTCGACCAGCCGCCGCTGGACAGCGGGAAGGTGATGCCGCCCGATGGGCTCTTCCAATAGCCGCCGGTGCGCCAATACCAGACCGAGCCGCCCTGGCCCAGCCAGCCGCCGGAACCGAGGCTCTGGATGTGGTACTGCTGGCCATCCAGCCCGATCCCGTCGCCCTCCATCGACAGCCCGTGGGCCGAGTACAGCCAGTCGATGCGGTGCTGGGAGGGCAGGCCGGGCGTCGGCACCAGCGCGCCCACAAACCACGACTCCAGCGCGGGGTAGTACTCGGTCAGCTCAAAGCCGCCAAGCCAGTGGCCGGGACCCCCGGTGGCCGGGGGTGGGTTGGCCTGAATGGCGTTGATCGAGAACGTGGTGGTCACCCCGCTGGGGATGACCGCCGGGATCTTGCCCAGCGGCGGCAGCTTGCGATTCAACCCCGCGCTGGCCGGCGGCAGGTACTTGGCCGGATCGGCCTGGACCTGGCGTTCCATGGCGTCGGCCGCCGGACCGCGCCACTCGACGGTCAGCGTGGCGGAGCGGTTGCTGGTGCCCAGGCGCGCGGCGGTGAACTTGAACTGGTTGGTCCCCGGCACCAGGCTGGCCCGGACGTCGAAGGAGCCGTCGTGCTTGGGCTCCACCACGGTCCGGCGCCCCTGGCCGTCCAGCATGTACACCGGGGTGCCGGCCGGCTGCACCATGCCTCGCAGGACGGGCTTGCCCTCGCCGGTCGTGTAGCTGACCTGGGCGGCGCTGGACAGACCGACCATCGGGAGCCGGAGCTGCAGCTGGAGCGCCGCGGCGGTCCCGTTCGACGCGAGGTTCAGCTGCGGGCCGCCGGACTGGCCCGCCCCGCAGGCCGAAACGAGCCCGCCGGATAGCGTCACGAGCGCTCCCAAAACGACCGCGCGGGCCCTGGACATCAGGGCGTTCAGACTAGCGGTCCGTCACGGCATACGCTGCGGTTCGGGATGACGCCTCCGGGCCGGACAGGATCGCCTCGAACGCCGCGAACACGGCCGAGTCGAACTGGGTCCCGGAATTGGCCCGCAGCTCCGTTAGCGCGACGTCGGCGTCCAGGGCCTTGCGGTACGGCCGATCCGAGACCATGGCGCTGTACGCATCGGCCACGGCGATCACCCGGGCCCCGAGCGGGATCTCGTCGCCGCTCAGCCCGTCTGGATAGCCGGTGCCGTCGACTCGCTCGTGGTGGGCGCGCAGGATCGGGGCAATCGGCCGCAGGGCGGGGATCAACCCCACCACCTCCGCACCGACCACCGGATGGGTGCGCATGATCGTCCACTCGTCTTCGGTCAGCCTGCCCTGCTTGCGGAGAATCGCATCCGGCACGGCCACTTTGCCCACGTCGTGCAGCCGGGCGGCCACCGAGATCAGCTGGGCCTCACCTGCCCCCAGTTCGAGCTGGAGCGCCACGGCGTGGGCCAGCCGGCTGACGTCGCTGGCATGGGTGCCGGTGTAGTCGTCACGGACGTCCACCAGCATGGCCAACGCCTCGATCGCCCCGGCCAGGGCCAGCGCATCCCGGGAGCTGTCGGAAGTGTGCTCGCCCAGGGCCAGCACCGCGGGATCGCCGGCCGACAGCGCCTGGTTGCGCCCCAGGCTCTTGGCCGCGTACATCGCCCGGTCCGCCGCATCTATCAGCCCGCTGCGGTCCGCCCCGTCGCGGGGATACTCGGCCACGCCGATCGAGCAGGTCAGGTGCATCCCGGTCTCGCCGAACCCGTGCTGGGCCACGGCTTCCCGGAGCTTCTCCGCCGCGGCCAGCGCCTCCTCACGGTCCGTCTCCGGGAGGATGGCCAGGAACTCCTCCCCGCCCCAGCGGGCCGGAGTGTCCACTCCGCGCAGCCGTTGCTTGAGCAGCCCGCCCACCGCCTTCAGCGCGTCATCGCCCATCCGGTGGCCCGAGGTGTCGTTGAGCGCCTTGAAGTGGTCGAGGTCCAGGAACAGGATCGAGAACGTGCGGCGGTAGCGGCGTGAACGCTCGATTTCCTGCTCGATCACCCCGATGACCGCCCGATGGTTGGCCAGGCCAGTGAGCGGATCGGTGGTGGCCAGCGCCGCCAGTTCGTCGTGGGCGGCCTGGAGCTGCACCTGGGTGGCCTTCATGCGTCCCCGGACCTGCTCGTTCAGCCGCCACGCGGCCACGCCGGCGATGCCGGCCAGGGCCACGAACAGGGCATGGAGAGCCGCCCAGGCCCAGGGATCGGCCCACTCGGCCGGGCGGTTGAACACGGCGTGCGAATCGAGCGTTCCCATGATCCCGTGATGGAGCAGCACGAACAGCACCGCCACCAGGAACGGAACCCAGTCCTCATACAGGGTAAGGATCAGAACGACGACGAAGAACGCGAAGTGCATCTCGATCAGGCCACCCGAGATGTCGACCAGCAGCGCGGCCACGGTGAGTAGCCCCAGCGAGGCCGACAGCGAGCGCCACTTGCGGGAGCCGGCTGGGCTCCAGGCCAGCCCGGCAAAGATGACGAGCGCCGCGTCCTCGGGCACGTACCGCAGCGCTCCAGAGCCTCGGGCCAGCGCGGCATACGTGACCGCGATGGCGATGGCCACCAGCAGCAGCACCGAAATCACCTTGTGCCGACGTTGCCACTCGTCGTACGGCAGCGAGCCGCCGTGCGGAAGCCATTTGCCCAGCCTGGAGATCGTCACCGTCATGCCCCGGTCCTTTCCTTGACTACCCGATGAGTGGAGTGTTCGGCCGGCCGGCCGGGCTACTTGAATCTGCCTCACCGCTGAGCCGTGGCCGGTCGGATCGACCAGTTGGCCACCGCCTCCGGCTTGCTTGACCCGCTGCCGTGGTGCAGCAGGCAGAAGAACGACAATGCGCCCGGCGGCTGCCCGCCAGCCGCCTGGTAGCCCAGCATCACGAGATGGGGACCGAATGCGCACAGCAACGCGCCGCACACCAGCAGGAGCTGGACCTTGTTGGTTAGCCGTAGCGAGCGCACCCGGGTTGCTTTATCGGCCGGCCTGATGCGAAGCTGAACGCCACCGCCAACGGATGGACGGTCTCTGGCCAGGCGCTGGTCTGGACGGACGTCTGACCCGCTACCGGCTGCCCGCGGCGTAGCGGAGCAGAGACAGGTCGGTCAGCCACTCCACCGGCGCGCGGTCATCGGTGTACACCGCGCCGCCCGCAAGCGCCGGCCCCAGCCGCGACCGCACCGCGCGGGCCAGGGGATCGAGCTCGGCCCCCAGCCGGGGTCGGGAGTTCCCGGCCAGCGGCCACCGGCTGGCCACGACCAACGAGTTGCCGTCGCTGATCCGGTCGCGCGCCACGACGGGAAACTCCGCGCCGAGCGTGGCCGACACGACCTTTTCCAGGGCGTCCGAGCCGGGGGTGTGCCCGACGTTGACGATGATCAGGCCGCCGGGGCGCAGGTGGTCTCGCACCGAGGTGAAGAACTCGCGGGTCACCAGGTAGAACGGGATGTAGGGCTGGCGGTAGGCGTCGAGGAAGATCGCGTCGTAGCGGGCCCGGCTGGCCGTCAACCAGGGCCGGGCGTCGGCTGTGTACAGGTGAAGGTTCCGACCGCGCAGGTCGAAGAACCGGCGGCCGATCTGGCTCAGGGCGCCGTCCAGCTCCACCGCGTCCACGCGCGTGCGCGGGAAGTAGTGGCCGTAGGCCCGGGCCACCGTGCCCGCCGCGTCGCCCAGGATTGCCACCCGGCCGGGGACGCCCCGGCCGGCCAGCCAGGGCAGCACCAGGAAGTCGTCCCAGTAGCCGCCGGTCAGGTAGCTCCAGGGCCGGTAGTCGGAGTGGATTGCCACCCCTTCGTTGAGCTGCAGCCAGCGCTCGCCGGTGGGCAGTTGGACCACCCGGGCGGACTGGTACGCCGTCTCGGTGGCATAGATGACCCGGGCCCCCCGGACGTCGGTCCCGATCCCTGGCGGCGGGATCGCGAACAGCCCGCCTACGACCAGCGGAACCAGCAGCCAACGCCGCGAGGACAGTGCCGGGACGGCGACCGCCACCAGCGCGAGCGCGAATACCAGGAACGTGCGGTGGGTGCCGATCAGCGGGATCAGGAGCAGCGCCGAGGCGAACGTCCCCACCAGCGAGCCCACGGTGGAGATGGCGTACAGGCGGCCGGTCACGGTGCCGGTCGCGCTCAGGCGATCGACCGCGAGCCGGTTGGCGAACGGCGCCACCGTGCCCAGCAGCATCACGGGCACCGCCATCAGCCCCAGCACGGCCACCAGCGAGCCCAGGAACCCACCCACCGACAGCGATCCCAAGGCGCCCGCGGCCAGGCGCAGGAACGGGTCTGCGGCGAACGGCACCGCCGACAGCAACAGCCCGGCGGCCAGGACCACGGTGCTCAGCCCGCGCAGGTGCGGCCAGCGATCGGCCAGCCGGCCTCCGATTGCATAGCCCACCGACAGCGCCACCAGCACGGTGGCGATGGTGTTGGCCCAGATGATCGTGGACGCCCCGAAGTAGGGCGCCAGCAACCGCGCCGCGGCGATCTCGGCCCCCAGGCTGGCCGATCCGACCACAAACGCGATCAGCCGGATGTAGGCCACCGAGGCACCCGGCTCGGCCACCGTTGGTGGCGGCGCTCCGCCGGCCCGCGGCGGGGCCACCGGTTGCGGGCGCTCGCGGGTGGCGGTCAACTCGAGCCGGGGCGGCGCGGCTGTCGGGTCCTCCCCGGCAGCGGCACGCCGGTCACCTTGCGCACCGCGCTCTCCATGAACAGCCGGGGATCGGTCTTGGCCAGCAGCGCGGACAGCTCGGCGCGCTCCCGGCGAGTCAGGTTGGCCGGCCGTCCCCGGGCGCGGCGGACCAGGGCCAGGATGCGCCGGCGCTCATGGGGCTTGAGCTTGCCGTAGTGCTCGCGGGCCAGCAGGACCAGCTCGGCCAGAGCCAGCAGCCGGGCCACGGGCAGCTGGCGCAGTCGAGCCAGGCGGCTGAGGGGCGAACCGGCCATGGCAGCGGAGTTTAGGCCGCAGCGACGGCGAACGGTCGGGCTCAGCGGCGCCGGCGGCGGCCGGGCTCCTGGGTGGGCATCTGCTGGGAGGCCAGCGGCGGGACCCCGGGCGGATAGCTGCTGCAGGCGGTGGTGGAGGCCGCGGCCAGCGGCGCCGGGTCAGGCAGCCGGGGGATGCTCAGATCCCGGTGGCGCAGGTCCAGGGACCGGACCAGGTCGCCGCAGGTCTTGCGTCGCCAGGCGCTGATCTGGGGCTCGCGAACTCCGAACCGGCGCTCCAGGAATCGCAGCAACGAGGTGTGGTCGAACGTATCCGAGAGCAGGTAGCCCCCTCGGCTCCAGGGAGAGCACACCACCATGGGCACCCGGAAGCCCAGGCCGATCGGCTGGCCGCCCACGAACTCATCCGGGGTGCCGGACGGGGCCAGCGGCGGCACCACGTGGTCGAAAAAGCCGCCTGGCTCGTCGTAGGTCAGGAACACCACCGTCTTGGCCCAGACCTTGGGATGGGCGAACAGGGCCTGGAGGATGTTGCTGCAGAACTGGGCGCCCAGCCCCGGCGAATAGCCCGGGTGCTCGGACTGGGCCGTGGGGGCGACGATCCAGCTCACCTGGGGGAGCTTGCCCGCCGCCACATCGTCGGCGAACGCGCTGGCCGGCCGCCGGGCCAGACCGTTGTCGTACAGCGGCGAGCCGGGGTGGGAATCCCGGTAGGCCTTGAACCAGGCCAGCGGGTTGTCGTCGAAGTTGTCCGTCTGCTGGTAGACCCGCCAGCTGATCCGGTGCGCTTGCAATCGCTGCGGGTAGGTGGGCCAGGTGTAGGGCACCGTCGACTCGCTGTTGTCGATCACCGGGCCTCCGGCCTGGCCCCGCGGGTCCAGCGTTCCGCTCACCGTGTACAGGCGGTTGGGATTGGTGGGGCCCAGGACCGAGGAGTGGTAGTCGTCGCACACGGTGAACGCGTCGGCCACCGCCAGGTGCCAGGCCAGGTCCGCCCGCGTGTAGTAGCTCATGGTGAACACCAGATCGTGCTCGCCAGCCAGCCACCCGTCCATGCGCCCGCCGTTCAGAGCCTGGTGCATGGGGTCCCAGCCGTTGTCCACCTCGATGTCGCAGGGATTGCTGGTGGATGTGTCGTAGTGCCAGGGCAGCATGTACGACCCGGGCACAGCGGTCGGCTGGTAGAAGACGGGCTGGCCGCTCGGCAGCTTGGCGGCGTGCGGGTCGGAGAACCCGCGGACGCCCCGGAGGGTCCCGAAGTAGCGGTCGAAGGAGCAGTTCTCCTGGATCAGGAACACCACGTGCTCGACCTGGTCGAGCGGGCGCGGGGGGTGCCGGTGGCGCTTGCGCTTGTGCCGGTGGCCGGCGGGCACGCCGTGTGCGGCGGCCACCACACCCGCGCCGAGGGCCAGGAACTCCCGGCGGTTGGCGAGCCCCTCGGCGTCGTCGGAGCCCGGCACCAGTCCGAGGCTACCGCAGCCTATGAGGGGATACGCTGAACCGATGCCGGTCGCCGCCGAACTCGATCTGCCCAGCTTCGACCACACGAGCGCCGCCCTGAGCGGTGAGCCCTACCGCGAGGCGATGGCCGGGCTGACCGGCTACGACGGGTGGCTGGCCGCCAATCCGTTCGGCTACACCGTGCTCGACCGGGAGGCCGGCGAGTTCTTTCTGCGTAGCCGGGAGCTGATCTTTCCCGGGCTGATGATGGCCGAGATCTTCGGCATCACCGAAGGCCCCCTGCACGAGGAGTTCGTCAACAACATCATCACCAAGGAGGGCGACGATCACCGGCGTCTGCGCCAGCTGGTCAACCCCGCGCTGTCCCAACGCGCGGT
>DATKRM010000072.1:0-3695 GCA_035532195.1 Solirubrobacteraceae bacterium
TGGCCGTCTGCTCGGGCAGGGGATGCAGGCGGACGTTGACCGCCAGGATCAGGCCCAGCGTGCCGAACGAGCCGCAAAACAGCTTGGCCAGGTCGTAGCCGGCCACGTTCTTGATCACCTTTCCCCCCGAGCGCGCGATCGTGCCGTCGCTCAGCGCCACGGTCATACCCACGATCAGGTCCCGCGGGGCGCCGTAGCGGTGGCGCAGCGGACCCGAGTCGGCGGTGGCCAATATGCCGCCGAGCGTGGCCTGGCGCTCGCTGCCCAGCCACGGGTCGAGCGCCAGCATCTGACCCGCCGCGGCGAAACTCTCCTGGGCCCGGGCCAACGGGACCCCGGCCTGGATCACGGCGGTCAGGTCGCCCGCGTTGTGCTCGACGATCTGATCCAGGACGGCCGTGCGCAGCTCCACGTCAGGGCCCGGATCCGGGGTGCCCCAGGCCAGCTTGCTGGCGCCGCCGATCAGCCGGACCGATTCTCCGGCCGCGGCGGCCCCGGACAGGGCGGCGGCCGCGGCCTCGAAGCTGGTGGGGCGAAGCTGGCGTGGCATCCGAGGACAGGCGGCGGCTCAGAACCGGGCCGCCACGCCGGCCCGCTCCAGCGGGTGCTGCCGGTAAGGCCCGGGAACCTCGCCGCACAACCGCGGGGTCGGCATCACCTTGCCCGGATTGGCCAGCGAGTGCGGATCAAACGCGCAGCGCAGCCGCTGGAACGCCTCCAGATCCGGCTCGGAGAACATGGCCGGCATGTAGGCCTTCTTGTCCACGCCGACTCCGTGCTCGCCGGTGATCGAGCCTCCGGCCTCCACGCACGCCTTGACGACCAGACCGGCCAGTTCCTCGGCCCGCTCCGCCTCGCCGTCCCGGGACGGGTCGTAGCACACCAGCGGGTGGAGGTTGCCGTCGCCGGCGTGGAACACGTTTGCCACTTGCAGCTGGTACTCGGTCGCCAGGTCGTCGATCCGCCGCAGGACCTCGGCCAGCCGGGTGCGGGGGATGACGCCGTCCTGGACGTAGTACGCGGGGGCGATCCGCCCCATGGCGGCAAACGCCGCCTTTCGGGCCTTCCAGATCAGCTGGCGCTCCACCTCCGAGCCGGCCACGCGGAGCTCCAGGCTGCGCTCGGCGCAGATCGCGCGCACATGCTCGAACCGAGCCTCGCATTCGGCTTCGGGGCCGTCGAGCTCCACGAGCAGGGCGGCGCCGGCGTCGAGCCGGTAGCCCACGCCGGTGGCTTGCTCGGCGGCCTGGATGGACAGGCGGTCCATCATCTCGATGGCCGCGGGCACGATCCCGGCGGCCACGATCGCGCTCACGGCGTCGCCCGCGTGGCTGGTGTCCTCGTAGAACGCGACCAGCGTGCGCACCGCCTCGGGTCGGGGTACCACGCGCAGGTCGATCCGAGTGGCCACGCCCAGCGTGCCCTCCGATCCCACGAACGCACCCAGCAGGTCGTAGCCCGGTGCGTCGCGCTCGAGCTCCACCACCGAGCCGTCGCTCAGGACGATCTCCAGTCCGGTCACGTAGTTGGTCGTGAAGCCGTACTTGAAGCAATGCGCACCGCCGGAGTTCTCGGCGATGTTGCCGCCGATCGAGCACACAACCTGGCTCGACGGATCAGGCGGATAGAAGTGGGTGGGGGCCACCGCGCGGGAGATGGCCAGGTTCGTCACCCCCGGCTCGACCACCACGCGGGAATCGTTCAGCTCCACCGAGATGATGCGCCGCATCCGGGCCAGCACGATGAGCACGCCCTCGGCCACCGGCAGGGCCCCGCCGGAGAGCCCGGTGCCGGCTCCGCGGGCCACCCACGGCACCTCGGCCTCGAAGCACGCACGGACCACGTCCCGGACCTGCTCGGCGCTGCCCGGCAGCGCCGCGGCCAGCGGTATCTCGCGGTACTGAGCCAGCCCGTCGGAACGGTAGGTGGCCAGCGCGTCGGGGTGGGTCAGAATGTGCTCCGCGCCGCAGATCCCCTGCAAGCGGGCGACTAGTTGGGCGCCGGAGGCCATCGGGGGAAGTATCCCCGATGCGGGCCGAGCCGCCGCCGGGCCCTAGTGGACGCTGATGGCCACCTCGCGGCTGTACGCGGTGCCGGAGGCGAGCGGATCGGAGTAGGTCAGGGCAGGGTCCGCACTCGGGAAGGTCCAGCCCAGCCGCACCGTGCCGCTCGAGGCAAACGGCACCCGGAGATCGAAGTAGCATCCGCTCTGGGGCAGCGAGACGGTCTGCACGGTGGAGAAGGCAGGCTGGCCGCTGGGCTTGAGCTGGATCTGCACCGACTGGGTCTGCCCGGTGTCCCGTGCCGCGTAGACGGCCGGTCGGGCGCACCCCCACACCTCGAGCAGCTGGCCCTTGCGGGTCGAGGTGACCGGCATGTACAGCGGCATCCGCCACGCGTAGTAGCCCGGCTTGGGGATCCCGTTGTAGCTGAGCAGCCCGCTGGCGAAGCCGCCCCAGTCGTTGGATTTCAACGCCGGGAGCGGGTCCTTCATCAGGTATTGGAAGAACGACTGCAACCGCGGGTCACGCCAGGAGATGTACTCGGCCCAGTTGAGGTAGTACGCCGCCGTGGTCTGGGAGACCCAGGGGTAGCGGTGACCGCCCGGCTCGATCTGGTTGTCGTTCTTGGGCGGGCTGGTCAGGTAGCCGAACTCGGTGTTCCAGATGGGGAGCCGCTTGCTCGAACCGTACACCCGCTGCAGCCGATCCAGCGCCCGCTCGAGGTTCCCCATCTCACCCAGCGAGGAGTAGTCGGGGTCGGACGGGATTTCCCGGTTGGGCTGGTACCAGCGCATGTAGGGGTGGTCGGACACACCGCTGGCCTGGAACAGGCCCGGGTTGAGCGCGCGGAAGCGGCGCGACCCTGCGGTGTTGGTGGGACAGCCTCGAATCGCGGCGGCCGCGCCTCGGAGCTGACGGTAATGCGAGTCAACGCAGTACATGGCGCGGAGAAACACCAGCGGCTTCATGCCTGAGAATACTCCCCAGGAGTTCATGCCCCGGGGTGCGAGCTCGCCCCACACGACCGTGTCCGAGCCGTGGCCGGTGCGGTGAAGGCCGGTCCAGGCGGCGTCGACCAGGTTGCGGTACATCCGGGGGCTGTTCTCCACCGTCAGGTGGCCGAGGACGCCCTGCGGAGCCAGGCTGGGACCGTAGTCGGGCTCGTTCCACACCGACCAGAACTTCACCCGCGGCAGAGCGTTCGGGTCGCCTGCGACCTGCTGCTTGCGCTGAGGGTCGAAGTTGCCGCTGTAGCGGGTTCCCAGCGCCTGCACGAACTGCCGGTACATTGAGGGATTGGGGTTCCAGTTGTAGTTGGTGTTCCCCTTGGGCGCGCCGGGGCCGCTGGCCCATCTGGGGGCCGGCCCCAAGATGTCCAGGTTGAGGCCAATCCCGCCCTGGTTCAGCGCGCGCACGATCGCGTCCAGGGTGGCCCAGTTGCGAGTGGGGTAGGCCGTGGGGTCGGTGGCGTTGAAGTGCCGCGGCGCCGTCTTGCCAAGCGAATTGGGTGCGATGTCCCGCCAGCGGACGGCCAGCCGGACGGACGAGACCCCGAGCATGCGGAACTTGGCCACCGCGCCCGTTGGGTCGGCGGTCAGCATGTCGTCATCTTCGAACATGCCCTGGAGTCCGGCCGAAGCTCGGGCGGGCGGCGCCGGGCTGGCGCAGCTCAACCCGAGCACAGACGCGACC
>DATKRM010000073.1:0-12144 GCA_035532195.1 Solirubrobacteraceae bacterium
GTTCTGCACCGTCTGCTGGTCTATCGGGTCCAGCACCAGGCGCCGCTGGCAGTGCTGATCAACCCCGAGGTCGAATGGAAGGGGAAGGAGACCGAGGAGATGGAGGAAGGCTGCCTCAGCTTGCCCGGCGTGCACGTGGACGTCGAGCGCGCGATCCACGTTCGGGTCACCGCGCTGGACCCGGCCGGGGAGTCGATCGTGGTGGAGGCGTCGGGGCTGGAGGCCCGCGTGATCCAGCATGAGGTCGATCACCTGGACGGGGTGCTGATCCTCGACCGCACAAGCCGTGAGCAGCGCAAGGAGGCGGTCCGGGCGCTGCGGGCCGCGGCCGAGAGGGAAGCGGCGGCGTAGCTCGTCCCGGGACGCTGTGCGGACCGTCTTCCTCGGCACGACGTCGTTCGCCGTCGCGGTTCTGGAGCGTCTGGCCGCCACCGAGCACCGGCCGGCGCTGGTGGTCACCCGCCCCGACCGGCCCCGCGGGCGCGGGCGCCGGCTGTCGCCGCCTCCGGCGGCTGAAGCCGCCCGGCGCCTGGGCATCGACCTGGCCCAGCCGGCGTCGGTCAACGATGACGAGGCTCGGGCGCGAATCGCTGAGGCGAACCCGGAGGTGGTGTGCGTGTGCGCGTTCGGCGGGTTGATCAAGGAGCCGCTGCTGTCCGACTACCGGATGCTGAACGTGCATCCGTCGCTCCTGCCCCGCTGGCGCGGTGCCGCCCCGATCGAGCGGGCGATCATGGCCGGCGACGAGGTCACGGGCGTGACCATCATGGGCGTCACCGCCGGGTTGGACAGCGGCCCGGTGTACGCCGAGGAACGGGAGGAGATCCGGCCGCAGGACAGCTACGGCACGCTGGCCGACCGGCTGCAGGAGCTGGGCGGCGTGCTGCTGGTTAGGGTGCTCGACGAGCTGCCCGAGCCGGTGGAGCAGCCCGAGGAGGGCGTCACCTACGCCGAGAAGATCACGCCGGCGGACCGCGGGCTGGACCCCGCGCGGCCGGCCACCGAGCTCGAGCGGCGGGTCCGGGCGCTGTCCCCGCACATCGGAGCCCAGGTCCGGCTCGACGACGGCTCCGAGCTCGGCGTCCTGGTGGCCCGGGCGGGCTCGGGCGGGGGCGGTCGACCCGGGACGATCGACGTGGTTGACCGCTGCCCTGTGCTGGCGTGCGGCGAAGGTGCCCTGGCGCTGCTCGAGGTCAAGCCGCCGGGACGCCAGGCGATGAGCGGCGAGGCTTGGCTGCGCGGCCATCGCAGGTGAGCCCGGCGCGCAGGTGTGCCTTTGTGGTCGTCCGCCGCGTGTTCGAGCAAGGGGCGTATGCCGACCGCGCGTTCCTGGGCCAGGCTCGCGAGCTGGCCCCCCGCGACCGGGCGCTGGCCCAGGCCATCGCGTATGGGACCGTGCAGCGTCGGCTGACCCTGGACCACGTGGCCCGAGAGCTGATCGGGCGGCCGCTCCGGCGCCTGGAGCCGGCCGTCCTGGCCTCGCTCCGGATCGGCCTGTTCCAGTTGCTGTACCTGGCGGGAGTAGCCGCGCACGCCGCGGTCGACGAAAGCGTCGAACTGGTCAAGCCGGCCAGCCCGGGCGGCGCGCGGCTGGTCAACGCCGTGCTGCGCCGGGCGGCGCGGGAGGGCCCGCCTCTGCTGGCGCGCTTGCACGACCGCGACCCCGACTCGGCCGCGCTGCGGCACTCGGTGCCGGTGTGGCTGGCCGAGATGTGGTGGCGAGAGCTGGGCGCCGAGCCAGCTCGCGCCCTCCTGGAGCGGGTCAACCTGCCGGCCGAGTCCGCGCTGCGGGCCAATCTGCTGCTCACCAGTGCGGAGGAGGTGGCGGCGCGTGTCGGACGACGCACCCACCCGGCGCCGGGCCTGCCGGAGGGCCTGGTGCTCGAGGAGCCATTCGACGCCCACGGGTCCGACCTGTGGCGGGAGGGGGCGATCATCCCCCAGTCACGTGGCTCGATGCTGGTGGCCCGCGTGGTGTCGCCGCAGGCCGGAGAGCGAGTGCTCGACCTGTGCGCGGCTCCCGGGGGCAAGACGACTCACCTGGCCGCGCTGATGGGTGGCTCGGGCAGTGTGGTGGCGGTGGAGCGCCACCCCCGGCGGGCCGAGGGCCTGGAGCAGACCTGCCGGCGAACGCAGGCCAGCAGCGTGAGGGTGGTGGTGGGGGACGCCGCCGAGTGGGCGAGCCCGGAGGATTTCGACCGGGTACTGGTCGATCCGCCGTGCAGCGGGCTGGGCACGCTCCAGTCGCGGCCGGACCTACGCTGGCGGGCCAGCCCCGAGACGATCGCCGAACTGGCCCTCCAGCAGCGGGCCATCCTGGCCGCGGCGGGCCGCGCCACCAAGCCCGGGGGGACCCTCACCTACTCGGTATGCACGATCTCTCAGTCCGAGGGGGAGGACCAGATGGACCGGTTCATCCAGGAGCAGCCGGGGTTTAGGTTGGAGGAGCAGTTCCAGCTGCTGCCCCACCGCGACGGAACCGACGGATTCTTCATCGCCCGGCTGCGGCGCGAATCGCACTAAGCTAAGGCGCGGTGAGCCAGTCCCCTGTCAATCTGGGGCCAGAGTGTCCGGCTTGTGGGGAGCCGTGGCTGCGGCCCACGGCGGTGCCGGGCCGCTACCGCTGCGTGAACTGCCTGCACCGCTTCGAGCTGGTGTCGGTGTGCCCCAACTGCGGTGAGCACTCGACGATCGTCCGGATGTCCAGCACCGCTGTGCTGGCCTGTAACCATTGTCAGGGCAGCATGCTGAAAGCGGTCTGACCGGCTTGAGCGACGCCGCCAGCCTTATTCGCCAGAACCGCGTCGCCCCCTCGATCCTCTCGGCCGACTTCGCCCGCCTGGGTTCCCAGGTCGAGGAAGTGATGGCCGCGGGCGCCCGGGTCATCCACGTGGACGTGATGGACGGCGAGTTCGTTCCCCCTATCACCATGGGACCGCTGGTCGTCCAGGCACTGGCCGACCGGGTGCATGCGGCCGGGGGCATTCTCGACTGCCACCTGATGATCGCGCAGCCCGAGCGGCAGATCGCGGCGTTCGCCGCGGCCGGAGCGGACAACATCACGGTGCACGTGGAGGCCACGGCCCACCTGCACCGGGCCCTGCAGCTGATTCACGAGGCCGGCTGCAGCGCCGGCGCGGCGGTGTGCCCGGCCACGCCGGCCGCGATCCTGGCCGAGGTGGCCGACGACCCTCTCGACGTGGCTCTCTGCATGAGCGTCAATCCGGGGTGGGGCGGCCAGGAGTTCATTCCCGCCGCGCTGAACAAGCTGGCCCGGATGCGCTCGGCCCTGCCCGACCGGGTGGCGCTGGAAGTGGACGGGGGGATCCACCGGGACACCGCGGAGCTCGCGGCCCGCGCCGGGGCCAACCTGTTCGTGGCCGGCTCGGGCGTGTTCGGCTCGGCCGACCCGGCGGCCGCCTACGTCGAGCTGGCCCAGCGGGCCGGCGCGGTCTGACGGGCGCCCAGGCGGTAGATCAGCCACAGCAGGACGCATAGGCACAGCGTGGCCACGAAGTAGGAGAGCTCGACTCGCCGGACCTGGTTGGCGAACGTGGGGGCGAGCATCAGGCCCACGAACAGGCCGGCGGCGGCCAGCCAGGCCAGCGCGGCCACCACCGAGCGCCCCCGGGCCAGCGCCGCCTGGTTGAACGTGCCCGCCACCAGGTGCAGGCCCATCCCCAGACCGACCACCGCCAGGCCCAGACGCCCGTAGTGAAAGCCCTTGTCGCCGAGCAGCGCCTTCATGACCGGCGGACCCACGGCCAGCAGGCCCAATGCCACCACACCGGCAAAGCCGGCGATCGCCAGCACGGTGATCCGGATCGCCCGGTGGAATTCGGCCGGATTCTCCCGCGCCTCGAGCCCGGCCAGGTGAGGCAGGATCGAGGTCTGGATGGCCTGAAACAGCTGCAGCGGCGCGCGGACGATCAGCAGCACGTTGAACACGAACCCGGTGATGCCCGCGGTCAGGGCGGCGCCTCCCGAGGCCTTGGCGGCCACGATCAGCACGCCCCCGTTCATCAGCGTCTGCTCAGCGAACATGATCCCCACCACCGATGCGGCGAAGCTGGCGCCGTGGCGCAGGCTGAGGTCGGTGGCGGCCTCCTCCAGCTGGCCGTGGGCCGGTCCTTCGCGGGCGGCGTCGGCCACCTCGATCTCCGCCGGCGCTCGGGTCCGGACCCGCGAGAAGGCAAACGGGATCACCGACAGCGAGACGAACGGGGCCACGGCCATGCCCAGGCCGACCAAGCCCTGCCCGGAGCCGATTCCCACCGCCACGGCGAGCGCGAACAGGAACCGGGACGTGGACTCCAGGAACACCAGTCCTCCGTACAGGTCAAACCGCTCGTGTCCGGCCAGCCAGCCGCGGGCGAAATAACTGGCCGCATACGCCAGCACCCCCACGACCAGGATCCAGTACAGCGCGCTCGAGCGGTCGAACATCCCCCGCTCGATGTCGTGGCGTAAGGCCAGCGCGGCGATCAGGAAGGCCACGGCAAACGCCCCCTGGATCAGCGCGGGAACCCGCAGTGAGTGCCCGGGCAGACCCCGGGCCCGGCGGTCGGCGATGGTGCGCGAGAGCAGCTGCTCGATCGGCCGGTAGATCACGGACAGGATCACGAACATGACGGCCCAGCAGAGGGAGATCCGGCTGTAGGAGGCGGGATCCAGGACGTGGCTGGCGAAGGCCAGATACAGGAACGTGAACACCCCGGTGGACGCGATCCCGATCGACAGGATCCGGGCGCTGGCGGCGTAGGAGCCGGCTCTCGGCGGACCGGCCGGCGACTCACCGGCCGGTGACTGGCTGGCCGGCGACTGTCTGGCCGTGCTCAAGACACTCGCACCAGGGCCATCGTCCAGGGCAGCGGCGTCCGGACTTCGGTGAGGTCTCCGTACCGCGACAGCAGGCGGACGAAGCTCCGCCGCGACCAGTGGTTGAGGTGTCCCGGGGTGTTGCCCAGGTGGGACAGGTAGGCCCCGCGAGCCAGGTTCAGCGCGCGCCACAGCGGTTCGCGCGGCACCGAGACCAGCAGATTTCGCTGCGCCACGCGGGCCATCTCGGCCAGCGCCGGCTCAGGCTCCTCGACGTGCTCGAGCGTCTCGATCGCCGCTACCAGATCGACCTCGTCGTCGCCGAAGGGCAGGCTCTGGGCCTGGCCGGAGCAGAACTCCAGGTTGGGTTCAGCGCGGGTCTGCCAGTGGGCCTGAAGCTTGGGGTCGGGCAGGTCGATGCCCGTAACCGGGCGCGGCGCCAGGGCGCGGGCCCAGCGCTCGGTCAGCACCCCCTCGCCGCAGCCCACATCGAGCACCGAACGAGGCGCGGCCAGGGTGAGCAGCGCGTCCAGGTCCCGCTCGAACGCGACCATGAGCCGGCGATGGATCGGATTCCCCGACCCGTACTTGTCGAACGTGTTGCCGGTCGGGACCGCAACCCCCGACCGCGCGGAGTTCATACCCCCAGGGCCTCGCGGTCGGGCTCTTCCCCCTCAGGGCGGGACGTGCGCTCGCCCGGCCCGGTACCCGGCTCGTAGTGCGAGGGCTCGACCCCGAGCTGAAGCTCGATCCGCCGGACCCGCTCGAACGTCCGTTGGGAGATCATGCGCTGGGCGTCCAGCAGGTCTCCGATCACTCCCAGCGAGCCGAGCAGCATGGCGCCGATGAACAGGACCGCCCCCGCGATCAGGGATTGGATGTGGCCTCGCGCCGCCGCGTGGGGGCTCTCGATGAAGATCACCAGGAAGCGGATGAACAGCGCCAGGGCCGCCGTGCCCATGATCAGGGCGCCCCCCCAGAACACCTTGAGCGGCTGGTACTGCGAGTAGATCCGGAAGATCGACAGGGCGTTGCGCCGCACGTAGGCCGCGCTGGAGGGGAACAGTCGGGACTCGCGGGTCTTGGGGTTGGTGCGGACCGGGACGTGCTCTACCGCCACCAGCAGCTTTCCAGCCTGGATGATCGTCTCCAGCGTGTAGGTGAACTTCGACACCGCCTGGACCTGGAGCGCGGCCTCCCGGTTGTAGGCGCGGAACCCGGACGTGGTGTCAGGTATATGCGTGGAGGAGGCCTGGCGCACGACCCAGGAGCCGAGGCGCTGCAGCGCCTTCTTGGGGCCGGAGAAGTGCTCGATCTGGTCAATCTGGCGGTCGCCGACCACCATGTCGGCCTCTCCGCGGACGATCGGGGCGACGAGCTTCGGTACGTCTGCCCCCTCGTACTGGTTGTCGGCGTCGGTGTTGACGATGACATCCGCCCCCAGCTTCAGGCCCGCGTCGATCCCGGCCTGGAAGGCGGCGGCCAGGCCCTTGTGATTGGTCAGCCGGACGATGTGATCGACGCCATGCTCCCGCGCCACCTCGATCGTGTGGTCGGTGGAGCCGTCGTCGATGATCAGCCATTCCACGACGCGGAAGCCCGGCACCGCCCGCGGGAGCGCGCGCAACGTGCCCGCCAGCTGCGCCTCCTCGTTGAAACAGGGGATCTGGATGATCAGCTTCATCGGACTCTGGCCCCGGCGAGGCGGAGCGCGGCTGCCTGCAGGCACGGTCCGGCCGGCGCGACGCTCATGACAACACGGTAGCGGGATACTCGGGGGCGAATGGGCACGGCGATCGCAACCGACCTAGAGCCGGCGCTGGCCGGGCTCGACGGGCGGCGGGGCTTCCGGCAACGGCGCAGCCGGGCCGCTCGCGCCCGGCCGGCCGCTCGAAGCGTGTACCGCCCGGCGGTGGCCGGGCTGCTCATCGCGAGCTTCCTGCTGCGGGTGTGGGGGATCAAACAGGGCCTGCCTTACAGCTACAACGCGGACGAGGCAGTCCACTTCGTGCCGCGGGCGGTGGACTTCTTCTCTCACGATCTCAACCCGCATTACTTCCTCAACCCCCCGGCCTACTCCTACCTGCTGTACCTGGTGTTCGAGGTCTGGTTCGGCAGCGCGGACGCGGTGCGCACGGCCTACACCACGGACCCCACGGCCGTGTTCCTGGTGGCTCGCCTCATGGCCGCGCTGCTCGGGACCGGAGCGGTTCTGCTCACCTACTTAGCCGGAGCCCGGCTGATCGGCCGCGCCGGGGGCCTGCTGGCCGCCGCCATCCTGGGATTCGGGTTCCTGCCCGTGTTCTACAGCCACCTGGCGCTGAACGACGTCCCCACGCTGGCTCCGGTTGCCCTGTCGCTGTTCGGGATCGCCGGGGTGCTGCGGAAAGGTCGCAAGCGTGATTACGCGATCGCCGGAGTGGGGATCGGGCTGGCCGCGGCCACCAAGTACACCGGCGCGATCATGCTGGCCTGCCTCGCCTCGGCGTTCCTGTGTGACGCCGCCGGAGACGGCCTGAGGCGCGCCGTGCCGCGGCTCGCCCTGGGCGTCCTCCTGGCCGTCGTGGCCTTCTTTGTGGCCAACCCCTTCGCCGTGCTGGATACCCCGTCGTTCCTGTCCGGGGTGTCCTCGCAGGCATCGCTGGCCGCCGGCGGCGGAGATCCGGTGAAGCTCGGGTTGCGGCCGGGGAGCGGCACGACCTACTACCTGTGGACGTTCACTTGGGGACTGGGTTGGGTGCCCACGCTGGCCGCGGTGGCCGGCGCGGGGCTGCTCCTGTTGCGGCGACGAGTGGCGCTAGCCCTGGTGCTGCTGCCCGCCCCGATCGTATTCATCATCTTCATGGGCGACCAGCAGCGGTTCTTCGGGCGCTGGCTCATGCCGATCTTTCCCATCGTGGCCGTGCTGGCCGCCTACGGCGCGCTTGAGCTGGTGCGCTGGCTGGTTCGTTTTCTGGAGCCGCGGGCTGGCGGCGGGCGACGCTGGCAGGTGCCGGTGCTGGTGGCGCTCACGGGAGTGGTGATGTTGGGTCCGAGCGTAATGGCTGACATCCACAACGACGCCGTGCTCTCGCGGCCCGATACGCGCAACGCCGCCCGCAACTGGATGGTGGGTCACGTGCCGGCGGGCGCCCGGGTGGTGATCGAGCCGATGGTGCCCGACAACTGGGCCAGCGACATCGGCCGCTCGCTGCCCTGGACGCGCACCGGCGAGCGCTGGTGGCGATTCCCCACCTGGTTGAGCCGGCTGGACCAGAAGGGCAACTTCCTGCCGGCCGGCCAGCTGCGGTTCATGTTCGTGGATGAGTACGAGCGCAACCTGTATCCGGCGCTACTCGATGACTACGTCAACAGTGGCTACTGCTGGCTGGTGGTCGGGTCGCTCCAGGCCGGCCGGGCGTTCTCACAGCCCGACGCGGTGCCGGCAGCCATCTCCTACTACGACCTGCTGGCTCGCCGGGCGCGGCTCATGTACCACGTGAGCCCGTTCGGCTCCGGCGCGCACCCCATCCCGTTCAGCTTCGACTGGTCGATCGACTACTACCCGCGCCAGTATGGACGGCCCGGCCCTGAGCTCAGCGTGTACCGCCTGACCGGCGGGCGCTGCGGGCGCTGAGCGGTAACCGCGTCCGTTCGCGGCGCAGTTACCGCGGATAGGCATCCCGCCGATCTGCGGGGCCGTCGTATCCTCAATTCATGGGGTTAAACGCCCAAATTGACCTTCCCCACCTCTCGCGTGCGGTCGAGCTGGCCGAGGGCGGACGAGGCCGGGTCAGTCCCAACCCGTTGGTCGGCGCGGTCATCGGCCGCGAAGCCGAGACCATCGGGGAGGGCTTCCACCGGGCTCTCGGCGGCGCCCACGCCGAGGTCGAGGCGATCCGCGCGGCGGGCAGCCGGGACCTGGCCGGGACCACGCTGTACGTGTCGCTCGAGCCCTGCTGTCACCACGGCCGCACGCCGCCGTGCACCGAGGCCATCCTCACGGCCGGGATCGGCCGCGTGGTGGTGGCCTCGGACGACCCGAGCCTCCACGCTTCCGGCCGGGGTCTGGGCATCCTGCGCGACGAGGGCGTCGAGGTCGTCCTGGCCGACGGCGAGCTGTCCGAGCGGGCCCGGCTCCAGAACCAGCCGTTTCGCAAGCACGCCCGCACCGGACGGCCGTGGGTGCTGTTCAAGTCGGCGGTGAGCCTGGACGGCAAGGTGGCGACGCGGACCGGAGACTCGAAGTGGATCTCAGGCGAGCCCAGCCGGGCCCTGGCCCACCGCTGGCGGGCCGAAGCCGACGCGGTGGCGGTCGGCATCGGCACCGCGCTGGCGGACGACCCCCAGCTCACGGCCCGGGTATCGGATCCCGCCCACCCCGTGGCCCGGCAGCCCCGGAGCATCGTGTTCGACTCGCTGGCCCGGCTGCCCCTGGACTCGGTACTGGTCGAACACGCGCGTCAGCGGCCTTTGACCGTGGTGGTGTCCCGGGCCGCCCAGCGCACGGCCACTGACGCGTTCAGCGCCCACGGCGTGGACGTGGTGGTGGCGGCGGGCGAGAATGAGTCGGCCCGCGTGCGCTCCGCCCTGGAGCAGCTGGGTGCGGCCGGCGTGGGCTCGATCCTGCTGGAAGGCGGTCCCCACCTGGCCGGCGCGTTCCTGGACGCCGGCGAGGTGGACGAGATCCGCCTGTTCCTGGCTCCGCTGGTGCTGGGGGGCCGCAAGGCGCGCGACCTGGTCGAGGGCGAGGGCGCGGGTGCCATCTCCGATGCCGCGCGGGCGTTGACCCTGGACTGCGAGCAGGTGGGGGAGGACCTGCTGATCAGCGCGATGCTGAGGCAGTGGTGATGTTCACCGGTCTGGTCGAGGACCTGGGGGAGCTGGCCGAGGTCGAGCGGTCGCCTGAGGGCGCCCGGCTGATCGTGCGGACTCGACTGGCCGGGGAGTTGCGGGACGGCGACTCGGTGGCCGTGAACGGTGTGTGTCTCACCGCGGCCGCGGTGGATGGTGACCGGTTCGCGGCCGACGCCATGAACGCGACGCTGCTCCGGACCTCGCTGGGAGACCTGGAGGCCCGGTCGCCGGTCAACCTCGAGCTGCCGCTGCGGCCCAGCGACCGGCTGGGCGGGCACATCGTGCAAGGCCACGTGGATGGAGTGGGGCGGGTGGCCGAGTTTCAGCCGGACGGCTTTGCCCGACGGCTGCGCATCGAGACCCCGCCGGAGCTGCTCCGCTACGTGGTGGCGAAAGGCTCGATCGCGGTGGACGGCGTCTCGCTGACCGTGGCCGACCTGGACGAACGATCATTTACGGTGTCATTAATCCCTGAGACCTTGGAACGGACAACGCTCGGCACCGCCGAGGCCGGTACGAGAGTCAATCTGGAGGTGGACATGCTGGCCAAGTACGTGGAGAAGCTGGTGGCGCGATGAGCACACGAACTGGGGTGAGCTTCGCCACCATCGAGGAGGCGATCGACGACATCCGCCAGGGCAAGATGGTGGTGGTCGTAGACGACGAGAACCGGGAGAACGAGGGCGACCTGACCATGGCGGCTCAGTTCGTCACTCCGGAGGCCATCAACTTCATGGCCAAGGAGGGGCGGGGTCTCATCTGCCTGGCCCTCACCGCACAGCGGTGCGACGAGCTGGGCCTGGACCTGATGGCGGCCAAGAACGAGTCCGCGTTCGAGACCGCGTTCACGGTTTCGATCGAGGCCCGCTCGGGCGTGAGCACCGGAATATCCGCCGCCGATCGGGCGCGGACCATCCAGGTGGCGATCGATCCGAGCACGAGCCCCCGGGAGCTCGTGCAGCCCGGACACGTGTTCCCGCTCAAGGCGCGGGACGGCGGCGTGCTGGAGCGCGTGGGCCAGACCGAGGCTGCGGTCGACCTGACCCGGCTGGCCGGGCTGATCCCCGCCGGTGTGATCTGCGAGGTGATGAACGACGACGGCTCGATGGCCCGGGTGCCAGACCTCGACGCCTACTGCCAACACCACGGCCTGAAGATGATCACGGTGGCCGATCTGGTGGCCTACCGGCGGCGCAAAGAGAGGCTGATCGAGCGAGTGGTCTCGACCAAGCTGCCGACCGGGTTCGGCGACTTTGTGGCCGTGGGATATCGCTCGCTGATCGACAACAAGCACCACGTGGCGCTGGTCAAGGGTGACGTGGCCGGGACCCAGGATGTCCTGGTGCGGGTGCACTCCGAGTGCCTGACCGGCGACGTGTTCCACTCGCTGCGGTGCGACTGCGGCGAGCAGCTCGAGTCGGCGCTGGCCATGATCGAGCGTGAAGGCCGCGGCGTGTTGCTTTACCTCTCCCAGGAGGGGCGCGGGATTGGTCTGCTGAACAAGCTGCGCGCCTACAAGCTGCAGGAGGAGGGCCTCGACACGGTGGACGCCAACCTGCGGCTGGGACTGCCCGCAGATCTGCGCGACTACGGGATCGGGGCGCAGATCCTGGTCGACCTCGGCCTGAGCTCGATCCGGATCCTCACCAACAACCCCAAGAAGATCTCCGGCATGGCCGGCTATGGGCTGTCGGTAACCGACCAGATTCCCATCCAGCACGTGCCCAACCCCCACAACGAGGCCTACCTGCGGGCCAAGCGTGAGCGTCTGGGCCACACGCTGCACCACCAGGGCCTGGCGCTGGACGAGGAGATGCTGCAGGCCGAAACTGAGGCTGACCGGCACCGGGAGCAGCCCGGCGAATGAGCGACCGCGCCGTGGCGCTGTGCGTCGCTCGCTTCTATCCCGAACTGGCCGACAAGCTAGAGGCCGGCGCCCAGGCGGCGCTGACCGAGGCCGGGATCACCAAGATCGAGCACTTCACCGTGCCCGGCGCGTTCGAGCTGCCGCTGATCGCGGCCTACGCCGCCCGGTCCGGGCGGTTCGCTGCCGTGGTCTGCCTCGGGGCGGTGATCCGCGGCGAGACCGACCACTACGAGTACGTGTGCCGAGAGGCGGCGCACGGCGTCGAGCAGATCCAGCTGGAGACCGGGGTGCCCTGCGGCTTCGGCCTACTCACCGTGGACACGCTGGAGCAGGCCCTGGAGCGGGTGACCGGGGGCGCCAAGCGGGACACCGGCCGCCATGCCGCGGAGGCGGCGCTGGCCGCTCTGACGGTCAAGGAGCAGCTGGCGGAGCCGCGACGCTCGGCGGGCTTCTCCTGAGTCGCTAGTCGCCGCCGCCGCCGTGGCCGGGGTGGTGGCCATGAGCCGGACCGGCCCCCGGCGCGGCGCCCGGAGACTTGGCTTTCCCGGCCGGCTTGGCGGCTCCGGACTGGCCCGCGGCCTGCTGGGCTAGCGCCAGCTCCTGCCTGACCAGGCCGGTCTGGT
>DATKRM010000074.1:0-2891 GCA_035532195.1 Solirubrobacteraceae bacterium
ACCGCGCGGCAGGTGCGTGGCCAGTTCAACGACGACGTCCGCAACACGGCCTTCTCGCTGTCCCGCCAGCTGCGGCTCACCTGGCTGCCTAACGGTGAGCTGGGCTGCCGCAACACGACCATCGACCTCAGCGACTTCACCTCGGCCGAGCACGCGCAGATCCGCATCTTCTCCGACGGCGGCGTGCTGCTGTGCACCCAGGACCAGGTCCTGCACAAGCGGGGCACGCACAGCACCCTGGTGGCTCCGGACTTCCCGCCCCCTGACCGCCCCGGGACCTTCCAGCAGCTGGGCTACCGAATCGTGGTCCCGCGGCAGCTGCCGGTAAAGCCCAGCGGAAACGTGTGGCTGGTGTACGCACGTCCACTGTCGGACCTCGACCACACGATCGCGCGCATCCAGTTCTTCCTCCTGCTGGGCGTGCTGGGCGGGACCTTCCTGGCCCTGCTGGCCGGGCTCGCCACCGCGCAACGCGCCATCCGCCCGATCAAGGAGCTGACCGAGGCGGCCAGCGAGATCGAACGCACGCGTGACCCCAGCCGGCACGTGCCGCTGCCCAAGGCCGAGGACGAGGTGGCCGAGCTGGCGCGCACGCTGGAGGGGATGCTCCAGAGCCTCGACGACGCCCGCAGCGGCACCGAGGCCATGCTGTCCCGGCAGCGCGAATTCGTGGCCGACGCGTCCCACGAGCTCCGCACCCCGCTGACCAGCGTGCTGGCCAGTCTGGAGCTGCTGGCAGAGGAACTCGAGGGAGAGCAGGCTGACACCGCGCAGGCCGCGCTGCGCTCGGCCCGGCGCATGCGTCGACTGGTGGGTGACCTGCTCCTGCTGGCCCGGGCCGACGCCAAGCGAACCCTCCCCGCCGAGCCCACCGACCTGGCTTCGGTCCTGATGGAGGCCGCCTCAGAGATGGGTCCGGTGGCCGAGGATCACGATCTCCACGTGGATCCGCAGCCAGCCGTGATCTCAGGTGTGCGCGACGATCTGCACCGGATGGTGCTCAACCTGCTGGAGAACGCGGTCCAGCACACCCCACCCGGTACCCGCATTCGGGCCGCCTCCGAGCAGGTCGACGGCCAGGCCGTCCTCACCGTGGAGGACGACGGCCCCGGCATCCCGCCTGAAGTGGCGCCACGCATCTTCGAGCGCTTCGTGCGCGACGGAGGCCGCGGGTCAGGACTCGGACTGTCGATCGTGCTGGCGGTGGCCGATTCGCACGGCGGGAGCGTCAGCTTCGAGCCCGACGATGGCGGCGGGGCCCGGTTCGTGGTCCGCCTGCCGGCGGTGAGCGCGGAAGCCGAGCCCGCGGAGGTGCTTCAGACCTCCACCACCACCGGCAGCACCATCGGCCGCCGCCGCAGCCTGTCGTAGACGAACGCGGCGAGATCGTCGTGAAGCTCCTGCTGGAGCAGATCGTTCTCCCGGATGCCGTCGGCCACCGCGCGGCGCAGCGATTCCTCGACGGCTCCCCGGATCTCGTCCAGGAGCCCATCCGCCTGCTCGATGAACGGCACGCCGCGAAAGATGACCTCGGGCGCCACTACCGACTCTCCGGTCTGCTCGGACACCGTGGCCACCACGATGAAGATCCCGTCGTCGGACAGCATCCGGCGGTCGCGCAGCGCCACGTCGGCCGGGTCGCCGATGTCCACCCCGTCCACGAAGATCATCCCCGACTGCTCGGGGTCACCGAACCGCGCGCCGCGTGAGTCGATCTCCAGCGGAAGCCCGTTCTCGCCCTGGAACACATCGTCTGGATCGATTCCCACCGCGTCGGCCAGCTGGGCGTGGAGGTGCAGCCGCTTGTGGTCGCCGTGCACCGGCAGCACATAGCGCGGCCGCAGCAGGTTGAGCATCAGCTTTAGCTCCTCCGTGTAGCCGTGGCCAGAGGCGTGGATCGGCGCGTCCGCCGGGGTGATGACGTCACAACCGATGTGGTAGAGCCGATCGATCGTCTCGTTCACCGCGCGCTCGTTGCCCGGAATCGGGGTGGCCGAGAACACCACCGTGTCGCCGGCGTGAAGCTTGATCACCCGGTGGTCGTTGTGGGCCATGCGCCGCAGCGCGGACAGGGGCTCGCCCTGGGAGCCGGTGGACACCACCACCACCCGCTCGTCTGGCCAATCCTCCACCTCCTGGGGCTGGATGAGCGTCCCGTCGGGAAACTCGATGTGCCCGAGCGAGCGGCCGATGTTGACGTTCTTTCGCATCGACCGGCCAACCAGCGCCACCTTGCGGTCGAGCGCCGAGGCGGCGTCGATGACCTGCTGCACCCGGTGGATGTTCGAGGCGAAGCTGGTGACCACGATCCGGCCCTCGGCCCGCCCGAACACCTCCTCGAGGTGCCGCCCCACCCCGCTCTCCGAGGGAGAGAACCCGCGGCGGTCGGCGTTGGTCGAGTCCCCGCACAGCAGCAGCACGCCGTCGCGGCCCAGCTCAGCCAGCCGGGAAACGTCGGCCGGCGCCCCGTCTACCGGGGTCTGGTCGAACTTGTAGTCGCCGGTCACCACCACCTGGCCCAGATCGGTACCCAGGAGCACCGCGCACGAGTCCGGGATTGAGTGGGTCATGTGGATCAGCTCCAGCCTGAACGGACCCAGCTCGAGCTCCTCCCCGGTACGCAGATCCTGCAGATCGACCTCGCGGAGCCGGTGCTCATCCAGCTTGGATCGGGCCATGGCCATGCTCAGCGGCCCTCCGTAGACCGGGATGCCCTGGCCCAGCTCCCGCAGCACCCACGGCAGCGCGCCCAGGTGATCCTCGTGGCCGTGGGTGATGACGATGGCCTCGATGTCCTCGACCCGTTCGCGCAGGTAGGTGAAGTCCGGCAACACCAGGTCGATGCCGAGCATGTCGGCCGTCGGGAAGCGCAGTCCGGTGTCGACCACCAC
>DATKRM010000075.1:0-4985 GCA_035532195.1 Solirubrobacteraceae bacterium
ACGCGCTCCTCAGCCTCCAGGACCCCGACCTGCCTGAGGCGGCCAAGCACGACATCGCCCTGGGACCCGAGCTGTTCGATGCGGCGGAGCGCTCCCAGGAGCGCCACGACCGGGTCACGCTGGAGCGGCCCTTGGCCATCGAGGTCGACCGCCTGGCCGCCCGCTTCGGGGCCTGGTACGAGCTGTTCCCTCGCTCCTGGGGCGGCCTGCAGGGAGTGGCCAAGCGCCTGCCCGAGCTGGCCGAGCTGGGATTCGACGTGGTCTATCTCCCACCCATCCACCCGATCGGTCGCACCAACCGCAAGGGACCTGACAACGCGCTCCTCGCCGGGACTGATGATCCGGGATCGCCCTGGGCCATCGGCGATGAGACCGGCGGCCACGACGCCATCCATCCGGATCTGGGCACGCTGGCTGACCTCAAGCACCTGACCGCGTCGGCCCGCGACCACGGGATCGACATCGCGCTGGACTTCGCCATCCAGGCCTCGGCCGATCATCCCTGGCTGCGAGAGCACCCCGAGTGGTTCCAGCGCCGCCCCGACGGCACCCTCAAGTACGCCGAGAATCCGCCCAAGCGCTACCAGGACATCTACAACTTCAACTGGGACACACCGGACCGGCAGGGGCTGTGGAACGCCATGCTGGATGTGGTGCTGTACTGGGTGGACTGCGGCGTCAAGGTGTTCCGGGTCGATAACCCTCATACCAAGCCGTTCGCCTTCTGGGCCTGGCTTATCGAGCAGGTCCACCGGCGGGACCGCGACGTGGTGTTCCTGGCCGAGGCGTTCACCCGCCGGGCGGTCATGCGCCACCTGGCCAAGCTGGGATTCAGCCAGTCCTATACCTACTTCACCTGGAAGAACTCGCGCCCCGAGCTGACCGAGTACGTCTCAGAGCTTGCCTACTCGGGCGAGCAGGAGTATTTCCGGCCGAACTTCTTCGTCAACACGCCTGACATCCTCCACGCCTACCTGCAGCACGGCGGCCGGCCGGCGTTCGAGGCCCGGCTCGTCCTGGCCGCCACGCTCAGCCCGTCCTACGGCATCTACTCGGGGTTTGAGAACGTGGAGAACGTGGCGGTGCGCGAGGGATCGGAGGAGTACCTGCACTCCGAGAAGTACGAGCTCAAGACGCGGGCGCTGAACGGGGAGTTGCTGCCCCTGATCGCGCGGGTCAACTACATCCGCCGGGACAACCCGGCGCTGCAGCGCTTCTCGAACGTGACCTTCCTGGACACGGCCAGCGACGCGCTGATCGCCTACGCCAAGCAGACCAGTGGCAACACCGTGATCATGGTGGTCAACCTCGACCCGCACCAGACCCAGGAGGGGGTGGCCACGGTGCCGGCCAGCCTGGGCCTGCCACCCAGCTTCACCGCCCATGATTTGCTGTCCGACCAGCGGTTCGCCTGGCGGATCGGACGCAACTACGTGCGCCTGGAGCCCGGGGTGCGGCAGGCCCACGTGATCCGGGTCGAGGCCTGAGCGGTGTCCGCCGGACCCCCGACCCTGACCCACCTGCTGGCCGCCGAGCGGTCGCACGCCCGGCCGCAACAGCCGGAGCGCGAGGCCGACACCAGCCCTCAGGCCCAGACCCGCCAGTGGTTCGAGGCCGAGCCGCTGTGGTTCAAGCGGGCGGTGTTCTACGAGATCCACGTCCGGGGCTTCTATGACGCCAACGGCGACGGGATCGGCGACTTCCGAGGACTTACCGAGAAGCTCGACTACCTGCAGTGGCTGGGCATCGACTGCATCTGGCTGCTGCCGTTCTACGACTCGCCGCTGCGAGACGGCGGGTACGACATCTCCGACTTCCGCAAGGTGCACCGGGACTACGGCTCGGTGGACGACGTCAAGCAGCTGATCGATGCCGCGCACGCGCGCCGGATTCGGGTGATCGCCGACCTGGTGATCAACCACACATCCATCGAGCACGCCTGGTTTCAGGAGGCGCGGTCTGATCCGCACAGCCCCAAACGCAACTGGTACGTGTGGTCGGACACCGACGACCGGTACGCCGACGCCCGGATCATCTTCCTCGACACCGAGTCATCCAATTGGACCTGGGATCCGGTGGCCGGCCAGTACTACTGGCACCGGTTCTTCGCCCACCAGCCGGACCTCAACTACGACAACCCCGAGGTCCGGCAGGAGATGCTCGACGTGCTGCGGTTCTGGCTGGACCTGGGGCTGGACGGGTTCCGGCTGGACGCCGTGCCCTACCTGTTCGAGCGCGAAGGCACCAACTGCGAGAACCTGCCCGAGACCCACGAGTACCTGCGGCGGGTCCGCAAGGAGATCGACGAGCACTACCCGGATCGGGTCCTGCTGGCCGAGGCCAACCAGTGGCCCGATGACGTGGTCCAGTACTTCGGCCAGGGCGACGAGTGCCACATGGCCTTCCACTTCCCGGTCATGCCGCGGATGTTCATGGCCATGCGCCGCGAGGAGGCGGTGCCCATCTACGAGGTGCTGGCCAACACGCCGCGCATCCCGGAGACCAGCCAGTGGGGCCTGTTCCTGCGCAACCACGACGAGCTGACGCTGGAGATGGTCACCGACGAAGAGCGGGACTACATGTACGCCGAGTACGCCAAGGACCCGCGGATGAAGCTCAACCTGGGAATCCGCCGCCGGCTGGCCACGCTGCTGGACAACGGAAGGGACGAGATCGAAATCATGCACGCGATCCTGTTCTCACTGCCCGGCTCGCCGGTCCTCTACTACGGCGACGAGATCGCCATGGGAGACAACGTGTTCCTGGGCGACCGCGACGGGGTGCGGACGCCGATGCAGTGGACCGGTGACCGCAACGGCGGATTTTCCCGGGCCGACTTTGCCCAGCTCTACGCCCCACCGCTGATGGACCCGGTGTACGGCTACCAGGCTGTGAACATCGAGGCCCAGCTGCGCACTCCCACCTCGCTGCTGCGCTGGCTGCACCGGTTCATCGCGCTGCGCAAGGAGCACCCGGTGTTCGGGCTGGGCACGTACGAGCCGATCCAGCCCTCCAACCCGCGGATCTTCGCCCACCTGCGCCGCTTCGAGGACGACCTGGTGCTGTGCGTGCACAATCTGGCCCGCTCGGTTCAAGCCGTCGAGCTGGACCTGAGCGAGTCCGAAGGCCGCTACCCGGTCGAGCTGTTCGGCCGCTCGCGCTTCCCGCGGATCGGCGAGCTGCCGTATCTGCTGACGCTAGGCTCGCGCGGCTTCTACTGGTTCCAGCTGATCGAACAGGAGCAGGATGACTGAACCCGTCCAGATCGACGTACAGCTCGACGAGCTGGCGGACTGGATCCAGACCCAGCGCTGGTACGCCTCCAAGTCCCAGACCATCGCCTCCACCGAGATCGTGGAGACCGTGGCCCTGCGGGAGGACCCCCTCCTGTTGCTGGCGCTGGCCCAGGCGCGGTTTGCCACCGGCATCCACGAGCTCTACCAGCTGCTGCTCAGCCCGGAGGAGCTGGACGCGCTGGCCGATCCGGCTGAGGCGGTGGAGCTGCTGCGGCGCATCCGCGACGGGGGCGAGATCGAGACCGACGAGGGTCGATTTGCCTTCTACCCGGTGGAGGGGCTGGACGCCGGATCAGACCGGGTGGTGGCCCGGATGGTCGGCGTCGAGCAGTCGAACACGTCGATCGTGTTCGACGATCGCCTGGTGCTCAAGGTGTTCCGCAAGCTGGAGCCGGGGATCAACCCGGAGCTGGAGATGCTGCGCTTCCTGACCGGGCACGAGTTCGAGCACATCGCCCCGCTCCAGGGCTGGTACGAGTACGAGGGCCAGGCCCTGGCCGCCACCCTGGGCGTGCTGCAGACCTTCCTCCCGCAGGCCACCGGTGGCTGGGAGCTGGCCCTGGATCAGATCGGCACCGACACCGCGCCGTTTCTGGACGCGTTGGCCGGGCTGGGCGCGGTGACCGCGCAGATGCACAACGTGCTGGCCAGCGACGCGGGCGATCCCGGCTTCTCCCCCGAGGAGCCCAGCCAGGAGTCGATCTCGCTGCTCACGGCGAGCGTGGATGAGGAGATCGAGCGGATCTTCGTCCGGCTCCCGGACGACAAGGCGCTGGCGCCGATCGCCGGGCGCGGCCAGGACGTGCGCGAGCGGCTGGCCGCCCGGGCCCAGATCGGCGTCGGCGGTCGGGTGATCCGCACCCACGGCGACTACCACCTGGGCCAAACCCTGCGAATTCCGAACGGCTGGGTGATCATCGACTTCGAGGGCGAGCCGGCGCGCCCGCTGCCCGAGCGCCGGCAGAAGCGCTCGCCGCTGCGCGACGTGGCCAGCATGCTGCGGTCGTTCGCCTACGTCACCTCGGCGGTGGAGATCCTGCGCGGCCAGCAGGCCCCGGAGGACTTCGAGTCCCACGCCCGGGAGCGGTTCCTGGAGCAGTACTTCGCCCAGGTGGACTCGACTTTGCTCCCGGGCGGCGAGGCAGCGGTCAGCAACCTGCTCTCGATCTACGAGCTGGAGAAGGCGATCTACGAGCTCCAGTACGAGCTGAACCACCGGCCCGATTGGGTGTCGATCCCGGTAGCGGGTATCAGAAGATTGCTGGAGTCAGGGTGACCACCATCGACACCACCGACCTCGACACGCTCGTGCGCCGGGAGCACCACGATCCGCACAGCATCCTGGGCGCCCACCCGGCGGACGCCGGGGTGGTGATCCGGGCCTACCGCCCGGGGGCTGGCGCCATTACCGCGCAGGTCGAGGGCGATGACGATGTCGAGCTCGAGCAGATCCATCCCGCCGGGGTGTTCGAGGGTCTGGTCGAGGGTGCCGAGCTGCCGGTGCGCTACCGGCTGGAGGTCGACTACGGGAACGCGCGCAGCTTCACGATCGACGACCCGTACTCGTTTGAGCCCACGCTGGGCGAGCTCGATATCTACCTGGCCGGCGAGGGCCGGCACGAGCAGCTCTACGAGAAGCTGGGCGCGCACGTGCGCGAAATCCAGAGCGTCCAGGGCACGGCGTTCGCG
>DATKRM010000076.1:0-3445 GCA_035532195.1 Solirubrobacteraceae bacterium
GGGTGCTACGCAAGATCGAGTACCACTGACGCGGGCATTGCCGTCGCTCCGGGGGCGCTCGCGCCGAGGCGCGGCGCCCCCGGAGGACGGTCTGTGCGCGATTAGCGCGTTGGCGGGATCCCGTTCGCCGGTGGCGCGGGCTGCGTACCGGGAGACGGGGTTATCGGGCCGCTAGTGGTCGGGTCGGTGACCAGCGGGCCCCCGAACAACACGATCTTGCCGCCCCGCACCTGGCCCATCTCGGCGCCGCCGTAACCGCCGTGCAGGGTGGTGCTGTAGCGGAACGGAACCAGGCCCGGCCCCTTCCAGCCGGAGCCGAACTGCTCCACCGCTTTGACCAGACCCTGTCGGGTCAAGTTCTTGCCACTCGCCTGCAGCGCTTGGACCAGCGTGTACGCGCTGGCCATCCCGTATACGACGTTGCCGTCGAAGGGCACGCTGGGGTCGTACTGGGCATGGACCTTCATGAACAGCTTGATCCATGGGTTCGAGGTGTCGGTGTTCGAGGGCAGGTATCCATCGGTGATCGCGCCCTCGATCAGGGCCGTGCCGGAGGCCTTGCCCTTGGAAACCGTCTTCAGCAGCGCCCCCACGGTGGTCGGGTCGATTCCGACGCTCGAGATCACGAGCTGCGGCTTGTAGCCGAGGGTGAACGAGGTGAGCTGGCCGATCGCCGTGTAGATGGGCACGGTGAAGTCCACCAGCACCTGAGCGCCGGCCGACTTCATGGCGGTGATCTCCGGAGCCAGCGTCTGGGTTCCCACCTCGTAGGGCTGCTTGGCCACGATGCTGGCGGCCGAGACCTCAGCCTGGATGCCGGCCAGGCCGCCCTTGCCGAAGTCATCGTCCTGGTAGAGGACGCCGACCTTCTTGCCGGCAAAGTGCTGCTTGATGTACTGGCCGAGGATCTTGCCCTCGATGGTGTAGTTGGGCTGCCAGCCGAACGTGTACGGCTGGGTTGTCCCGTTATCCCAGCACGGGCAACCAGAGGCGACGAACAGGTCGGGGATCTTCTCGGCGTTGAGGAACGACACGACCTTGGTATGGGTCGGCGTGCCGAGGCCCTCGTAGATTCCGAACACGTTGCTCTGGAGCACGAGCTGGTGGACAACGTTCACCGTGTTGGTCGGGTTGTAGGCATCGTCCTTAATGACCAGGTTGATCTTGCGCCCGAACACGCCGCCGTGGGCATTGACGTAGTTGAAGAACGCCTGTGAGGCGGGTGCGATCTCGCTGTAACCGGGCGCCGCCGGTCCAGTCAGGGGCGTATGGGTGCCAAAGGTGACGCTATTCGCAGTCACCCCTGGGGAACTGCTGGCGGTTCCTCCGCTGCTGCTGCTCGACGAGCCGCATGCAGCCACCGCCACTGCCAGTGCGGCGATGGCCGCCGCAGCCATGATGCGATGTCTCAAAACTCTCCTCCTTTGAATCGACGCTGATCGAATACCAAGATCGCGCGGGCACCGCCTTGTTAATTACGTTACGTTTGCGGCCGCGTGTCCCAAAAGCGGCGTAGCCCCCTAGCCGCCCGTGACCCCGCTGCGCGGACCCCACCCTGGATGCCGCTTGGCCAGACCAGCATGGCCCCGATCAGCACCGCCCCGTAGACGGCCAGCGGGAGGTTGTTCTTGACGTTCGTGGACAGGGACAAGCTTCCAGCCAGGTCGTTGCTCCAGTTGGGCAGCAACACGAGCAGGGCTGCGCCCCAGATGGCCCCCCACAGGGAGCCCAGGCCACCGATGACCACTCCGGCCAGCAGGAAGAGCGAAAGCTGGATCCCGAACGCGCTGGGCGTGGCGAGCTGCTGCACCACCGCGCCCAGCAGGCCGCCGCCCAGGCCTGCACACGCGGCACTGACCACGAACGCGGTGGTCTGCAGCCGCCCGACCCGCAGGCCGCATAGCGACGCCGCCACCCGGTCGTCCCGGGCGGCCCGCAGCGAGCGGCCGAGGCCGCTGTGTACGAGGTTGTAGAGCACGAACAGCACGATCAGCGCGCTCAGGCAGGCGGTCCACGCTTCCCAACGGAACAGGCTGAAGCCCGAGCCCAGCCAGGACGGCGGCGTAGGAGGGTTCGCGGTCAGCCCGTTCTCGCCTCCGAACAGACCGGGAAACCGGTCGCCCAGCGCCGGCAGCCCCACGGCAAAGGCCAGCGTGGCTCCCGCCAGATACGGTCCCTCGAGGCGGGTGGTGGCCACACTCAGCGGGAGGCCCACCACCGCGGCGGCAGCCGCGCCAGCCGCCAGCGCTGGTGCCAGCGCCCAGTTCTCTCTGCCCATCAGCAGCAATGCGGTGTAGGCGCCGACGGCCATCAGCGCCCCGTGGCCCAGCGAGATGCGGCCGCTCAAGCCCGCCAGCACGGTGAGTCCGGCCAGCGCGGCGAAGTAGTAGGCGCCGGTGGCGAT
The DNA here is from genome assembly GCA_035532195.1 of Solirubrobacteraceae bacterium. Taxonomy (GTDB): domain Bacteria; phylum Actinomycetota; class Thermoleophilia; order Solirubrobacterales; family Solirubrobacteraceae; genus Palsa-465. The sequence continues at coordinate 2,405 of DATKRM010000076.1, forward strand.
CTGCGAGTTGCGGTAGTCGCTCAGGACCTCGGTGATCAGGAACAGCAGGCCACCGGTGGCCAGCACGATCGCCAGCGCGCGGATCAACGTCAGACGCAGGAGAAGCTTCATACCTGCCTCTCTCGGCTGGCCGAGAATAGGCCACCGGGACGGACCAGCAGGACCAGCATGAGGATCACCAGGGCGGCCATGGGCTCGAGGGCCGAGCCCTCGTAGCCCGAGACGTACGACAGCGCCAGGCCAAGCACCAGACCGCCGACCACGGCTCCCGGTGGGCTGTCCAGGCCGCCCAGCACGGCGGCCACAAATGCCGAGATCAGGATCGGGTCAAACGTGTTCGGTCCCAGGAAGGTGGAAGGAGCCACGAGCACGCCGGCCAGCGCCCCCGCCACAGCGGCCAGCGCCCAGCCCAGCGTGAGCATCCGGCCCACCCGCACTCCGAGCAGCCGTGCTGCTTCCGGCGCGAACGCGGCCGCGCGCATCTGGAGCCCCAGCGGAGTGGCTCGGAACAGAAGCGCGAGCACCAGCGCGAGAGCGATCACCACCCCGACGATGAATGTGTCGTTGGGCGTGAACAGCAGCGTGGTAGAGCCCACCCGGTAGCCCCGAAGCGAGAAGGCAGCTGGGAATGAGCGGGGCGTGTTGCTCCAGATCATCCCCGCAACAGCGACCAGCAGCGTGTACAGGCCGAGCGTCACGATCACCGCGTTGAGTGGTGGCCCCCCTTCGATGGGCCGGATGAGCACTCGTTCGATCACGGCACCGATGAGCAGACCTGCGCACAGGGCGACGAAGAAGCCGAGCACATACGAGCCGGTCTTCCGAATCACCGCCGAAGCGATGAAGGTGGTGATCATCAGCATGGCCCCCTGGGCGAAGTTGACGATCCGCGTGGCGCGCCAGATCAGCACCAGGGCGAGCGCGACCGCTGCGTACACAGCCCCGGTGGAGATGCCGCTAAGCGTGAGATCGACGAACTTGGTCACGGTCTAGAACCCCAGATAGGCGTGGCGCAACCGCTCGTCGGCCTGGAGGCTGGCG
>DATKRM010000077.1:0-8908 GCA_035532195.1 Solirubrobacteraceae bacterium
TGAACAACATCAACGCGGCCCAGCGCAACCAGGTCGCCGCCTCAGCCCAGGGCGACGCCCAGAAGACGCTGGCCGTCAAGAAGGCCGAGGGCGAGAAGGAGACCATGCGCCTCCAGGGGGAGGGAGTGGCCGCCGAGCGCAAGGCGATCGCCGAGGGCCTGCACGAGTCGCTGGAGATCATCGCCCAGCACGGCCTGGACCCGCGCGAGGCCATGGCGCTGGTCGCGCTGACCCAGTACACCGACATGATTCGCAACCTGGGCGAGGCGGCGCAGACCAACACGATCCTGCTCCCACACTCCCCCAGTGGCGTGGGAGATCTGATGGCGCAGATCCGCGAGGGCATCCTGGTGGGAGATCTGAGCGGCGATGTAGTGAAGCGCGGGCCCCGGGCGATCGATCCGGGGCGCGGCGGTCCAGGCGCCGGCTCTTAGCTGATCGCCTCTAGCGTCAGCTCGGTCAGCCGCTGCCAGTAGGCCTCGCCGTGCTCGGCCGAGGCTCTGGATGGGTCGCCGATCACGCCGTTGGCGGCTAATGAGTCAACGCCGGCTGAGAACAGGGCGCCGATGGCCTCGGCCGGGTCGCCCGTGTAACCGGGCTCGGCGCGCTCCATGTGCACCAGCTGCGGTTGGATGGCCAGCATCATGCTGGTCTCCCACTCGCCGGCGTGGAGTCCGCCCTCGCCCGCGGGCACGTCGTGCTCGGTGGCGCCCTGCTGCGGGATGCCGGCCAGGACCGATATGTCGGTGATGGCGTCGATGCGCACGCCGTTCGGGGCCTCGAGCTGCTCCAGCGCCGCGGCCAGCGGAGCGAAGTTCCCGCCGTGGGAGGGCAGCAGCACGATGCGCTTGAAGCCGCCCTGGATCAGGGAGGACACGGCGTCGGCCACGATCCCGTGGAAGGTGGCGTCGCTCAAGGAGATCGTGCCCGGGAAGGCGAGGTGGTGCGAGGAGCAGCCGAACGGAACCGCCGGTGCGGCGAACGCATCCAGGGCGTCGGCCACCCGGCGGGTCAGCTCCTCGCCCAGCACGCGGTCGGTGCACAGGGCCATGTGCGGCCCGTGCTGCTCGGTGGCGCCAAACGCCATGACCACCGTGTCCCGGCCCCGGGCGATCTCCTCGCGCACCTCGGGCCAGGTCAGCTCGTCCAGCTGCTTTGCCGCCACCGGCGGTCTCCTTTCGTTTGTGGCGCTGCCGCCCGCCGCGGCCGGGGGCGGTCGCTAGCCTTGATCTTGTGGACGACCTCTACCGCGAGAACATCCTCGACCATTACAAGCATCCGCACAACTGGAGTCCGCCGGCGTCCGAGCTGGAAGGGCCGGTGCAGGAGTTCCAGGACCTGAACCCGCTGTGCGGGGACGAGCTACGGGTGCAGCTGGCCGTGGATGACGAGGGACGCGTGGCGGACGTGCGGTTCTCCGGACAGGGTTGCGCCATCTCGCAGGCCGCCGCCTCCATGGCCTCGGACGAGGTGAAGGGCATGAAGGTGGAGGACGTGATGCGGCTTGACCGCTCGTTCGTGCTCGATCTGCTGGGGATCGACATCTCGGCCACCCGGCTGAAGTGCGCCCTGCTCTCACTGAAGGTGCTCAAGAGCGCCTCGCTGGGTCACGCGGCGGACTGGGAGCCGGAGACGTCGGAGAGCAGCACGCCGGAGCGCGGCGTATCGGTCTGAGCATCATCCGTTGACTGCTTCCCCCAGAACGTAAATCTCCCACTGAGCGAGTGGCGGCGTAGGGGGGGGCGGCCGCAAATCCGATCGGCACGCTAGGATTTAGGGCGTGCCCGAGATCATTGAAGTCTGCCCGGTCGAGGACCTGAAGCCAGGCGAGCGGCGCCTGGTCGAATGGGAGGACCTGGAGATCGGCGTGTTCAACTGCGGCGGGACTCTCTACGCCATCGAGGACCGCTGCTCGCACGACAACGGGCCGCTGGCCGAGGGCGAGTTCGACGAGGCCAACTGCACCGTCGAGTGCCCCCGCCACGGCTCGCTGTTTGACATCAAGACGGGCCAGCCCAAGACTTTGCCCGCATACGTTCCGGTGGACACCTTCCCGGTGATCATCGAACAACAGACGATCAAGTTGGAGGTGGACTAGTGGCCGTGACGGAGAATCAGCAGCTTCGCGACATCAACGCGGACTACACCGAGCGCTACGGCTTTCACGACGCCGAGAACTACCTGTACAAGGCGCCCAAGGGCCTGAGCCGGGAGCTGGTGGAGAAGATCTCCGAGTTCAAGTCCGAGCCGCAGTGGATGCGTGAATTCAGGCTCAAGGCGCTCGATCACTTCCTGGCCCGCCCCCAGCCGACCTGGGGCTCGCCGCTGCTCGCCGAAGTCGACTACGACAACATCCACTACTTCGTCCGCGCCTCCGAGCGCGCCGAGCGCTCGTGGGACGACGTCCCCGATGACGTCAAGAAGACCTTCGATCGTCTGGGCATTCCCGAGGCCGAGCGGAAGTTCCTGTCCGGCGTCGGCGCGCAGTACGAGTCGGAAGTGGTGTACCACCAGGTCAGAGAAGATCTGGAGCAGCAGGGCGTGATCTTCATGGACATGGACTCGGGCCTGCGTGAGCACGAGGACATCGTGCGTCAGTACTTCGCCACCGTGATCCCGCCCAACGACAACAAGCTGGCGGCTTTGAACTCCGCCGTGTGGTCGGGCGGCTCGTTCGTGTACGTGCCCGAGGGTGTGCACGTGGAGATGCCGCTCCAGGCCTACTTCCGGATCAACACCGAGAACATGGGCCAGTTCGAGCGGACGCTGATCATCGCCGAGCCGGGGTCATACGTGCACTACGTCGAGGGCTGCACCGCCCCGACCTATTCCTCCAACAGCCTGCACTCCGCGGTGGTCGAACTGATCGCCAAGCCGGGAGCCCGGATCCGCTACACGACGGTGCAGAACTGGTCCACGAACGTGTTCAACCTGGTGACCAAGCGAGCCGTGGCCCAGGAGGATGCGACGGTCGAGTGGGTGGACTGCAACCTGGGCTCCAAGCTGACCATGAAGTACCCGTCCATCTACCTGATGGGCGAGCGGGCCCACGGCGAGGTCCTGTCGATTGCGTTCGCCGGGGCGGGTCAGCACCAGGACGCCGGCGCGAAGATCATCCACGCCGCGCCGAACACGACGTCGAACATCTTCGCCAAGTCGATCTCCAAGGACGGCGGGCGCGGGTCCTACCGCGGCCTGCTGGAGATCGCCAAGGGCGCCCATGGCGCGCACTCGAAGGTCGTGTGCGACGCGCTGCTCCTCGACGACCACTCGCGCTCCGACACGTACCCGACAATCCGGATCGGCGAGGACGACGTCAACGTCGCCCACGAGGCGACCGTCTCGAAGGTGGGCGACGATCAGCTGTTCTACCTGATGTCGCATGGCATATCCGAGGAAGAGGCGTCCAAGCTGATCGTCAACGGGTTCATCGAGCCGATCACCAAGGAGCTGCCGATGGAGTACGCGGTCGAGATGAACCGCCTGATCGAGCTCCAGATGGAAGGCTCGATTGGCTGAGCTGCTCGCCGAGCGGCGCCAGCGCGCGGCGAGGCGGGCGCAGGAGCTGGAGCTGCCGACGTTCAAGGGCCGGCTCGGCTGGGAGTTCACCGACATCTCGGGGCTGGACCTGGCGGCGTACGAGCCGGGCGCCGTGGCCGCGGCCAACGGGGTGACGCCGCTGTTCGATCTGCCCCAGGCCAACGAGCTGCCCGACGGGGTGATCGTTTCGACCATCGAACAGGCGGCGGTGGATCACCCCGAGCTGATCGAGCGCCACCTGGGGTCGCTGGTCGACAGTGACGACCTGTTCGTGGCCCGCAACGACGCGGGATTTCAAGGTGGGGCGTGCATCTACGTGCCGGCCGGAGTGGTGCTGGAGCAGCCGATCGTGCTCACCGCGGTGCAGACGGCCGCGGGCACCGAGCTCGATCGGCGGACGCTGATAGTGCTGGAGGAGGGTGCGCAGGCCGCGGTGTGGGAGCAATATTTGTCCGCGGAGCCGGAGCTCGACGGCCTGTTCAACGTGGTCACCGAGCTCGTGGTCGGCGACAACGCGCGGCTGCGCTACGTCTGTGGGCAGGATCTCTCTGAGCGCAGCTGGATCTTCGGCGCCCAGCGCGCGGAGGTGGGTCGCGACGCCTACCTGGACTGGGTGGCGTTGGGCTTCGGCTCGGCCCAGGGCCGGGTCAGGATGGAGACGCGGCTGTCCGGCCAGGGCGCCGAGGCTCGGGTCACCGGCGCCTACGCCAGCCACGGCCGCCAGCACATCGACTTCGACACCACCCAGGAGCACGCGGCGCCCAACACCACCTCGGACCTGGCCTTCCGCGGCGTTCTCCAGGATCGCTCGAGCGCCGTGTGGAAGGGCAACATCATCGTCGACCCCGGGGCCCAGAAGACCGACGCGTTCCAGGAGTCGCGCAACCTGCTGCTGTCCAAGCGCGCACACGCCGACGCCATCCCGGGCCTGGAGATCCAGGCCAACGACGTCCGCTGCACCCACGCCGCCGCCGTGGCCCAGGTCGATCCCGAGCAGCTGTTCTACCTGCGCTCTCGCGGGTTGCGTGAGGAGGTAGCCAAGCGATTGGTGATCGAGGGCTTCCTGTCCGCGTTGGTCGAGCGCTTCGAGCCCGGAGCCGTCCGGGACCAGCTGGCCGGCGCCCTGGAGCGCCGGCTGGCCGTGGTGCTGGGCAGTTAGTAACCCGACGTTGCCCTGACCGGGCCGGCTCGGCAACCGGCGCCAACCCGGCGCGCTGCGACTATCGTCTGGCACCGATGGAGGCGAGATTCGGGAGGGGCGTGCGGGCGCTCTGCATTGCCCTGGTGATCCAGGCTACGGTGCTGACCGCCGCGGCCGGCGCGGTCTCGGTCGTGCGCGGCCGGCACTACGGGGCACGGATCTTTCCCGACAACGCGTTCACCGTGCGCGATCGAGCCCAGGTCACCGGACGCCGCGTCCACTTCCGCCTCGGCATCGACTACCCGTTGTGGGGCGGGCGAATCCGGCGCCGGTGCACCAGCGCCGACTACTCGATCTGCGACGGGTTCGCCGGGCTGAACAAGCTCGATGGGTTCGACATTCAGCCCCGGGTCCAGGTCGCGCTCACCGGCGCGATCCGCCTCAGCTCGGTCAACGCCACCGACTTCTACATCACCAACACGCACGGCGCGTTTGTCAGCGGTCTGCTCCAGCTGACCTTCGATCCGGCGTCACGGACGCTCGCGGGCATCAGCGACAAGCAGCTGCTCGAGGACACGACCTACCGCATCCACGTGACCAACGGCATCCGGGACGGCGCGGGCAAGCGCATCAAGGCGTGCGGTCACGCCTGCGTCGTGTCGTTCACGACGCGAACCGCCAGCGGCGAGCTCGTCGGCCTCCGCCGCGCCATGGATCTCCCGCTCTCGGATCCCCATAACGCGTATGTGCTGGCGGGCTTTCCCAATGCGTCCAGCTCGACCGATTCTCGCAAGCTCACGTTCACTCAGAACGGCAAGCCCGATGTGTTCCTGGCGGCCAGCGTGGCGCCGTCGATCGCCGACCCGCTCAACGGCATCACCCGAACGGACCAGGTAAAGGCTGATCCGAGCGCCGCGGGCGCCTTCCAGCCGAGCGCGGTGCCCAACCTGATTGCGCCCACCTCCAACTCCGGCTACTACGCATTCGGCAGCTTCCTCTCCCCGCGGTATCAGTTCGCCTCACCCAGCGGCCATCAGGACCAGCCCTACAGCGCCCGCAACAGCCATACCGACGGCGAGATCCCGCCGGTGCCGACCAAGCAGACGCCCCGCCCGTTCGGCGCCGACCGCCTCCCGGCGATGATCGTTACGCCGAATCCGGCTCAGTACCCGCCACCCTGGCCCGCGGCCGTCTACGGACCGGGATTCACGCGCAGCGACTACGACATCTTCGTCACGGCCGACTACAACGCGTCGCTGGGCATCCTGACCGTGGCCACCGATCCCTCCGGTCACGGCTTCGGCTCACGCAGCACGACGACCGTGACGAGCAACGGCGTGCCGACGACGTTCCTCAGCTATGGACGCGGGCGTGACCTGGACGGCGACGGGGTGATCGGCGACGGTCTCAACGACGGCGTCGGGCCAACCGGCCACTTCCAGCCCGGTGGCAGCGAGCTGCCCTCACGCAAGCAGCTGGACGGCCTGGAGTCCGGGCTGGTACAGACCGTGGTGGACAACATGGCGCTGGGCCGGGCGCTCAAGGCAGGTCTGGACATCCCCGGGGTCGGCACCAACCTGGTCATCCCCTCCCGGATCATGTACTACGGACTGAGCTTTGGCGGGATCTACGGGACGATGCTGACCGGCACCGATCCGCTGTTTCACCAGGCGCTGATGAACGTGCCGGGCGGTCCGATCGCCGACATCGCCAGGCTGTCGTCGTTCCGCGGCGACCTCGCCGCCACCCTCAAGCGCAGCCGTCCCAGCTTCCTCAACGGCGGCCCGGGGGCCAACGGGTTCACCGAGGACCTCCCGCTGCGCCTCGACCCGCCAACCGTGATCAGCCATCCTGGGGCGGAGGCGCTGCAAGAGCTGCTCGCCGAAACCAACTGGTACAACCGCGCGGGCAGCCCGGAGACGTTCGCGCCGCGAATCCGGCTCAGACCGGATCCGGCCTGGGCGCACGACCCCAAGAACGTCCTGTTCCAGACCGCGTACGGAGACGGCACGGTCCCGAACCCGACGGCGGGAAACCTGTATCGAGCCGGCCGGCTGTTCGACCGGGTGGTCTACTACCGCAACGACAAGACGCCGACCTACAGCTCCGACCCCCACGGCTGGCTGGCTGATCCAACGCTGGCTGGGCGGAGCTCAGGTGAGCAGCAACTCGGCACCTTCCTGTCGACCGGCCAGGTCGTCAATCCGAATCCGGCCTGGCTTGAGTTTCCGATTGCCAACCCGGACAACCTGCAGTGCCTGCACTACGCCGAGCCGCAGACCGGGCAGCCGATCATGCGCCAGCCGTTCCCGGCCAGCGGCGATTGTCCGCCTGCGCCGCCGAGTCAGTGAGCTGAGCCGAGCTCGTCCAGCTGGCCCAGCTCGTCGGCTGAGAGCTCGAGCTCGGTTGCGGCCAGGTTTTCGTCGAAGTGGGCGATCGAGCTGGTGCCAGGGATGGGCAGCGTGACCGGTGAGTGGCGGAGCAGCCAGGCCAGGGCCACCTGTCCCGGGGTGGCGCCGCAGGCGTGCGCGATCTGGTCGAGCAGGCCCCCGGGCCGGGCGAGGTCGCCGCTGCCCAGAGGGAACCAAGGCAGGAACGCCAGGCCAGCCTCCTGACAGGTCTCGAGCACCTGCTCGGACTGGCGATCGCCCACGTTGTAGCGGTTCTGGACCGAGACGATCGGGACGATCGCCTGGGCGCGCTCGAGGTCGCCGCGCCCGACGTTGCAGAGTCCAACGTGGCGGACCTTCCCCTCGGCTTGGAGCTCGGCCAGGGCCCCCACGGAGTCCTCGATCGGAACCTGGGGATCCACCGTGTGCAGCTGGTAGAGCTCGATCCGCTCGAGCCGCAGCCGGCGCAGGGAGTCCTCGCAGCAGCGCTTGAGCCGCTCGGGCCGGCAGTTGGCGGTCCAGCGTCCCGGCCCGGGGCGCTCGAGTCCACCCTTGGTGGCGATGACCAGGTCCTCCGGGTAGGGATACAGGGCTTCGGCGATCAGGTTCTCGGACACCTGAGGGCCGTAGGAGTCGGCGGTATCGATCAGGTCTACGCCGGCGTCGACCACGTGTCGCAGCAGCTCGCGCGCGGCCGTCGGGTCCTCGGGCTCACCCCAGATCCCCTCGCCCGTGATGCGCATGGCGCCGTAGCCCAGGCGGTGAACCTCCAGGTCGCCGCCCAGGGTGAAGCTGTCAGGCGTCACTGGTTGCCAGGATACGGGGGCAGCTGCGGGCCGCCCTGGGCCGTGCGGCTGAACGTCTCACCGGCCGGGACCTTCGGGCGGCCGGCCCAGGTGGTGCCCTGTGACCCGGGCGTGTATGCGTCGTTTACCTGCGGCCGGTGCTGGGGGTCGTATGTGTTCTGCCTGAGCTGGTAGCCGCGCTGGCCGACCTCGCAGTCGGCCGTGCCGTCGGGGTTGATGGCCGGGAAGTAGGCGCCGCCGTGGTAGTACTCGGCGTCGCTGGCCGGCGGCGGGTCGCCGAGCTGATAGCCGTTGGCCGGCGCGGTCGAGCCCGCGTTGCCCATGTTGTTGGCCTGGTGGTTGGCCGAGTTGAGTAACGCCCGCTGCGCGGTACCGAAGTTCGTCGGCTCGGACACCAGGTCGCCGAAGTTGGTCCACGTGTAGTTCCAGGCGTTGCACACCGTGACGAACGGGCCCAGGTAGCGGAGCATCGGTTGGAGGATGTTCACGGTCTGGGTCAGGCCGTTGAGCGCCATGTTGGTCCCCGGAGCCTGAGCCAGCGACTGCAGCGCCTTGAGCACGTTCTGGAGCTTTACGTTCAACCCCGGGGTGCGCGGCAGCACCTGGATCCCCGCCTCGAGCGCCGGATTCACGTTGGGCAGCGCCTGCTTGAGCGCCAGCGTGGCCGGGTTCAGGTTGTCGGAGAACGTCTTCAGATCGACCAGGAACGGCTGCTGCGCGGCCAGCGAGTTGGTGCCCACATCCAGCGTGGGCGGCGACTGACGGATCGTCTCCTGCAGGGCCGTGGGGTCAGACGCGATCGCCTGAAAGGTCGTGGCCTGGTCGCGGAACAGGGCCAGGTTGACCTGGGCCACCGGCGAGATCGTCCCGAAGAACCCGTTCAGCGAGCTGAACAGCCGGGTCAGCTGGGTGTTGGGATCGGACAGGTACCGGGCCACCGGAGTCAGGTGGGCAAACAGATCGGGCAGCGACGCGATGGTGTCGTTCAGGGACGAGCCGCGCGCGGTGAACGTGTCGCCGAAGCCGACCAG
>DATKRM010000078.1:0-13311 GCA_035532195.1 Solirubrobacteraceae bacterium
GGCCCCGGGCCGTACGATCGCCCTGGATGTCCCACCACCCCCCCAAGGTCGAGCTAGGCGAGCACCAGCGCGGCGGACTTGCCCCCGCGATCATGGCGATCGTCGATCGCGGCGTCCAGCGGCGGCCGGTGCCAGCCAGCCAGCTCCGGGCCGTCATCGAGCTCAATCTGGCTGACCAGTACCCGCCGGTGCGGATCCGCTTCGGCGAGCAACGTGTGCTGGTGGAGGACGGCCCGGTCCTCGCGCCGGATCTGCGGGTCAGCGGAGCGCTGCCGGATCTGGTCGGCCTCCTGGTGGCGCCGATGGTCGGAGGGCTGCCCAACCCGATCAACCGCCGAGGCTGGAACGCGCTGGGGATGGTGGCCGGCCGGCGGGTTCGGATCGAGGGCCGGCTCGGCCTGATGCGCCAGTTCCTCGGGATCATCCGCATCTAGAACTGCAGTCGCCGTGTGGTGCGCTCGCTACCATCGCCGCCAATGGGGATCTTGAGGGGGATGCGCATCGGGCTTCCCGGCGTCGTCGCAGCCTTCGGCCTGGGAATTGCCGCCGCGCCCGCCCAGGCCGCCGTGGCCTATACCGGCGAGGTGGGCCCGGGGATGTCCTCGGCCACGGCCTACGGATACGTGAACCCGCAGAGCGAGACCACGGTCTGGGAGTTCGCCTACGGAACGACGACCAAGTACGGGCAACAGTCTCAGGCGGGGACGATCAAGCCAGGCAGCGACTCGGTGCTGGTCGCCGCCCCGCTGGGGGGTCTTCAGGCGGGAACCCACTACCACTACCTCCTGGTGGCCATTCCCTACAACTCCTCCGGAAATCCGGACTGGGCCCACGCCAGCGTGGGGCAGGATCGGACCTTCACGACGACCCGGGGAACGCTCAACCTGACGAGTAGCCGGCTGGCTGTGAAGCGGGGCGCGGTGTCGATGGCGCTCCAATGCGCCAGCACGCTAAGTTGCTCTGGCAGCGTCAGCCTGGATACGCGGGGCCGCGTGGGCAGGCGGGTGAAGACGGTGCACTGCGCCTCGCAGCGGTTCAGCCTGGCCGCCAACGTACGGTCGACCGTGGCGCTGAAGCTGACCTCGAGCTGCGCCGGGCTGGTGCGGGCGGCTCGCGGCCACCGGCTGGGCGCCAGCGCCACCTGGCGACTGTCCACCGGTCAGACCCCGCCGGCTCAGACAGTCACTCTGCAGGGCTGACCGCCGACCGTCTCGGGCAGGGGCCGACGGTCCGGCAACGACTACGATTGACCCACGCCCCCGACACCGGAGTTTCAAACCGATGCCCAAGACCGTGATCCTGTCCTCTGCCCGCACGCCGATTGGCAAGCTGGGTGGCGGCCTGTCCTCGCTTGACGCCACTCAGCTGGGCGGCACCGCGATCGGCGCCGCCCTGGAGCGGGCCGAAGTAGCCCCCGAGGAGGTGCAGCACGTGATCATGGGCCAGGTGCTCCAGGCCGGGCAGGGCCAGATTCCCTCCCGCCAGGCCCAGATCAAGGCCGGAATCCCCAAGGAGGTCTCCTCGGAGACGATCAACAAGGTCTGCGCCTCGGGAATCCGCTCGGCCTGCCTGCTGGACACCGCGATCCGGGCCGGTGACTTGGAGGTCGGCGTGGGCGGCGGCATGGAGTCGATGTCCAACGCCCCGTACCTGCTCAAGGAGGCCCGGTTCGGCTTCCGCATGGGCGACGGCAAGGCGATCGACGCGATGATCAACGACGGGCTGACCAACCCGTTCAGCGGCAAGCACATGGCCCAGGAGGCCAGCGAAGTGGCCCAGGAGCTCGAGCTCACGCGACCCGATATGGACCGCTGGTCCCTGCGCTCGCACGAGCGGGCGATCGAGGCCACCGATGCGGGTCGCCTGCCGGAGGAGATCGTCGCCGTGACCATCAAGGGCAAGAAGGGCGACACGGTGGTCGAGGTCGACGAGGCGCCGCGGCGCGACACGACGCTCGAGGCGCTGTCCAAGCTGCCCCCGATCTTCCTCAAGGACGGCTCGCACACCGCGGGCAACTCACCCGGCGTCAACGACGGTGGCGGGGCTCTAGTTTTGGCCTCCGACGAGTGGGCCAAGCGCAACGGCAAGAGCGTCCTGGCCACGATCGTGGCCAGTGCCCAGGTGGCTGACGAGTTCGCGTATCTGGCCCGGACGCCGGCCAAGGCGGCGCGGCAGGCGCTGGAGAAGGCGGGTCTGAGCGCTGATCAGATCGACCTGTGGGAGATCAACGAGGCGTTCGCGTCGGTCACGCTCAACTCCATCCGGGCGCTGGGGATCGACGACGAGAAGGTGAACGTCAACGGCGGCGCGGTGGCTCTGGGCCACCCGATCGGCGCCTCAGGCGCTCGCATCCTCGGCTCGCTGGTGCTGGAGCTACGTCGGCGCGGCGGTGGTCTGGGTTGCGCGGCGATCTGCTCGGGCGGTGGCCAGGGCGATGCGGTGATCGTCGAAGTGAATGGCGGCTAGCGCCGCGCGCGCCGCAGCCTTCTTCGACCTCGATCGCACTCTGATGGAGGGCTCCTCGGCCTTCCAGTTCGGGCGCGCCGCGTATCGGGCCGGGCTGATGAGCCGCCGGCGTCTGGTGGCGGACGCCTGGGCCAACCTGCGCTTTCGCTTGCGCGGGGCCACCGACGAGGACACCCACGCGCTGCGCAACCGCATCTCTGAGTCTCTAGCCGGAGTGCGCGTGCGCGATCTCCAGCGGCTGGGCGCGCCCGTGCTGGCGGGAGTGCTGCCGCGGGTTTACCCGCAGGTGCTGGCGATCGCCCACGACCACCAGGAGGCGGGCCGGCCGGCGTACATCGCCACCGCGGCCTCCCAGGAGCTGGCCGAGCTGCTGGCCGACGTGCTGGTCCTAGACGGGGGGATCGGCTCGCAGTTCTCCAAGGTGTCCGACGGCGTGTACACCGGGGAGCCGAGTGGCCTGTTCGTTTACGGGGAGGACAAGGCCCGCGCCATCGAGCAGCTGGCCGACCGGGAGGGGATCGACCTGTCGGCCTCCTATGGCTACTCGGACTCGGCCTCCGACCTGCCCATGCTCCGCCGGGTCGGCCACGCGGTGGTGGTCAACCCCGATCGTGACCTGTTGCGGGTGGCCCGCCAAGAGGGCTGGGAGGTGCTGCGGATCGACCGGCTGAGCCGACGGCTCAAGACGCTGGCCGCGCTGGTGGGCGCGGCGGCGGTGGGCGGCACGGTCAGCACGGTGGTGCGCAAGCAGATCCGTGGCAGCAGGCTGCGCTCGGTTATCCCGCGTAGAAGCTGATCCCGTCAAGGGATCGGTAGCCGGGCTCGGCCGCCCGGTCAACGCCCCCGGCGGCCCTAGACTTCGCCCATGGCCACCACGCCGCGGCAGAGCGATCTGGAACGCTGGGAGCGGGAGCGTTTCGCGGCCGAACCCGAGCGCGACGCACCCTTCTCGACGATCTCCGGCGAGCCGATCAAGCCGCTGTACACCGAGCGCGATCTCCCGGCTGATATCGACGAGGCGATCGGCCTCCCCGGTGAACATCCCTTCACCCGCGGGGTCTACCCGTCGATGTACCGCGGCCGGCTGTGGACGATGCGCCAGTTCGCGGGCTTCGGCAGCGCGGCCGAGACCAACGCGCGGTTCCGCTACCTGCGGGACCACGGCCAGACCGGGCTGTCGACCGCGTTCGACATGCCCTCGCTGATGGGGCACGACTCCGACCACCCGCGGTCTGAAGGCGAGGTCGGCCGCGAGGGGGTGGCCATCGACACGCTCGAGGACATGGAGACGCTGTTCGCCGGCATCCCGCTGGACCAGGTCAGCGTGTCGATGACCATCAACGCCCCGGCCGCGATCATGCTCGCGTTCTACGTGGTGGCCGCCGAGCGCCAGGGGATTGGGCCGGAGCAGCTGGCGGGCACGATCCAGACCGACATCCTCAAGGAGTACATCGCCCAGAAGGAGTGGTGCTTCCCCGTCGACCCGGCGCTGCGCCTGGTCACCGACATGATCGAGTGGTGTGCGCAGCACATGCCGCGCTGGCACCCGATCTCGATCTCCGGCTATCACATCCGGGAGGCCGGATCGACGGCGGCCCAGGAGCTGGCGTTCACGCTCAAGGATGGCCTGACCTACGTCGAGCGGGCGGTGGCCCGAGGGCTGGATGTCGACGACTTCGCGCCGCGGCTGTCCTTCTTCTTCAACGCCCACATCGACTTCTTCGAGGAGATCGCCAAGTACCGGGCGGCCCGGAGGATCTGGGCCCGGGAGCTACGCGACACGTTCGGTGCGCGGGACGAGCGCTCCCTGCTGATGCGGTTCCACACCCAGACCGCGGGCGTCTCTCTGACCGCCCAGCAGCCGCTCAACAACATCGTGCGCACTGCGGTCGAAGCGCTCGCCGGCGTGCTGGGAGGAACCCAGTCGCTGCACACCAACAGCTTTGACGAGGCCCTGGCTCTGCCCACTGAGCGGGCGGTCCGGGTGGCGCTGCGGACCCAGCAGATCATCGCCGAGGAGACGGGCGTGGCCAACACGATCGATCCCCTAGCCGGCTCGTATTTCGTGGAGGCGCTGACCGACCGGATGGAGGAGCAGGCCTACGAGTACTTCGCCAAGATCGACGAGCTGGGCGGGATGGTCGAGGCGGTCAAGATGGGCTATCCGCAGCGTGAAATCGCCGATGCCGCGTTTCGCTACCAGCGGGAGCTGGAGTCCGGGGCGCGCAAGCTGGTGGGCGTGAACGCCTACACCGAGGGTGACGACGAGGAGACCCCGATCCTGCGGATCGACCCCGAGTTCGAGGCCGATCAGGTCCGCCGGGTACGGGCGGTGCGTGAGCGGCGGGACGCCCAGCAGGCCACCAGCGCGCTCGGGGCTTTGGAGCGCGCAGCACGCGATCCGGGACGGAACCTGATGCCGCTGCTGCTCGACGCAGCCCGGGCCGAGGCCACCGAGGGTGAGATGGTGACCACGCTCCAGCGGGTGTTCGGCACCTACTCAGAATCGCCAGCGTTCTAGAATCCCGCCGCCGCCGCAGGCCTCCGGACGTCGCGGCTCCTTGTATCGATGCCCTCTTCGAGTGAGAAGAAGATCCGCGTGGTCGTGGCCAAGCCCGGCTTGGACGGCCACGACCGCGGCGCCAAGATCATCGCCCGCGCGCTGCGGGACGCCGGGATGGAGGTCATCTACACGGGGCTCCACCAGACCCCGGAGCAAATCGTCGAGACGGTGATCCAGGAGGACGCCGACGCGGTCGGTCTGTCGATCCTGTCCGGGGCACACATGACCCTGGTGCCGCGGGTCATGCAGCTGCTGGCCGAGCAGGGGGCCGACGACGTCGTGGTCACGGTGGGCGGGACGATCCCGTCAGAGGACGTGGCGGAGCTGAAGTCCGCGGGGGTGTCCGAGGTGTTCACGCCAGGGACGTCCACCGAGGACGCGGTCGCCTTCATCCGGGGCGCCGTCGGCAAGCGAGCGTGATCGATTAAGCACGCTATGCGTACCAGATCGAACACGGTGAGCGAGAGGGTAGGTCGGCCGCGCGCGGCGCGCCGAAACGCCTTCCCCCAACCGTTGATTGACTCGTCAGTCAACGGGTTAGAATGCCCGTATCCAACTAGGAGGATTCGTTGAAGATTTGCGTCCTGGTCAAAGAGGTGCCTGACGCCGCCGTCGAGAAGCGCATCGATCCCTCGACGGGACGGATGGACCGTTCAGGCGAGAAAAACCTAAATCCCTACGACACCCATGCCATCGAGGCAGCCATGCAGATCCGCGAAGGTGGCGACGCCCAGGTGGACGAGATCGTCGCCGTGACGATGGGCCCGGAGTCGGCCGTGCGCGCGCTGCACAAGGCGGTCTCGCTGGGCGCCGATCGCTCGCTGCACCTGACCGACGATGCCCTGGCCGGCTCCGACGTGGCCGCCACCGGCTACGCGCTGTCCAAGGCACTGGAGAAGGAGCAGCCGGACCTGGTGCTGCTCGGTCAGCAGTCGGACGACGGCGAGTGCTACACGATCGGCGCCGTGGTGGCCGACCACCTGAAGATGCCGTCGCTGACCCAGGTGATCAAGATGGACATCGACGGCGAGGCCCTGCGCTGTGAGCGCCAGGCCGAGTACGGCTACGACACCGTGCAGGTGAGGCTGCCGGCCGTGATCTCGGTCGGCGACGCCATCAACGAGCCGCGCTACCCCTCGCTCAAGGCGATCATGGGCGCGCGCAAGAAGCCGCTGGAGGGCCTGTCGGCCGACGACGTCGGGATCGAGGCCTCGATGGTCGGTGAGGAAGGCTCGCGCGTGCAGTGCGGCGACTTCCACGACCCGGAGGCCAAGCCTCCGGGCAAGATCATCGAAGACGAGGACACCAACGAGACGGTCGAGCAGATCGTGGCCTGGCTCGAGGAAAGGAAGCTGATCTAAATGGCAGATGTCCTCACATACGTTCTGCACTACGAGGGTCAGTTCAACAAGAACTCGCTGGGCGCTGTATCCGAAGGCGCCGCGCGGGCCGCGGAGATCGGCGGCGAGTGCCACGCCCTGGTCCTGGGCGCCAAGGAGGGCCTGTCCGACGAGCTCTGCCAGTCGCTGGGCGCCTACGGCGCGACCAAGGCGTTCCGGGCTGAGGGGGCCGAGGGCTTGGCCCAGCCGGTGATCGATGCCATGGCTCAGGTCATGAACGAGAGCGGCCACCAGTACGCGCTGTTCGGCGGCGGACTGCTCGGCTTCGAGATCGGGGCCGGATTGGCCGCCCGGTTGCAGGCCGGCGTGACCATGGAGGTCATCACCGTGCGCGCCGAGGACGGCAAGCTCGTGGCCGAGCGCCCGATCCTCCAGGACTCGAAGATCTCCGTGTCCCGCTACAGGGACAAGGGGATCATCATCGGCCGCATCAACGCGTTCGAGATCAGTCAGGGCGACGGCGCCGCGGCCGAGGTGGTCGACGTCGACGTGCAGTACTCCGACTGGTCGAACCAGGCCACGATGATCCAGCGCGGCGAGCAGCGTGGTGCCGACGTGGACATCGAGGGCGCGGACATCCTGGTGGCCGGCGGGCGCGGTCTCGGCAAGGCCGAGAACTTCGAACTGGCCGAGGCACTGGCCAAGGCGTTCGGAGGTAATAGCGCAGTGGCCGCGACCCGGGCCGTGGTGGACGCCGGCTGGTTTCCCTACGCGGGCCAGATCGGCCAGACCGGGAAGACCGTGTCCCCCAAGCTGTACCTGGCCGCCGGTATCTCCGGCGCGATCCAGCACAAGGTGGGTATGCAGTCCTCGGAGAACATCGTGGCCATCAACAAGGACTCGAATGCCCCTATCTTCGAGTTCTCGGACCTGGGCATCGTGGGCGATCTGCACAAGATCCTGCCCAAGCTGACCGAGGCCATCAAGGCCAAGAAGGCCGGCTGAGTCGGCGTGTCATCGAAGAACGGGCATCCAGCTCCCTCGGAGTTCCCACCTCCGGTTGACCCGGTCAAGGAGTTCGTCAAGCAGGGGTTGGATCCCGAGGACGAGCTGATCGAGGTTGGCGTGGCCATCGTCGGCGGTGGTACCGCCGGCCTGGCCTGCGCCAACCGGCTGCTCCAGCTGCTGGGCGACGACCCTGAGCTGATGGAGCAACTGGGCGAGGTGCCCGTGGCGGTGATCGAGAAGGCCAAGACGTGCGGTGGCCACAGCCTGTCCGGCGCGGTCATGCGTCCCGGGCCGCTCCAGGAGCTGTTCCCCGAGATGTCGCGCCAGGACTGGCGCAAGGAGCGCTTCGCCTTCGGCGAGGTCACCAAGGAGTCGGTGTACTTCCTACCCAGCGCCAAGCGGAAGATCCCGGTGCCGATCCCGTTCGTGCCGAACTTCAAGAACCACGGCAACGAGGTCATCTCGGTCTCGGCGCTGGCCCGGTACCAGCAGCAGCAGGCTGAGGAAGGCGGCGCGTACGTGCTGACCGAGACCTCGGCGGTGCAGCTGATCGTCGAGGACGGCAAGGTCGTGGGGGTTCGCTCCGGCGACAAGGGCCGCGGCAAGGACGGCGAGCCGCTGGGCAACTTCGAGCCTGGGACCGACATCAAGGCCAAGGTGACCGTGCTCGGCGAGGGGTGCTGGGGGCACCTGACCGGCGTCGCGATCAAGGAATTCAACCTGGCCGACGGCCGAGAGCCGCAGGTCTGGGAGTTGGGCGTCAAGGAGGTCTGGAAGGTCCCCAAGCCGCTGGACCGCGTGATCCACACCTTCAGTCAGCCCTGGCCGCTGAAGGTGTCGCCGAAATATGGGCAGCTCGGTGGCACCTGGCTTTACCCGATGAAGGACGAGAAGTCGGGCGACGACCTCGTGTCGATCGGCTTCGTCGTCGACCTCAACTACCGGGATGCCACGACCTCCGCGCACGATCTGCTCCAGGAGTTCAAGACCCACCCGCTGGTCAGGGGGATCCTGGAGGGCGGCGAGCGGGTTGCCTGGGGGGCCAAGGCCCTCCCGGGGGGCGGCTACTGGTCGATGCCGAAGCTCTCGATGCCGGGGGCGCTGCTGGTCGGCGATTCGGCCGGGATGGTCGACACGGCGGCCCTCAAGGGCGTCCATCACTGCATTAAGTCGGGCATCCTGGCCGCCGAGGCGATCTACAAGAACCTGAAGGGCGAGGGCGAGCTGTCGGCCTACGAGGAAGCCGTGGAGGAATCCTCGATCGCCAAAGAGCTCTA
Source organism: Solirubrobacteraceae bacterium (assembly GCA_035532195.1). GTDB lineage: Bacteria > Actinomycetota > Thermoleophilia > Solirubrobacterales > Solirubrobacteraceae > Palsa-465. The sequence goes on from DATKRM010000078.1 coordinate 8,655, forward strand.
CCAGGTCCGGAACACCCGGCAGGCGTTCCAGAAGGGCTTCATCGTCGGGAGCCTGCTCGCCGGCCCGTCGATCATGTCGAAGGGCAAGGTCCCGCCCGGCCGCCAGGAGTGGCACCGGGACGATGCCGAGCCGATGTTCATCGGCGACACGAACAGGAGCTACCCCAAGCCCGACGGCAAGTACATCTTCGACAAGCTCTCAAGCGTCTACATCTCGGGCAACGCCACCCGCGACGACGCGCCCAACCACATCCGAGTGCACACCGAGGTGCCGCGGGAGATCGCGGAGACCTGGCTGTGGATGTGCCCGGCCGGGGTGTACGAGATCCCCGACGATGCCCCGGAAGAGGGCCCGGTGGACGTGATCGTCAACTACACCAACTGCGTCCAGTGCGGCGCCATCACGGCCAAGGGTGGGCGGCTCACGCCGCCCGAGGGCGGCGACGGACCGCTGTACACGCTGACCTAGTGGATCGGCTCAGTCCGCGCGGCACACCGGGGTGTTCCGGACGGCGCGGCCCAACACCCGATGGTGGGCATCGGTCCAGCGGAATGTGACCTTGAGCCGGTAGACGGCGGGGCCGGCCAGGTCGCTGACCACCTTGCCCAGCCTCCAGATGTCAGCCGCACGCTGACCCAGCGTCGAGTCCTTGGGGGTGACCCACTTGTCGAGGTTGCCGCCGCGCACCGGGCTGAACGCGCGGGCGCCCGCCGCCTGCCGCGACAGCGAGAACTTGATCGCCATGTGCTCGGTCCCGGGCAGGGGACGCATGACCGCGGTGACCGAAATCTCTCGGCGGCTGGGATTCTGAGCCTGGCGACAGACGTCGTGGGTGAGCTCGGCCCGCGGGGGCTGGCTGGTCGCCTGAGCCGCCGGGGTCCAGCCGCCCGCCAGCACGAGCGTCGCGGCGATGAGGATTCTTTTCACACTACGTAAACTAGCCACGCAGGCCGAAGTTCCGCCGCTCGGTCGCGGGCTACACTTGATCTGGTGAAGACTCAGATTCATCCCGAATACGTCGAAGCTCACGTGCGCTGCACCTGCGGCAACGAGTTCACGACGCGGTCGACCAAGCCGGATATCCACGTGGAGATCTGCGCGGCCTGCCACCCCTTCTACACCGGCAAGCAGAAGCTGGTGGACACCGGGGGCCGGGTCGAGCGCTTCCAGCGCCGCGTGGCCAAGGGACGCCGCGCGTCTCGCGAGCCCAGCACCAGCGCATAGCCGCTGAGGACGTGAGCGCAGGGGGCGTCTCCGTGAACGGTCCGGACGTTCAGACCGGCCGGCTCGCGACCCTCGACGCCTCCGTGGACCGCCAAGGCAGGCTGGTCGCCACCCGCGACGCGCCGGTGGGGGGCCAGGCGGTGCTCGAGGGCGTGATGATGCGCGGCGTGGGGCGGTGGGCGGTGGCGGTGCGCAAGCCGAGTGACGACGGATCGCTGGGCGAGATCGCGGTCTCCGCGTTCGGACTTCAGTCGTGGCTGGGGCGCCACCGGATCTACCGCTGGCCGGTGATCCGCGGCGTGGTGGCGCTGGTCGAGTCGCTGTCCATCGGGTTACGGGCGCTGGGCATCTCGGCCAACGCGCAGCTGCCCGAGGGCGAAGCCCAGACAGAAATCTCCAACCGAACCTGGGTGGGAACCGTGGTGGTGGCGCTGGTGTTCGCCATCGGCCTGTTCTTCGTGGTGCCGGTCGGGTTGACCAGCCTGATCAAGCACCAGCTCGGCTCCTCGCTGCTGTTCTGGGTCGTGGAGGGCGTCGTCCGCACATCCATCTTCCTCGGTTACCTGGTGTTGCTGTCCCGGATTCCCGACCTCCGACGCGTGTTCCAGTACCACGGCGCCGAGCACAAGGTGATCTCCTGCTACGAGGCCGAGGACGAGCTGGTCCCCGAGCGGGCGACGCTGTACTCGCGGCTGCACCCCCGGTGCGGCACCAGCTTCCTGCTGGTGGTGATGATCGTGGCCATCTTCGTGTTCGCACCGGTGGGGTTGCCGGCCTGGTGGATCCTGGTCCTCACCCGGATCGCGGGGGTACCGCTGATCGCCGGGCTGTCGTTCGAGTTGATCAAGTGGGCCGGCCGCAACCGGCGCCGGGGCTGGGTCAGGGTGATCATGTACCCCGGCCTGCAGCTCCAGAAGCTCACCACCCGGGAACCCGACCTGGACCAGCTGGCGGTGGCCATCGCCGCGTTGAAGAGCGTGTTGGATGCGGAGGGCCAGCGCGCGGCGACGGCCGGGGATCTCGTGGGACTGGAAGTAGTCGCGTAGGCTTACCGCGATGAGCCGTCAGGAGAGGGTGGTGATCGTCGGGGCCGGCGTGGGTGGCATCGGAATGGCCATCGAGCTCCAGCGCCACGGCTTCTCGGACATCACGATCCTGGAGCGGGCGGACGGGCTGGGGGGTACCTGGCGCTACAACACCTACCCGGGCTGCACCTGCGACGTGCCGAGCCATCTGTACTCGTTCTCGTTCGCTCAGCGCCGGGACTGGTCGCGGCTGTGCTCGCCGCAGGACGAGATCCTGGAGTACCTGCAGGCAGTGGCCCGCGAGCACACTGTCGACCGGCTGGTCGTGCCCAACGCCAACGTCACGGCGTGCAGCTGGGACGAGGACGCGTGCCAGTGGACGATCTCGGCCGAGGACGGGAGGCAGTGGCAGGCCGAGGCGCTGATCGTGGCCACCGGCCAGCTGCATCAGCCCGCCATGCCTCGACTGGAGGGCGCCGAGGAGTTCCAGGGGCACAGCTTCCACTCGTCCCGCTGGGACCACGACTACGACCTGCGGGGCAAACGGGTCGCCGTCATCGGCACGGGCGCCAGCGCCATCCAGTTCATCCCCCAGGTGGCCGAGCAGGCCGCGCAGCTGGATGTGTTCCAGCGCACGGGCAACTGGTTCCTGCCCCGGCGCAACCGCCAGTACCCAGGGTGGATCAAGGCGCTGATCGGGTTGGTGCCGGGCCTGCAGGCGCTCCGTCGCAAGTACATCTACTACTACGCCGAGTCGCTCACCGTGATGATCCGGCACCCGCGGACCTGGGGTCAGATCGGGCGGCTCAACTCGACGCTGTTCATGCGTTCCCAGCTGAAAGACCCCGAGGTGCGGCGCAAGGCCTGGCCCGACTTCCAGTTTGGCTGCAAGCGGATCCTGTTCCACTCGGAGTACCTGCCCACGCTGCTGCGGACCAACGTCGAGCTGATCACCGACCCGATCAGCCGCCTGAGCCCCACGGGAATCGTCACCACCGACGGCCGCGAGCGGGAGATCGACTGCCTGATCTACGCCACCGGCTTTCGCACCACCGAGTTCATGTTCCCCATGGAGATCACCGGCCAGGACGGCCTCAGCCTGCGTGAGGCCTGGTCGGACGGGCCCCACGCGCATCTGGGGATCGCGGTGCCGAGCTTTCCTTCCCTATTCATCATGTACGGACCCAACACCAACACCTCGGGCGGGTCGATCATCTTCTACGAGGAAGCTCAGGCGGCGTACATCCGCCAGGCCCTGGAGCTGGTCCGGAGCCGTCAGGCCGCCGCGATCGAGGTCCGGCCGGAGGTGGAGGCAGCCTCGGACCGCGCGGTGCAGGCCCGGTTCAACGGCACGGCCTGGACAGCCTGTGATTCGTGGTACCGCGACCGGCAGGGCCGGATCGTGGCCAACTGGCCTGGCTACATGCGCGAGTACGGTGAGCGGCTGCGCACGCTCGACCCGTCCGAGTACGAGCTGATACCGGCTCCGGCTCCTGCGCGCGAGCCGGTCCCCGCGTAGCACGCTCCTAGACTCGGTCTCATGATCGACGAGCTCGTCTCCCAGATCGAGTCGCGTTTTTCCGAGCTCCAGCAGGAGCTGTCGGACCCTGCCGTCATTGGGGATCGCGAGCGCTTCCGCACGGCCAGCCAGGCGTACTCCGAGCTCGAACCCGCGGCCAAGCTGGCCGAGGAGTACCGCGGGGCTCACGACGACCTGGAGGCGGCTCGAGAGCTACTGGCGGAGGACGGTGACGATTCCGAGATGCGGGCGCTGCTCGATACATCGCGTGAGCGCCTGGACACGCTCGAGGAGGAGATCCGCCTGGCCATGGTGGAGCGCGATCCCAACGACGACAAGAGCGTGATCGTGGAGATCCGTCCCGGCACGGGCGGCGACGAAGCCGGTTTGTGGGCGGGGGATCTGTTCCGGATGCTCACCCGCTACGCCGAGCGCCGCGGGTTCACGGTCGAGCCCCTGGCCATCGGCGACGGGACCTATACGTTCGCGGTGAAGGGCGACGGCGCGTACTCGGTGTTCAAATTCGAGGGCGGCACCCACCGGGTGCAGCGGGTGCCCGAGACCGAGTCCCAGGGCAGGATCCACACCTCGACCGCCACCGTGGCCGTTCTGCCCGAGGCCGAGGACGTGGAGGTCGAGATCGACCCCAGCGACCTCCAGATCGACGTGTACCGCAGCTCGGGGCCGGGAGGCCAGTCGGTCAACACCACCGACTCGGCGGTCCGGATCACCCACAAGCCGAGTGGGATCGTGGTGTCCATGCAGGACGAGAAGTCGCAGCTACAAAACCGGGAGCGGGCGATGCGCGTGCTGCGGGCCCGGATCTATGAACGAGCGCGGGCCGAGCAGCAGGCCGAGGTGGCGGCCTCACGCCAGGCGCAGGTGGGC
>DATKRM010000079.1:0-2554 GCA_035532195.1 Solirubrobacteraceae bacterium
TGTTCACGAACGCCCAGTCGTTCTCGCCTGAGAGCTCCGTGCACAGACGGTTGACCTGGTCGTAGTTGCCGTCCACCGCCACCAGGTTGGTGCCGTACACCCCCGTGGCAATGAGCTTCTGCTCCTCAAGGTTGGCCGGAACGAACACGTAGGACTCCAGGCCGGCGGCGGCGGCGTGCGCGGCCACCGCGTTGGCCAGGTTGCCGGTCGAGGCGCAGGCGATGGTCTGGAAACCGAGCTCGCGGGCCCGGGCCAGAGCCACCGAAACCACCCGATCCTTGAACGAGTGGGTGGGATTGGCCGCGTCGTTCTTGATCCAAACTTCCTCTAGGCCCAAGGCCTCGGCCAGCCGGTCCACCCGGATCAGGGGCGTCAGCCCGGCCGGCAGGTGCCCCCGGCAGGGCGGTTGCACGGGCAGGAAGTCGCTGTAGCGCCACAGCGAGTGTGGTCCGGCCTGGATGCGCCGGCGCAGCCCGGCGGGATCCACTCCCGTCCGGTCCGCGTAGGCGACCTCCAGCGGTCCAAAGCAGCGGTCGCACACGTAACTCGCGTCAAGCGGGTAGTCGGTCTTACATTCTTTACAGCGAAGCGACTCTGGCGGCATATATGAAAAAACCTCCGCCGGGGTCTGTGGTCGGAGGTCCTGAAACCGCCCTTTCCACATCTCCCAGGCCTTTGTAGTTGGAGCCTGAATGGAATTGGCACCGTTCCCTTACGGGAGGTTGCCGGGGTTTCATAGGGCCATATCCCTCCACCCCTCTGGATGCGTACTGCTATGTGCCCGGGAGTATAGCCCCCACGGTCCCGGCACGCTAGTAACACGTAACGACTAGGGTCTGGCGGTGTTTGCAGCCTGGGCTATGTCCGCCGTCAGCACGGATCCCGTCGAGCGGTTGGAAGCCGCGCTCGGCATCAGCCAGACAGCACCGCGCAAGCGGATGCTGGTCATCGTCAACCCCTACGCCACCACGGTGTCCGATCGGCTGAAGAACCTGGTCGTCTACGCGCTCCGGGGCAGCTACGACGTGGAGGCGGTCGACACCCAGAAGCAGGGCCACGCCACTGAGCTGGGACGGCAGGCCGCGCGCGAGGGCTACGACGCAGTGGTGGCGTTCGGCGGCGACGGAACCCTGAACGAGGCGGCCAACGGCCTGGCCGGTTCCGCCACCGCGCTGGGGTGTCTACCCGGCGGCCGGACCAACGTGTTCTGCCGCATCCTCGGCATCCCCCACGACGTGGTGGACGCCACTGAGCACCTGCTGCAGATGGCCGACCGCTGGACCACTCGCGCGGTGGATCTCGGCACAGCCGGCGAGCGCCGCTTTCTGTTCTCGGCCGGCCTGGGGCTCGACGCCAGCGTGGTGGAGCAGGTGGACGCCCATCCCCAACTGAAGGCCCGCTTCGGGGAGTACTACTACACGATGATCACGCTGCGGCTATTCAACCGCCACTACTTGCGCCGGCCGCCTCAGCTCGAGGCCTCGATGGCCGGGCAGCGCCTGGAGGGCATAAGCGCGTTCGTGCAGAACGCGGCCCCCTACACGTACTTCGGCACGCGCCGGATCGACGTCGGTGAGGGCGCCACGCTGCACAGCGGCGACTTGTCGGCGGCTGTGCTCCGGCGGGCCAATCTGGCCGACATCCCGACCTTGGCCTGGCGGGCCCTGTCCCGGCGGGCCGAGGTGTCCTCACATCGCCAGGTCAGCGCGTGCTCCGGCGTCTCCGAGGTGGAGATCCGGTCCCGTGACGAGCGCCCTCTGCCCCTGCAGGTCGACGGCGACTACATCGGCCAGTTCGACCAGGTCAGCTTCGGGATCCAGCCCGCGGCGCTGCAAGTCGTGGCCTGATGCGGAGGACCGCCTGGCTTACGGGTCCCCTGGCCGCGGTGGTGGCGCTCCTGGCCACGTCGGTGGGTTCGGCCCACCCGCTCCCCGGCGCTCCGAAGTGCCAGATCTTCCCGCCGAACAACGCCTGGAATCAGCGGGTGGACCGCCTGCCGGTAGCCAAGGACTCGGCCCCGATGATCGCCAGCATCGGCCTGAACACGTCAGTTCATCCCGACTTCGGCACCAGATACAACGGCGCGCCGAACGGGATCCCGTTCGCCGTGGTCGGCAAGAACACACGGCGGGTGCATGTGCATTTCGGCTACGCCGACCAATCGGACCCGGGCCCCTACCCGCTTCCGCGGAACGTCCCGATCGAAGGCGGCCCCAGCTCGAGCGGAGACCGCCACGTGATCGTGGTCAACCGCGACACCTGCAAGCTCTACGAGCTGTTCTCGGCCTTCCCCCACAACGGCGGCCTCTCGTGGACCGCCGGTTCGGGGGCCATCTTCAACCTGAACTCGAACCACCTTCGCCCCGCGGGCTGGACCTCCGCCGATGCCGCCGGGCTCCCCATCCTTCCCGGCCTCGCCCGCTACGACGAGGCGAAGCTCGGGGTCATCGACCACGCGCTGCGCTTCACCGCCCACTGCACCTCACGGCGCTACGTGTATCCGGCCCGCCATCAGGCCCGTTCCTGCAGCAACGGCCCTCCGATGGGCCTACGG
>DATKRM010000080.1:0-5680 GCA_035532195.1 Solirubrobacteraceae bacterium
CCGGCGATCCTGGCGCTTGACCCTCGGCCGCGCGCCCCGCGGATCTTCGCCATGCAGTTCAAGCAGGAGGTGGCCAACGTGGTCACCTACGCCAGCTTCCGGACCAAGATCGAGTGCCTGATCCGCGAGTACGTGCTGCCGCATCTGGCCCGCGGCCGGCCGAACGTCGTGGTGTTCAACGAGGACGCCGGAGTGATGACGCTGGGCACCGGATCACGCGGGGCGGTGGCCCGCGGCTACCTCGGCGCCAAGGGCGGTCCGAGCTGCGAGAACCAGCCCGCCCCCTGCGCCACGCTGGCGGCACTGAGCGCGATCACCGCTGCCTACGCACCTCAGGTGGCTGCTTACCAGACGCGGTTCGGGTCGCTTCCGGGACTGACCTCCGCCTGGGTTGGCGCCACGGACACGCTGGTTCGGGGCTTCATGCAGACGTTCTCCGACTTGGCCCTGCGTTACCACGTGTACCTGATCGCCGCGAACGACCAGACGCCGTTCCGCGAGTCAACCGACCCCGGCGACATAGCGCTGTTTCACGACCCCGACTACCCGGCGCCCAGGTCGGTGTACGTGGCCACCGCGCCCCAGGTCTACAACCAGGTGTTCATGTGGGGCCCAAAGCTCGTCCGGAGGACCGGGCCGCCGCCGCTGCGCAACGTGGTGGCGTCCAACCGCAAGGTGCCGCTGACCCCGCTCGAGCAGGGGATCGGGTTCGCACCCGGCCCCGCCACCGGCCCCGACGCCGTGGCCAATGTGCGCCCCTTCCGGCTGCCCGGCACCGGAGCCCGGATCGGCTTCGCCACCAGCCTGCCGGCGTTCCAGTGGGCCACTCCGCCGCCGGGCACCGACCCCTGCTCGGACACCAGCACCTACTACATGCGCTGCCTCGACAAGCTGGGCGCCAACCTGGTCATCCAGGACGAGGCCAACTCAGGCCGCTGGACCGGGACCGACGCCGATCCCGCCGAGCAGTGGCAACCCCTGTCCTGGATGCTCTCGACCTACCGGACCGTTTCGGAGCCCACCGTGCACTTCGCCTACAACGTCACCGCGATGATGGTGGGCAATCTGGCCGACCTGGTGTTCGACGGGCAGACGGCGATCACCCAGCGCGGCCTGCGCGGGCGCGGTTGCCACTACATCGGCGATCGAGCGTTCCTGCCCTCCGAAGATCGCGCCGACCTGGCGCGCTATGCCGGCAATCAGCCCCGGTTCCTGGCCATTGCTCCGTGGGTGACAGCGGACGGACCGCGAGCGGCTTTGCGAGCCACCGGTGGCGCGCTGGCGCCGGGGTCAGGCAGTCCACTCGAGAACGACTACCTGGAGACCGCGATCGTGGCCGACCTGCCGCTGCCGGTGGATCGGCGGCGTCACGATTGCGTCACCCGAGTTCGAGCCCCTGCTGGTACCCGGCGCTGAGCGTCTTCTGGGCTCGCGAGCGGTCCATCAGGTTGACGCCCATGGTTTGGGCGGAACCCCGGTCCGGGCCCACGACCCGGACGGTGGCCCCACGCCGCCGCAGCGCCAACGCCTCCGCGCCGGCCGCCACCCGTGAGACGCGGCGGAACACGCCGATCACGTCGGCGCGGCCCATCAGACTCGCAGTGGGGTTGAGACACAGCACGTGACTGCCGCGGCCGGCCGGCGCCGCGTCCAGGTTCGTCGGGCTCCACACGCCACCGTCGACGTACTCGCGCCCGTTGATGGCTACCGGAGCGAACAGCCAGGGGACGGTGCACGAGGCCTCCACGGCCTCGGCGACGCTGGCGCCCGGGGCGCGCGGGCTGCCGAACACCGTTCGCCGGCCGCTGTCGCGGTCCACCGCGGCGACCCGCAGACGGCCATCGAACCGCGCGCCCAGCGACTCGATGTGCCGGCGCAGACCTTCCAGCGTCTCGGTCGGGCGGGGCAGTCGGCGGAGCATGGCGGCTCGCACCAGTGCGCCGCCTGGTGTCAGCAGGCCCAAGGCCAGGGGGGCAAATGTGGCCGCGGTGGCCAGAGCCCAGTCGCCGCTCCGGCGGGCGGCTCTGACCCCGGCGCCGCCTAGGCGGCGTTGAGCTTCCGCCGAGGCTGGGCGCCGGCCGTCGGGCACCTCCTTGGGCCGTCGCGGCGAGCGACCGGCCACCAGATGGGCGGCCACCATCGACCCGGCCGAGGTGCCGACGAAGTACTCGCAGCGCCGGAGGTCGACGCCGGTGGCGTCCTCGTAACCGGACAGGACGCCCATCATCCACGCCTCGCCGAGAACTCCACCGCCGCCGAGCACCAGGACGTCTGGGCGGTTGGGCATCGGTTGAGGCTAGCGGCGGGGAGGACCAAGATGCGCGCTGCGCCGGGGGATCTTGGGGCCGGGTCCCTCGCGACCTACGCCCCCACGAACGGCCGACAAGGCGCCATCCCGCGGAGAGCCGAGCGGCATATCAGCCGAGCGCCTGGCCGCTAGGACGCTCACTCCGCGACTAGTAACACATACGCGCGTATGTGATAGCGTACGCGGCATGGCCGTCGTAGAGACGTTCGCCGATACCTTGGGGTCGCGGGTACGCGCCTTGCGCGAGGCCATGGACCTGTCGCTCCGCGACTTGTCCGAGCGCAGCGGCGTCAGCGCCCCGATGCTCTCTCAGGTGGAGCGGGGGGAGACCAGCCCGACGCTCCAGGTGGCCGAACGGATCGCGGCCGGCCTGGAGCTCCGCCTGTCCCAGCTGCTGCGCCTGGACGAGGATGGGGCGGTGGCAGTGGTTCGCCGGCCCGAGCGGCGCAAGGGGCCAGCTAGCCGCAGCGGCCACCGCTACGAGATCCTCACTCCGCCGCTGCCCGGTCAGCGGGCCGAGCTGTCAAAGCACACCCTGGCAGCCGGGGCCGTCACCGGCGGCCCTGGCGACCCGCCGATGCACGAGCCGGGCAGCCGGGAGACCGCACTCGTCCAGTCGGGAACTGTGCTGCTAATCGTTGATGGCCAGCGTCACGAACTCCACGATGGCGACTGTGTGACCTTCGACGCCGACCTGCCCCACCACTTCGAGAACCCTGGACCCGACGCGGCCGTGCTGCTGGCCGTGCTCAGCGCCGGGCTGCGGAGGAGCTGACAATGCCCAAGAGCCTGTTCGACAAGATCTGGGAGACCCACGAGGTGGGGGGGGCGGGATCCAATCTTCTGTACATCGACCTGCACCTGGTGCACGAGGTCACCAGCCCGCAGGCGTTCGAGAGTCTGCGTCTGGCCGGCCGCCCGGTTCGCCGTCCTGACCGCACACTGGCCACCGCCGACCACAACGTGCCCACCGACGGAACGCCGGTCGCGCAGCGCATCAAAGACACGCTGTCGCGCCAGCAGGTTGAGAAGCTCGAGCAGAACTGTGAGCAATTCGGGATACCCGTGTACTCGCTGGGCTCCGAGCACCAGGGCATCGTCCACGTGATCGGCCCCGAGATGGGTGTGACCCAGCCCGGCATGACGATCGTGTGCGGCGACTCGCACACTGCCACCCACGGGGCCTTCGGGGCGCTGGCCTTCGGGATCGGGACCAGCGAGGTCGAGCACGTGCTGGCCACCCAGTGCCTGGTGCAGTCAAAGCCCAAGTCCATGCGGATCAGCTACAACGGCGACCTGGGCTACGGCGTCACGGCCAAGGACCTGATCCTGGCCACGATCGGCCAGATGGGCGTGTCCGGCGCCGCGGGCCACGTGGTGGAGTACGCCGGGGCCGCGATCGAGTCGCTGAGCATGGAGGGTCGGATGACCGTGTGCAACATGACCATCGAGGGAGGAGGCCGGGCGGGGATGATCGCGCCCGACGAGACCACGTTCGAGTGGGTGATCGGCCGGGCCGCCGCTCCCCGGGCGGTTCCGGACGAGTGGGGGGATCTCAAGACCGAGGACGGCGCCGTCTTCGACCGGGAGATCACCGTTGACGCAGCGGCCATCAGCCCCATGGTCACCTGGGGCACCAACCCGGGCATGGTGGTTGCGGTCACCGACCCGGTCCCCCAGCCCGCCTCAGAGCAGGACGAGCGAGCGCTCGAGTACATGGGCCTGGAGCCCGGGGTGCCCGTGCAGGAGATCAAGCTCGACCGGGTGTTCATCGGCTCGTGCACGAACTCACGGATCGGCGACCTTCGCGTGGCCGCCCAGGTGGTGGACGGGCGGAAGGTGTCCAGCGACGTCTACGCGATGGTGGTGCCCGGCTCCCAGCAGGTGAAGATCCAGGCCGAGCGCGAAGGCCTCGATGAGGTGTTCAAGCGGGCCGGGTTCGACTGGCGCGGCGCCGGCTGCTCGATGTGCCTGGGCATGAACCCCGACATTGCCGCGCCCGGCGAGCGCGTGGCGTCGACGTCAAACCGCAACTTCGAGGGCCGGCAGGGCAGAGGCGCGCGCTCGCATCTGGTCTCTCCGCAGATGGCCGCGGCCGCGGCCATCGAGGGTCACTTCGTCGACATCAGGGGGTGGGACTCATGAAGGCGATCGAGACCATCACCGGCGGGGTCAGCGTGCTGAACCGCGACGACGTCGATACCGACCAGATCATCCCCAAGCAGTTCCTCAAGCGGATCGAGCGCACCGGGTTCGGAGAGTTTCTGTTCTACGACTGGGCCCAGGAGCCGGGATGGGAGCTGCCGCCGAATCCGATCCTGGTCGCCGGCCGGAACTTCGGCTGCGGCTCGAGTCGCGAGCACGCTCCGTGGGCGCTGGAGGACTATGGCTTCCAGGCCATCGTGGCCCCGAGCTTCGCCGACATCTTCCGTTCCAACTGCACCAAGATCGGGCTGCTGCCGGTGGAGCTGGCACCTGAGGACTGCGCGGCCATCGCCCAGGCGAGACACGCCCAGGTGGATCTGCAAGTCCAGGAGGTCCGGTGGGACGGAGGCTCCGCCCATTTCGACATCGACCCTGAGACCAAGAATCGGCTACTAAACGGGCTCGACGACATCGGCCTGACCCTGGGCCAGGAAGACGCGATCGCCGCCTACGAGCGGGACCGCCAGCGCGCCGGTCCGGTGACCACGGCGCTGACATGACGGCCTCTCAGGACTGGGACGCGGCCACCTACGATCGCGTATCCGGCGACGTCCAGCTCGTGTGGGCGCTCGAGCAGCTCGAGCGCTTGCCGCTGCAAGGCGACGAGGTGGTGCTCGACGCCGGCTGCGGCTCCGGCCAGGTGACCAAGGAACTGATCGAGCGCGTGCCGCGGGGCCGGGTATACGGAGTGGACCAGGCTCCGTCGATGGTGGCCCACGCCCGCGCTGCGATGGGAGACGCCGCCACGATCCTCGAGCAGGAGCTGACGAAGCTGAAACTGCCCGAGCCGGTGGACGTCGTCTTCTCCAACGCCACCTTCCATTGGATCAAGGACCACGACGCCCTATTCGCCGCCCTGGCGGCAGCGCTCAAGCCCGGCGGGCGCCTGGTCGCCCAGTGCGGCGGCAAGGCCAACATCGACCGCATGCGCCGGCTCTCTGACGACATCGCCCAGGAGGAGCCGTTCGCTTCCCACTTCGCCGACTGGGTCGGCCCCTGGAACTACGCCGGGCCCGACGAGACAAGCCAGCGCCTGGAGAACGCGGGGTTCGCCGACGTCGAATGCTGGCTCGAACCTAAGCCCGTCACCCCGGCGTATCCGCACGAGTTCGTCAAGACCGTGTGCCTGGTCCGGCACCTCGACTACCTGCCGGAACACCTCAAGGA
>DATKRM010000081.1:0-13119 GCA_035532195.1 Solirubrobacteraceae bacterium
CAATGCCGACCAGGCTTCCCGGCTCACCGGCGGCTCATGGTATCCAGCCGGCTCGGCCGCCGCGGTGGCCGGGCACTTTTGAAGTGGTGCCCACACCGGGTAACAATCCCGGTGTGAGCATTCTGAAGAAGGCCGACGCCGCGCAGAAGCGCGCCAGGCCCGCCAGCATCGCCCTGGCCACATTCAAGAAGTTCTCCGAGGACAACTCGACCAGCCTGGCCGCGATGATCGCGTTCTGGGCGTTCTTCTCGATCTTCCCGCTGTTCTTGGTGCTGGTCAGCGTGCTGGGTTGGGTCCTGCCGGCCAGCGACAAGACCAACGTGCTCACTCACGTGGCCCAGATGTTCCCGCTGCTTGACCCCCAGAAGATCCAGGGCCTCAAGGGCGCGTGGTGGGCCGTGGTGGTGGGTGGGCTCACCGCGTTGTGGAGCGGGGTCGGCGTGGTGCGAACCGTCCAGACCGCGTTCAACTCGGTGTGGGAGATTCCTCGGCAGGCCCGACCGGGGATGGTCAAGCAGGTGCTCCGCAGCCTCAAGGTGCTGGCCACGATCGGGGTCGGCTTGGTGCTGACCACGCTGATCTCGGGCTTCATCACCAGCTCCTCGCAGGACATCCACCTGGCGGTGGGCGGGCGGATCGGAGGCTGGATCCTGTCGATCGCCCTGGACGTGGGCCTGTTCGTGGCCGCGTTCAGGATGCTCACCGACCGCGACGTCACCACCCGCGACGTACTGCCCGGGGCCGTGCTCTCCGGCGTGGTGTTCTTCGTGCTCCAGCAGCTGTCGGCGTTCATCATCGCCCGTCACCTGAAGAGCGCCCAATCGACCTACGGGTCGTTCGCCACGGTGATCACGATCCTGTGGTGGTTCTACCTGCAGTCGATCGTCACGCTCCTGGGCGCGCAGCTCAATGTCGTGCTCAAGGAGCACCTGTACCCGCGGTCGCTGGTCGATGCGCCGCAGACCGAGGCTGACCGTCGGTCGCTCGGGGGTCAGTCAGGCTGATCGCCGGCGCTCGGCGGCAGCGACTCCAGGCTTTCGAGCTCGAAGCGCAGGATCTCCACCAGCCGGCTGCCGGGGATCACGTCCTCCAGCATGTCCAGCGCCAGTCGGTAGCGCCGGAGCTTGGTCTCGGCCCGGACAGGCTCGATCTTGCCATTGGCCAGGAGCATGCGCAGCTCCCGCACCTTGCTGATCTTGTCGGCGGCGAACACAGCGGCCGCGTCGCGGTCCGCGGCGCGAACCCGCTCGCGCGCGTCGGCCTTGCGGGCCTCCTCGTCCTCGATCGACACGTCGTCGCTGACCGCGTCCACGAGGTGGCAGACCTCGGGGCCAAACCGCCGCTTCAGCTCCCCCCGCTCGACGTTGGTGTCCTCGAGCACGTCGTGCAGGACCGCTGAGGCCACCACGTGATCGGGGTAGCCGGAGCGCTCGAGCAGCGCGGCCACCTCCAGGGGATGGACCAGGAACGGTGCTCCGTCCGCGTCCCGCCGCTGCTCGCCGTGGCGCTCGCGGGCGAAGGCGATGGCCTGTTGGGTGAGCGGAAGGTCCCGGACGAAGCTGAGATCGGCGTCGGTCAGCGACATGCGCCCAGCCGGGACGCTAGCAGCCGACCGGAGGGGCACTGACGTCAGGTAAGCGCCAAACGCCGGATTAGCTTGCCGGGCTTGTGCCGGTAGAGCCGACCCGCGGAGTCCATGGCCTGACCGCGCAGGCCCTTACGCCGGGACGCGATCAGCTCCTCCAGGCGCTTTCGCTCGGGCGCCGTCAGTAGACCGGAATCGCCGCCTGCGCGCTGGCCCAGGATCGCCAGGTCGTGGTCTGAGCCCAGCAGGTCCGACAGCTCGTGAGCTCGCCGGGCCAGCGCCTGGGCGTGTTTGGGGTTGGCGTCTCGCAGCAGCTGCGCGGCGTACCACAGGTCCTTGCTGCGCTTGCGCAGCTCGTGCAGGTTCTCCACGCTGGGGTCACGGCGGGCGTCCCGGAGCGCCCGGCGGCCGCGACGGTAGATCCGCTCAAAGCCCGGGGCCAGCTGCCCGGGCCGGCCCTCCTCGGGCAGCGCCCAGCTCTCCACGCGATCGCGCGCCTGCTCGAGCTGCGGTACCACGGCCTTGATCTCCGTCCCGGCCCGGCCGTTGTTCTGGTCGGATCCGGCTTGGGCGGCCAGCGCCTGGCGCAACCGGGGGAAGCTGGCCGGCGGCGCCAGCTCATCCAGCGTCTCGAGCAGGACCTGGGCGTCGCGGAGCTCGGACAGATCCCGACCCGCGTCCCGCAGCGCGGCGTTCTCCCGGCGGTAGCGCTCGTCGCCCACGAGGTCCCGGCCCAGCCGCAGCGCGGCCCGGCTTCGCTTGAGCGCCTTGCGGGCATCGTGTACGGCGTCGCCCGCGGCGGCGTCGTCGGCGGTCAGCCACTCGACCGCGTTGGCCAGCTGCCCGGCCACCACGCGCCCCAGCCCGGGACCCGCGGCCTCCTCACGGCCCAACCGGTAGCGGCGCGCCTGCTGGCCGTGGGCTCGCTCCACACCTCGAGGTTGCCCGCCTAAGCCGGTGCGGGAACCTCCTCCTTCAGCTTGCGCAGCTCCTGCCGGGCGATCGTCCGCTTGTGCACCTCGTCCGGACCGTCGGCGAAGCGCAGCGTGCGCAGGTGGGCGTACATGTTGGCCAGCGGGAAGTCGTCGGACACGCCTGCGCCGCCGTGGACCTGGATCGCCCGGTCGATCACCTTGAGCGCCGCCGTGGGCGCCGCCACTTTGATCGCCGCGATCTCGGTCCGGGCGTGCTTGTTGCCCACCGTGTCCATCAGCCAGGCCGCGTTGAGCGTCAGCAGCCGGGCCATGTTGATCTCGATCCGCGACTCGGCGATCCAGTCCTGGATGTTCGCCCGCTCGGACAGCGGCTGGCCGAACGTGACCCGGGACACGGCGCGCTCGCACATCAGCTCGAGCGCCCGCTCGGCCGCCCCGATGGTCCGCATGCAGTGGTGAATCCGGCCCGGCCCCAACCGGGCCTGGGCGATCAGGAAGCCGTCGCCCTCGTTGGCGATCAGGTTGGACGCGGGCACCCGTACGTTCTCGAACAGGATCTCGGCGTGGCTCTCCTGGTCCACGTAGCCGAACACCCGCAGGTTGCGCAGGATCTTCACCCCAGGCGTGTCGGGCTCCACCAGGATCATCGACTGCTGTTTGAATTGGCTTCCGCCCGCCCCGTCGGGATCGGTCTTGCCCATCACGATCATGATCTTGCAGCGGTCGCGCATCGCCCCGGAGGACCACCACTTGCGCCCGTTGAGCACATAGACGTCGCCGTCGCGTTCGATCCGCAGCTGGATGTTGGTGGCGTCGGATGAGGCCACCTCAGGCTCGGTCATGATGAACGCCGAGCGGATCTCGCCTTCCAGCAGCGGCAGCAGCCAGCGGTCTTTCTGCTCCGGGCTGCCGAACAGGGTCAGCACCTCCATGTTGCCGGTGTCCGGCGCCGCGCAGTTGGTGGCCTCGGAGGCGATGTGGCTGCGGCCCATGATCTCGGCCAGCGGCGCATAGTCGAGGTTGCTCAGGCCGCCGGTGCCGTCCGGCGCCTCGTGGGGCAGGAACATGTTCCACAGCCCCTGCTCGCGGGCGTGCTCCTTGAGCTCCTCCATGATCGGCGGATGGCCGTGCGGATCGCCAAGCTCGGCCAGCTGCTCCTCGTAGACGCTCTCATTGGGGTTGATGTACTCGTTCATGAACGAGAGGAGACGTTCCCGAAGCTCTTTGCAGCGGTCTGAGTACTCGAAGTCCACGTGTTCTCTCCTTAATTGGGCAGCGTCACGGATCGTATTCCTTTAGGGTGGCCAGGTCATGGAGCTGACCGACCGCAACGTGGTGATCACCGGCGCGGGAAGCGGGATCGGCGCCGCGCTGGCCCGGCGGTTCGCGGCGGAGAGTCCCCGCTCGCTGGTGCTGGCCGACCTCAACCTGGACAACGTCCAGGCGGTGGCAGAACAGGTGGGTGGCACGGCGGTACAGACCGACGTAGGTCAGCCGGCCGAGATCGAGGCGCTGGTGACTCGCGCGCGCGAGGTCGGCGGTCCGGTGGACGTGTTCTTCTCCAACGCGGGCATCCCCGGTCCCGATGGTGGTCCCCCCGAGGCCTCCGACGAGGTGTGGGATCAGGCGTGGCGGGTCAACGTGATGGCCCACGTGTGGGCGGCCCGGGCGCTGCTGCCGGAGATGATCGAGCGAGGCGACGGCTACCTGCTGAGCACCGCATCCGCGGCCGGCATCCTGACCCAGGTCGGCGCGCTGGTCTACTCGGTGACCAAGCACGCCGCCGTGGCCGTTGCCGAGTGGCTGAACATCAACTACGCCCACGCGGGGATCAAGGTCTCCTGCCTGTGTCCGCTGGGCGTGCGCACGCCGATGCTCGAGCTGGCGCTGGAGGACAAGGTCGGGTCGGCGGCGCTCATGCAGGATGAGCTGCTGGAGCCCGAGGACGTGGCTGAGGCCGTCGTGGACGGGATCCGCGCCGAGCGCCTCCTCATCTTCTCCCACCCCCAGCTCTCCAAGTACATGACGTTCAAGGCCTCAGACAACGAGCGTTGGCTGGCCGGGATGAAGCGCATGGTGGCGCGGGCCCGGACCGACGGCCGCGAGGCTTCGTCGCCCTAGGGGTGCAGGCGCAGGATCCGGCGGAAACGCTGGAAGAAGCGCCCGGACGAGGTGGTGGTGTTGGCGGCGAAGCCCGTGGCGCCGAGGAGCACGGCGGCGATCCCCACCACCAGCACCAGGATGGACAGCACGTGGGGCCAGCGCCGCTCCAGGAACCCGCGAGCCCGTCCCAGCAGCTGCTCTGAACTGCCCGGGGCCAGGGTCAGCGTGACCACGATGCCCAGCAACGGGAGCACGAAGCACACGTTGAACAGGATCAGGTATCCGAGCTGGCGGACGACGTCGAACCCCGAGCCGACGATGGCCGCGATCGCCGCGAAGTAGGGAAACGCGGTCGGGAGCTCGACCGCGGTGATGGTGGCGCCGAGCATGGCGCTCGAGCGGCGTTCGGGATCGACCTTGGGCAGGCCTCGATCGACCAGGCGCTTGCGCCCGAGCCACAGCAACCCCGCGGCGGTGATCAGCAGCACTCCGGCCACGATCTCGCCCACCTGGCGGACCGTGCGGTGGGGGTGGGGTATGAGCGAGCGCAGCAGCTGGCCGGGCCCGAGCGCGATCAGCGCGCCGCCGACCAGGTAGACGGCAAACACCCCGAGCGTGAACTCGATCACCCGGGCCCGGGGCCGCTTCTCCGAGGCCAGGAACAGCGCTGGGGCGATGGTCGTCGGGTTCAGCGAGTCGACGAGCCCGATCGAGATCACCAGGCCGGCGAGGCGCACCATGCGCGCATTCTTCCGGCTCAGGCGAAGTGAAGCTCTTCTCCCTGGTCTTCGTCGACCGGCTGCTCGCAGGTGGGGCACCACCAACGAGCCTCCATCGGGGTGCCGCAGACGGCGTGACGGGGCGCGGTGCCGCCGGCGTGGCGGGCGCCCCAACCGGCCAACAAACGCAGCACGCCGGACAGTTCGCGGCCGGCCGAAGTCAGCTCGTAACCGAAGCGTGCCGGCCGCTCGGAGTACGGGCGAGCCGCGACCAACCCGTCGCGCTCCAGCGCGCGCAAGCGCTGCGTGAGCACGTTGGGCGCGATGCCCCGGACCTCCTCCTGGAGCTCGCCGAACCGGCGCGGGCCGTCCAGCAGGGCGGCGATGACCAGCAGCGTCCAGCGGTCACCCACCGCGGCCGCCGCCTCGGCCAGCGCGTTCGCGGGGGTGTCATTGGCCCCAGGATGGGAGCTCTCCACGGTGTGGATCGTAGACGGACTCATGTTGCTAGGATAGTCACTTGCAAGTTGCAAGGCACAATCGGAGAGGCGTATTGCATGTCTGTCATTACTGAACTTGAGGCATCGATCCAGGCCGCGGCCGACCAGACCGGTCCCGCCGTGGTGGGAATCGGGCGCGGCTGGCGCGGCGGCTCCGGCGTAGTCGTGCGCCCGGGCCTCGTGCTGACCAGCGCCCACAACCTGCGCCACGAGGAGGCCACGGTGGCGTTCTCCGACGACCGGCGTGAGGCCGGCTCGGTGGCCGGGTCCGACCCGGACCTGGACGTGGCCCTGATCGCCGTCGAGACCGGGGACATCACCCCCGTGCGCTGGGAGTCGCCGGAGAGCGACGTGCCCCTCGGCCGCGCCGTGTTTGCGCTGGCCAATC
Source organism: Solirubrobacteraceae bacterium (assembly GCA_035532195.1). Taxonomy (GTDB): domain Bacteria; phylum Actinomycetota; class Thermoleophilia; order Solirubrobacterales; family Solirubrobacteraceae; genus Palsa-465. The sequence goes on from DATKRM010000081.1 coordinate 6,231, forward strand.
CCGGGGGCCGCGGGCTCCGGGTAACCCTGGGGTTCGTGTCGAGCACCACCCGGAGCTTCCGGGGGCGCCGCGGGCGGCGGATCGCCGGCGCGATCGAGCACACCGCGCCGCTGCCCCGAGGATCCTCGGGCGGCCCGTTGGTCGACGCCTCCGGTCTGCTGCTGGGGATCAACACCGTCCGGGTGGACCCGGGACTGATCCTGGCCGTGCCCGCCGGGCCGGCGCTCAGCCAGCGTGTCGACGCGATCGCCCGAGGCGAGCAGCCCAAGTCGGTGCGCCTGGGCGTGGCGCTGGCTCCGCCCCGAGTGGCCCGCCGGCTGCGCGGGGCCGTGGGCCTGCCCGAGCGCGAGGGCCTGCTGATCCGGGCGGTCGAGCGCGGCAGCGCCGCCGACCGGGCCGGCCTGCAGCGCGGTGACCTGATCGTGTCCGCACAGGGCCAGCCCACCGAGCGGCTGGACACCCTGTACGAGGCACTCGACGGGGCGAGTCAGGCCGACGGCCTGGAGCTCGACATCGTCCGCGGGACCGATCAGCAGACGGTAAGCGTGGGCCTGGGTGAGGAGGATCGGTCGTGAGTCTGACTGAGGCGCGAATCCCTGATGCCGCCGAGGCCGAGGCGCTCGATGCCTACTCCCAGGTCGTGGTCAACGTGGCCGAGTGCCTGGCGCCCTCGGTGGCCAACCTGCGGATCCTCCGGCGAAGCCGCGGAGGCACGGTCCCTGCCGGCGCCGGAAGCGGCGTGGCGCTGACCCCGGACGGCTTCCTGCTCACTTCGGCCCATGTGGTCAGCTCGAACCGGGGTGGGGGCAGCGGCCGGCCGGGCCGGGCGGCGTTCGTGGACGGGCGCGAGCTCAACTTCCAGGTGGTCGGGCTGGACCGGTTGTCCGATCTGGCCGTGCTGCGTGTGGATGGGGACGACCTGGCGCCGGCCGAGCTGGGCGACGCTGAAGCGCTGCGGGTGGGACAGCTCGTGGTGGCCATCGGCAACCCGCACGGGTTTGCCGGATCGGTGACCGCCGGCGTCGTGTCGGCGCTCGGCCGCTCACTGCCCGCCAGCTCCGGGCGCATGGTCCGCTTCATCGACAACGTGATCCAGACCGACGCCGCGCTCAACCCCGGCAACTCGGGCGGGGCGCTGGTGGACAGCCAGGGCCGGGTGGTGGGGATCAACACCGCCGTGGCCGGCGTGGGGCTGGGACTGGCCGTCCCGATCAACACCGCCACGCGCCAGATCATCGGCGCTCTGATGCGCGACGGCCGCGTCCGCCGGGCCTACATCGGGATTGCCGGAGGCCCCAGGCCGCTTCCGCCCCACGCCCGGGCTTCCCTGGGCCGGACGGCCGGCCTGGAGGTGGTCGAGGTGGCGCCGGACAGCCCGGCCCAGCGGGCCGGGCTGCGGCCCGAGGACCTGCTGGTGGAGATCGGGGGCCGACCGGTGGAGCGAGCCGATGACGTCCAGAAGCTGATGAACGACGCCTCCATCGGCCGTGCGCTGATGGTCCGCCTGCTCCGCGGCGATCGGTTCGTGGACACTGAGCTGCTGCCCGCTGAGCTGGTGGAATAGCTACACTCGAAGTCGGCGCCAGGCGGCGTAATTGGCCGCGCCCGCATCCGGGTCGCCCGAGTTCTGACCACGCCGAACGGGAAGCATCGAGATGGCCCGCGGAGATGTCCGGATCGCTGTCACCCTCGCCTGCGAGGAGTGCAAGCGCCGGAACTACCAGACCAACAAGAGCAAGCGCAACAACCCTGAGCGGATCGAGCTGCGCAAATACTGCCGCTGGTGTCGCTGCCACAGGGCTCACCGCGAGACGCGCTGAGCTGATCCGAGGCTGGCATGGCGCGCAACCGCAAACGCGCAAAGGAGCGACGGGCTCGTCGCCAGCCGGCCCCCAGTGGGAGCCGGGCGCGACTGGCTGCGGCCGACCTCGAGGAGGCGGCGCCGGATCCGATCGAGCACGCAGCGCCCGACGTAGAGCTGGCCGAGGCGCAGCTGGCGGTCGGCCGCCCCGAGCTCAAGGCCGATGAGGAGCCCATAACCGAGGAGGAGCTCGAGGCCGAAGAAGAGCGCGAGGCGGCCCAGGACTTCGAGGCGGAGGAAGATTTCGCCGACCGGGAAGAACTGAAGGCAGAAGCTCAGCTCGGCGAGGAAGTGGGTCCGGCCCGTCACGCCGCCGTGGTCGAGCACCGCCCACCCCGAGCCCACGGGCGCCTGATCGGGTTTCTCCAGGGAAGCTGGCGCGAGCTCCAACGAGTACAGTGGCCAGATCGTCGCCAGGTGGTGCAGGCCACCGGCGTCGTCATTGGCTTCGTCATCGTCGCCGGCCTGTATCTGGCAGCAGCGGACGGGCTCGCGTCGAAGCTGATGGACTTCATCCTCAAGTAGCCGGCTCCTACAGTCAGCATTCACATGTTTCGCTGGTACGTCGTCAATACCTATTCAGGGCACGAAAACAAGGTCAAGCAGAACCTTGAGCACCGCGTGGTCTCGCTGAACCAGGCGCGCGCGGTGCGGCAGATCGTCGTGCCCACCGAGTCCGTGTCCGAGATGAAGGACAACCAGAAGGTCACGGTCGAGAAGCGCACGATGCCGGGCTACGTGCTGGTCAACATGGATCTCAACGAGGATTCCTGGAGCCTGGTCAAGGGGACGCCGGGCGTGACCGGGTTCGTCGGCGCGTCCAACGAGCCGGTGCCACTGACCCAGGACGAGGTCAACCGCCTGCTCCACCGGGAGCAGGAGGTGCGTCCGCGGAGCCGGGCCCAGTTCTCGATCGGCGAGTCGGTCAAGGTCATCTCCGGGCCGCTGTCGGACTTCTCCGGCGAGATCTCCGAAGTCAACGAGGACGCCCAGCGGCTCAAGGTGCTGGTGTCGATCTTCGGTCGGGAGACCCCGGTCGAGGTCGGGTTCGATCAGGTCAAGAAGATCTAGTCTCTACGCGCGGGTAATGGCCAAGAAAGTCCTCACTCAGATCAAGCTCCAGGCGCCGGCCGGCTCGGCCTCGCCGGCGCCGCCCGTGGGTCCGGCCCTGGGTCAGCACGGCGTGAACATCATGGAGTTCGTCAAGGCGTTCAACGCCCAGACGCAGTCCGACGCGGGGACGGTGATCCCCGTCGTCATCACCGTCTACGAGGACCGGTCGTTCACCTTCGAGACCAAGAGCCCTCCCGCCGCGATACTGATCAAGCAGGCCCTGTCCTTGGAGAAGGGATCCGGCGAGCCCCACCGGGAGAAGGTGGGGCAGATCACCCAGAATCAGCTCCGCCAGATCGCCGAGCGCAAGATGAAGGACCTCAATGCCAACGACGTCGACGCCGCGGCCAAGATCATCGCCGGCACCGCGCGTTCGATGGGAGTGGACGTGATCTAGCCATGAGCCAACACGGAAAAGCCCACGAGGACGCGCTGAAGCAGATCGACCGGGAGCGGGAGTATGAGCCGGCCGAGGCCATCTCACTGACCAAGGAGCTCTCGCACGTCAAGTTCAACGAGTCGGTCGAGATCCATGTGCGCACCGGCCTGAACGTCCGGCACGCCGACGAGCAGCTGCGCGGCACCATCGCCCTGCCCAACGGGTTGGGCAAGGACGTCAAGATCGCCGTGTTCGCCCAGGGCGACAAGGCGCGGGAGGCCGAGGAGGCTGGCGCCGACGTGGTCGGCGCCGAGGATCTGGCCCAGAAGATCCAGGATGGCTTCGACGACTTTGACGTGGCCATCGCCACGCCTGACCTGATGCCGGTGGTGGGCCGGCTGGGCCGCATCCTCGGCCCGGCGGGCAAGATGCCCAACCCCAAGGTCGGCACGGTCACCATGGACGTGGCCAAGGCCGTCGGCGAGTCCAAGTCGGGCAAAGTGGAGTACCGCACCGACCGCAACGCCATCGTCCATCTGGTGATTGGCAAGCGGGACTTCGAAGCGCGGGCCCTGCTGGAGAACTACGCGGCGGTAATCGACGAGCTGGTCCGGGCCAAGCCCTCGGCGGCCAAGGGGCGCTACCTCCGCTCCGTGACGCTGACCACCACGATGGGGCCGGGAATCAAGGTTGACCCCTCGCGGACCCGCGACATCGTCGAGGAGCCCGCGGCCGCGTAGACTGAGGCCCGAAGCTTCTCTACCGGAGACCTCCGGCGGCGCGATGAGCGCGGAAGTCCGGAACAGGTGGATCGATGAACCGAGATCAGAAAGCAGCCCTAGTCGAAGAACTCGCCGAGCAGATTCGCTCGGCCGACGCCATCTTCGCCGTCGACTATCGCGGGATCTCGGTGTCCGAGGTGGCGGACCTGCGGGCCAAGCTGCGTGATGCGGACACCCGCTTTCGGATCGTCAAGAACTCACTGACCGAGCGGGCCTCCGACGCCGCCGGCGTCGAGGCGCTGAAGTCGCTGCTGGACGGTCCGACCGCGCTGGCCTTCGTGGCCGGCGACGCCGCCGTCGCCGCCAAGGCGCTGAACGACACCGCCCGGGCGCTGGACACGCTCCAGTTCAAGGGCGGCCTGCTGGACGGCGCGACGCTGAGCGCCGACGAACTCAAGTCGCTGGCGCGCCTGCCCGCCCGCGAGGTGCTCCACGCCCAGCTCGTGGGCACGATCGCCGCGCCGCTGAGCGGGTTGGTGCGAACGCTGAACGCGCTGATCTCGGGTCTGGCCGTCCAGCTGGGGCAGATCGCGGAGCAGGGCTTGGTGTCTGGCGAGGCGCCATCCTCGTCCGAGGCGCCGGCTGCGGACGCATCCCCGTCCGAGGCAACAACGCCTTCCGAGACCGATGGGGAGGCCGCGGCTGCGGACGCGATTGCCTCGGACGCGGACGCGTCCTCCGCCGCTGAGCCAGAGGCCGGGGCCGAACCGGCTGCCGACGCGGAGCCCGCCGCCGAGCCCGAGGCGGCTGCCGAGCCTGCTGCAGAGTCGGAGGACGCGCCCGCAGAAACACAAGCTGAAAAAGAACCTGAACAAGACGCCTCCGAAGCCGAGGCGGAGGCATCTAAGGAGGACTAATGGCCACGACAGAACAATGGATCGACGAGCTCAAAAGCATCTCGGTGCTCGAGCTCTCTGAGCGCATCAAGGCGCTTGAGGAGGCGTTCGGCGTCTCCGCTGCGGCGGTTGCCGCGGCAGCGCCGGCGGCAGCCGCGGGAGCCGCTGACGGCGCGGCCGAAGAGGAGTCGAGCACCGTCGACGTGATCCTGACCGGACCTGGCGACAAGAAGATCCAGGTGATCAAGGTCGTCCGCGCGGCCACCGGCCTGGGCCTCAAGGAGGCCAAGGCGCTGGTCGATGAGGCGCCCAAGCCGGTCAAGGAAGGGCTGGAGCGCGAGGAGGCCGACAAGCTCAAGGCCGAGCTCGAGGAAGCCGGCGCCGGCGTCGAACTGAAGTGACCGCGCGGGGTGCGGCCCGCCAACGCGCGCCGTGCCCCGCGAACTTTGCCGCTGGGGTTGATGCCCATAGGTCAACTCCGGTGCAGAAGTTCGCGCCGCTGCTCGGTTCCGCGGTGAGCCGGTGACGTACCTACTTTCACAGGACGGTGCGCCGGAGCTCGAGCGGTCGCGCTTGAAGCTCATCCAGGAGTTCCACGACCCGCTCAGTGTCCGTCAACTCGACCTGATGGGCGTGGGGGAGGGCTGGCGCTGTCTAGACGCCGGGGCAGGCGGGGGCTCATTGGCCCGGCTTCTGGCCGAGCGAGTCGGCAGCACCGGGACGGTTCTGGCCGTCGACATCGACACGAGCCTGCTCGATGACCTCGCGGATGAGCGCATCGAGGTGCGCCGGTTCGACGTGCTTGGCGGCCCACTGCCGCAAGACGCCTTCGACCTGGCCTACGCGCGGCTGTTGCTCATGCACCTGCCCTCGCGGGTGCGCGCGCTGACGCGCCTTTCGCGGTCAGTGCGTCCCGGTGCCTGGGTCGCGGCGATGGATCCCGATTTCAGCACGGTCGGCGTATCGCCCAGCAGTCCCACCTGGGAGCGCACGCGATCGGTGTTCCTGGACGCGCTCATCAGCGGTGGATGGGATCCCAGCTATGGCGCGCGTCTGGCCGGCGACCTTCGGGCAGCCGGTCTGGTTGACGTGTACTCCGAACCGGTGGCGAGCGAGGGACCGGGTGACTCGCTGATCGCGCGCATCCTGTCTTTGACCGTGGAACGGCTGCGCGACCGGATGCTCGCCCTGGGATCCGGCCATGAGGAGATCGACGAAGCCCGGCGACTGCTGGAGGACCCCGCCACCACATTCCGGTCGCAGACCACCTACCTGGCCCACGGACGGCGCCCGGCCTAGCAGGCTGTGTAGCGGCGGTTGAGGTAGAGCGTGCGGATCCCGCGGCGGGTCCGGACCCGGATGGCCAGATGCAGGTTGATCCGGCGCGGAGTTCCGGCCCGGATGGGAATCGTGATGCGCCCGGCCCGGTCAGCGTGCACGGGGCGACGCTGACCGTTGATGCGGGCGCTGAGGCCGAGGAGTCGGGCGCCGCGCGCCAGGTGCAGGCGGATGTGGATGTGGCGCGCGGCCAGGCACCGGCCCGTGCCAGGCAGCCCCACGCTCCCGGTGCCCGGGGCGGTGACGGATCCGCCGCCGCGCGACACGGTCACGGCGCCTCCGTCTGCTGGGCCGCCGCTGGTGGCGATCGAGGTCGCGGCGCCGCCGGGAGCGGGACAACTCACATCCTGGCCCGGCGAGTCGGGTAGCTCGGTCGTGCTAGTGGCGTCGGGAGTGACGCTGACCGTCACGTTGCTCGCTCCAGCTTGGCTGCACAGCACCAACCGTCCGGCCGTCGGCTGGGAGGCGATGTCAGCGCCGGTGACGCTCACGCGGTACCCGTGCGGGTACCGAAGCTGCGGGATGAACACCTCACTCGGAGATCCGGCAGGAAACCGTTGCCCAGCCACACCGTTGATCG
>DATKRM010000082.1:0-2718 GCA_035532195.1 Solirubrobacteraceae bacterium
CGAGCGAAAGCAGCTGCTGCAGTTCATCACCTGCGGCAGCGTGGATGACGGAAAGAGCACGCTGATCGGCCGCCTGCTGTACGAGTCGGGGCTCCTGCTCGAGGATCAGCTGGAAGCGCTGGAGGCCGAATCGCAGTACTCGGGCTCAGGCGGCGAGCTGGACTTCGCCCTGCTGCTGGACGGCCTGGCGGCCGAGCGCGAGCAGGGCATCACCATCGACGTGGCCTACCGCTACTTCCAGACCGAGCGGCGCAAGTTCATCATCGCCGACACCCCGGGGCACGAGCAGTACACGCGCAACATGGTCACCGGCGCATCGTCGGCCGATTGCGCGGTGCTGCTGGTCGACGCTAGCCACGGGGTCCTGACGCAGACCCGCCGCCACAGCTACCTGGTGCGGCTGCTCGACCTGCGGCACGTGGCGCTGGCGGTGAACAAGCTCGACCTGGTCGACTACTCGGCGGATCGGTTCTCGGAAATCGAGCTTGACTACCAGGCGTTCGCCCGTCAGGCGGGGCTCCCCGAGGTCACCTGCATCCCGGTGTCGGCGCTGCGGGGCGACAACGTGGTCGAACGCAGCCCGCGCACGCCCTGGTACCAGGGGCCGACGCTGCTCGAGTACCTCGAGACGGTCGAGATCGACGAGGACCGGCTCCAGACCGCTCCCCTGCGCCTGCCGGTCCAGTGGGTCAACCGCCCGGACGCGAACTTCCGCGGGTTCTCCGGGCTGCTGGCCGGCGGACGGGTCCAGCCCGGGCAGCGGGTGGTGGTGCTGCCGTCGGGGAACCAGAGCACGGTGGACAAGATCGTGACCTACGAGGGCGAGCAGGCCGGGGCGGTGGCCGGGCAATCGGTGACCGTCACGCTGGCCGACGAAATCGATGTGAGTCGCGGCGACGTGATCGCGGACGCCGAGGACCCCCCGGGGGTGGGTGAGCAGTTCGAGGCCACGATCGTGTGGATGGCCGAAGAGTCCCTGCTCCAAGGTCGCAGCTACGTAATGCGAGTGGGGACGAACGCCGCCATGGCCACCATCGCCCCCCTGAAGTACAAGCTGGACGTGGATTCGGGTCGGCACCTGGCCGCCGAGCAGCTCGAGCTCAACGAGATCGGGGTGTGCGAGCTGGAGCTAGACCGGCCGATTGCGTTCGACCCGTACGAACAGAGCCGGGACATGGGTGGATTCGTGCTCATCGACCGGTTGACCAACCAGACCCTGGCCGGCGGCATGCTCAACTTCGAGCTCCACCGCTCGCGCAGCGTCCGCGCGCAGGCGGTCAGCATCGACAAGGCCGCCCACGCCGAACAGAAAGCCCAACTCCCCTGTGTGGTGTGGCTGACCGGCCTATCGGGTGCGGGCAAGTCGACGATCGCCAACGCCGTGGCCGAGCAGCTCCAGGGCCTCGACCGCCACACTTACCTGATCGATGGCGACAACGTGCGCAAGGGTCTCAACAAGGACCTCGGCTTCAGCGATGCCGACCGGGTGGAGAACATCCGGCGCATCGCCGAGGTGTCGAGGCTGATGGTCGACGCCGGCCTGATCGTCATCACCTCGGTCATCTCGCCGTTTGCCTCCGAGCGGCGAATGGCCCGGGAGCTGATGGAGGAGGACGAGTTCATCGAGGTGTTCGTGGACACCCCGCTCGAGGTGGCGGAGGCTCGAGACCCCAAACAGCTGTACGCGCGGGCCCGGCGCGGCGAGATCAAGAACTTCACCGGCATCGACTCTCCGTACGAGAGACCCGAATCGCCCGAGCTCCACATCGACACCACGCGGCGCTCCCCGGCCGAGGCGGCCGAGGCCATCGTGGCCGAGCTGCGGCGGCGCGGGATCCTAGGATCGAGCTGATCGTGGCCAGCCAGCTCCTGGAAGGGGTCATCCGGGCGGCCGAGGCCGCCGGTCGGGAGGTGCTCGAGGTCTACGGCCGCGCCCACGAGGTCGAGACCAAACAGGACGGCTCTCCGGTCACCGAGGCCGACCACCGGGCCCAGGCGGTGATCTGCCGGCACCTGGCGGAGCTGGATCCCGGCGTGCTGGTGGTGGCCGAGGAAGACGCCAAGCGCGCATCGGCCGCCGACGCGACGGACCGTTTCTGGCTAGTGGACCCGCTGGACGGGACCAAGGAGTTCGTGGGACGCAGCCACGAGTTCACGATCAACATCGCGCTGATCGAGTCCGGCCACCCGGTCCTCGGCGTGGTGTTCGCCCCCGCCCTGGGCCGGCTGTTCGGCGCCGAGCCCGGTACGTCGTTCGTCCAGGAGGACTCCCGCCGCAGTCCGGTGTCGGCCCGAGCGATCCCCGCCGAGGGAGCGACCGTGGTCTCCAGCCGCTCGCACGGCGATCCTGAGGCGCTGGCCCGGTTCGAGTCCGATCGGCCGATCAACGACTCCATCACCATCGGGTCATCGCTCAAGTTCTGCCTCGTGGCCACCGGGGAGGCCGACCTGTATCCCCGCTTCGGCCGCACGATGGAATGGGACACCGCGGCCGGCGACGCGGTCCTGCGCGCGGCGGGCGGCCGGGTGGTGGATATGGAAGGGCGGCTGATGCGCTACGGCAAGCCGGGTTGGGAAAACCCGTTCTTCCTGGCCCTGGGCCGGGACTAGCGGCGCCCCGGAGGGCGATTTCTCGGTTGGCCGTTCGTCCTAAACGGCCCCAGCCGGCAAGCGAAGGAGGCCCGCCGGGACCACCTCCCGGCGGGGGCGAAGCGCTGC
>DATKRM010000083.1:0-2542 GCA_035532195.1 Solirubrobacteraceae bacterium
AGACGGCCACCACGGTCGGGGTGAGCGGCGATCCGACCCAACTGGCGGGGGCGGGGCACACCCTGTCCGCCGCGCCACTCGAGCTCGAGGCTCTGGATCTCGCCTGGCGCAGCGGTCGCGGTGGACTGCTGGCCCAGTGCGGCGGCGCGGCCGCACTGCATCGGGCCAAGCGCGTGGCCGAGCTGCTACGCCAGGCCGGCCTCCAGGACGTGCAGACCGTGAGCGAGGACGCCGAGCTGTGGGCCCGCCAGCGGGCCGGGCAGCGCTCGCCCGACCAGGCGCTGGTGCGGGTCTCGGCCCGCCCGAGCTCACTCGGCGCCGTGCTGCGGGCCACCGAGGACCGAGCGGGCACGCTCGTGGGTCGCGCGGCTCTGGGCATCAGCTTCGTGGAGCTGGAGCCGGCGGCGGTGGACGGGTTCGTGGCTACGCTGCCGACCGGGGCCCACGCGGTGCTGCTCGACGCACCGGGTGAGCTCCGCGCGCGGTGCGATGTCTGGGGTGCGACCACCGGGGCGGGCGGGCTGGAGCTAATGCGGCGCGTCAAGGCCCGGTTTGACCCGGCCCACGCATGCAACCCCGGCGTCTACGTGGGAGGCATCTGACATGTCGGGCTTCGACTCACATCGGCCGCCGTCTCAGGACATCATGGACGACTGCGTGCACTGCGGCTTCTGCCTGGACACATGCCCGACCTACGTGCTGTGGCAGAACGAAGCCGACTCGCCGCGCGGGCGGATCGTGCTCATGACCGAAGCCGCGTCACCCGGCGGCCAGCTCTCGGACGAGATGGTCACTCACTTCGACCGCTGCCTGGGTTGCATGGCCTGCGTGAGCGCGTGTCCGTCGGGCGTGCGCTACGACCGGTTGATCGAGCGGGTCCGGCCCCAGGTTAAGCGCCAGCACAAGCGCTCGAATCGCGAGCAGGCGCTGCGGCTGGTGTTGTTCGAGACCCTCCCCTACCCCAAGCGGCTGCGGGGGCTGGCCCTCACGCTCCCCCTGGCCCGCCGTCTGCGGCTCGACCGGTTGCCGGGCCGGCTCGGGGCGATGATCAGGCTGGCGCCGCGGGCCCGGGTGCGCGACGCCCTGTCCGGCCACCTGCCGGAGCGCACCCCGGCGCAGGGGCGGCAGCGCGGCCGGGTGGCCCTGCTTCAGGGCTGCGTGCAGCGCGTGTTCTTCTCCGGCGTCCACCAGACCGCCGTCCAGGTCCTGGCCGCTGAGGGCTTTGAGGTACTGGCGCCGCGGCTCCCCGACTGCTGCGGCGCCTTGGAGATGCACGCGGGCGAAGACGATGCCGCGGTGGCTCGCGCCCAGGCCACGATCGCGGCGTTCGACGCGGTGGGCCAGGTCGACTATGTGATCACCAGCGCCGCTGGCTGTGGCTCGGCGATGAAGGAGTACGGCGAGCTGCTGGACACCGATGCGGCCCGCGCGTTCGCCGGCCGGGTGCGGGACATCAGCGAGGTCCTGGCCGATGTCGAGCCGGTGGCCCCGCGCGGGCCGGTGCCCCTGCGCGTGGTTTACCACGATGCCTGCCACCTGGCCCACGCTCAGGGGGTGCGCGATGAGCCCCGATCGCTGTTGCGCTCGATTCCCGCCCTGGAGCTGGTCGAAGTGCCGACCGAGCCCGAGGTGTGTTGCGGCTCGGCTGGTATTTACAACCTCGTCCAGGCCGACGCCGCGGCCGAGCTCGGCCGCCGCAAGGCGCTGCACGTGTTGGACTCAGGTGCCGAGGCGGTGGCGGCGGGCAATCCCGGCTGCGCCGCCCAGCTGGATGTTCACCTGCGCCAGCTCGGCCGGCCGCTGCCCATCCACCACCCGGTCGAGCTGCTGTGGCGGTCGATCGCGGGCGCGGCTTAGCCCGAGTACATCTCCTCGATCTCGTCGGAGTACTTCTGGGCGATCGGCTTGCGCTTGAGCTTCATCGTCGGGGTCAGCTCGTCGCCGCCGGGGAGCCAGTCGCTGGGCACGACCGTGAACTTCTTGATCTGCTCGACCCGGGCCAGGTGCCGGTTGGCCTCATCGATGCCCTGCTGGACCGCCTCGATCATCTGGGGCTCGCCGGCCAGCTCGGCCAGGTCTTTCTCCCCCAGACCGTTCTGCTTGGCCCACTGCGGGGCGAAGTCGGCGTCCAGCACGATCAGCGCCGTGTTGTAGGACCGGGCGTCGCCGATGGTGATGGCCTGCCCGATCAGCGGGCTGGCTGTCTTGATCGCGGCCTCGATGTTGGCCGGGGACATGTTCTTGCCGGCGGCGTTGATGATGATCTCCTTCTTGCGGTCGACCAGCCGCAGGTACCCGTCCTCGTCCAGTTCGCCGATGTCTCCGGTGTGCAGCCAGCCCTCGCCGTCGACGGCCTCGGCCGTCTTGTCGGGCAGGTTGCGATAGCCCAGCATCACGAACTCCGAGCGGATCAGGACCTCGCCGTCGTCGGCGATCTTGATCTCGCAGCCTGGCGCGGGCTCCCCCACCGTGCCGATCTTGACCCGTCCGGGGCGGTTGGAGGTGCCAGCGCCGCAGGTCTCGGACATACCCCAGATCTCAG
>DATKRM010000084.1:0-2703 GCA_035532195.1 Solirubrobacteraceae bacterium
TGCCGCCCTAGCCGTGGCCAGCCGGTGGCGTCCTGAGCGGACCGGCATCGATCTGATGGCCTGTACCTGCGCTACCGGTCGCTGTCGGGTCTGTAACTAGCGCAGGTAGTCAACCGAGGTCCGGTAGGTGGTGTAACTGCCGTAGCCGCCGGCCAGCCAGAGCAGGCTCATCGGGCCGCCGCGCGATCCCTCGGTGAAGAACGGCCGGATGTCGTCCTGGCCCGGGGTGCGGACCACGACGGTGTGCCGCCAGTGGAAGCCACCATCGCGGGTAGTCCAGCGCTCGATCTCGAACCAGCCCCGAACCTTGCGTGACAGATAGACGGTGGCCGGGTCGGCGTGGTCGATCACGATCCCGCCCACGTACTCGAACTCGATTGTGTCCGGGCTGATCGAGGGCCCGGCGACGGTGAGGAAGTGGGAGAGCCAGCGGTGCCCGGTCCACGTCGCGTACCAGTAGAGGTGGCGACCGTCCGCAGGAAACGTGGCGTAGGTGATCACCGGGCGGCCATCCGGACGCAGTGCGATATCCCACACCCAGCTTGGTGCTCCGGTCCGACGGGCGTCGTAGACCAGATCGGCGTCCCGGGGTGAGGCCGGCCCGCGGCTCAACCGCCGGATCGCTTTGCCGTCGGCGTGCCGGAGCCACCCCTTGCGGTAGGCCATGTAATAGACGTTCGTCAACTGGTCTCGCGGGTGGGCCTGGTTGAACGCGAAGGCGATCTCGTCCCGGTTGTTGGAGGTCAGCTTCACGTACGGGCGTTGTCCCGGATTGCTGACCAGCGTCCGATCGCGCGTCCAGCGGCCGCCCCAGCGAAGTGTCGAGTAGTCGATGCCCCACTTGGCTCCGCGGTAGAACAGATATAGCTTCCGCTCGGACGCCAGCGACACGGGGGTGGGATACGTGAAGCCGAGCCACCACCGGGTCAGTCTGGGAACCTGGTGCACCGGCCCCCAGGAATGGATCTCGGCCGGTCGGGCGGTGGTGCGGTAGTAGATCGCGCTCCCGCCGTGCCCGGACCAGAACACTGTGAGGCGCCTGTCCGGGCGGACGAGAATCGAGGGGCTGCTGTGGTCGTCACGCCTCAGCCGGCCCACGGCATAGCGGAACTTGACCCGGGCGCGCCGGTCGGGGTCATACTGGCCGACGGTTATTCGCCCTTGCCAGTCGATCCAGCCGACGAACGTCTGATCGCCCACCTGGACCGCGCGGGGATCGGCGAACCACGACCATGCGCCTGGGCCCCAGGAGCCGATCCGCTCACGCCCGTGGGCGGGCGCCGCCGACTGGCGGGCCGGCGCTGCGCCGGCCATCAGCCCCAGTATGAGCACACCCCAGCCGCAGAACTTGACGCCCCGCATTTCGGCTAAACCTAACGGCTCGACCGGCCGCCGTGGCAGGTGTGACAACTTTGCGACATTCCGCGATGCCGTCGGAGCCGGGGCGTAGGCTCACCCACAATGGCTCGGTCCGGCTCCGTCTTTGCCTGCTCGGCTTGTGGGTACGAGACCTCCCGCTGGGAGGGCCGTTGTTCGGGCTGCGGCGAGTGGAACACGCTGATCGAGGAGGTTCGGGCCTCGCGCGGGTCGGCCCCGCGTCGGCGTGGCCAGGGTGGGGACGCCGCGGGGCCCATCAAGCCGGTCGCGCTGAGCGAGGTCCGGGCCAGTGAGCACGCGCGCCTGCGTACCGGAATCGGAGAGCTGGATGCGGTCCTGGGCGGCGGCGTGGTGCCGGGCTCGCTGGTACTGATCGGCGGCTCGCCGGGCATCGGCAAATCCACCCTGACCACGATGGCTCTGGCCAACCTGCTGGCTGCCGGGCGCCGCACCCTGTATGTGTCGGCCGAGGAGTCGCCGGCCCAGGTCAAGCTGCGGGCGGAGCGCCTGTCAAACCCCGGGGCGCTGAAGATCCCGGTGATCGGGGAAACCGATCTGGGAGCCGTGCTGGCCACCTTGGAGCAGGAGCGCCCGGAGGTGTGCGTGATCGATTCCGTGCAGACGCTGCACAGCGGCGATCTGGCCAGCGCGGCGGGGTCGGTAGCCCAGGTCCGGGAAGTGGCCGGGGAAGTCATGCGGGTGGCCAAGCAGCGCCAGATCGCGGTGCTGCTGGTCGGACACGTGACCAAGGAGGGCAGCCTGGCCGGTCCGCGGGTGCTGGAGCATCTCGTCGACTGCGTGCTGCAGTTCGAGGGCGAGCGCGAGCGGACCTACCGGACGCTGCGGGCGGTCAAGAACCGGTTCGGGTCCACCAACGAGGCCGGTGTATTCGAGATGCGAGACGACGGGTTGGTGGAGGTCCTGGATGCGTCGGCCCGGTTCGTGGCCGAGGCCACGCGCGCCGCCGGCAGCGTCGTGCTGTGCGCGGTGGAGGGCTCGCGTCCACTGCTTGTCGAGGTGCAGGCCCTGGTCTCCAGCTCCGAGCTGGTGCCCCCGCGCCGCGTGGTGGCCGGGCTGGATCGCAACCGTGTGTCTCTGGTCCTGGCCGTCCTGGGGTGCCACGGCGGGATCGGGCTGGGAGCCGCCGACGTGTTCATCAACGTCGTGGGCGGAGTGCGGGTGGATGAGCCCGGAGCGGACCTGGCGGTGGCGCTGGCCGTGGCCAGCGCGGCCAAGCGCGTCCCGCTGACCTCGAGAGCGGGCGCCCCGCTGGCCTGTTTCGGCGAGCTCGGGCTGACCGGCGAGCTCCGGACGGTGGCCCACGCC
>DATKRM010000085.1:0-2754 GCA_035532195.1 Solirubrobacteraceae bacterium
CACCGCCAGCGGCGCCCACCTCATCCCCGAGGTCTATATCAACGGCATCCACTACGACGGGGACATCCGGCCTGAATTCCTGCGCCGGGAGCTGGCCAGCGTAGATGCCGCGGGCGGCTAAGCCGGCACCCCGGCGTTTCGTAGTCCAGCTCCACGACGCAACGACGCTCCACTTCGACTTGCGCCTGGGGATCGACGGCGTGCTGCGCTCCTGGGCGGTGCCCAAGGGGCCGTCGCTCGATCCCGCCGTGCGCCGTCTGGCCGTGCCGGTGGAGGACCACTCGCTCGAAGCTGGCGAGTTCGAGGGCGTTCACGAGGGGCAGCCCCGCGGCTCGGGTGCCGTGATCATCTGGGACGAGGGTGAGGCGGAGGTGCTAGATCAGACGGCCGACCACCTGTCGTTCGCGTTGAGCGGCAGCAAGTTGCGGGGCCGCTTCGGGCTGACCCGTACCGGTCCGGACCGCTGGATCCTGGTCAAGGCCTCAGACGATCAGGCTAGACCCGGGTCGGACATCGTCGCCGAGCAGCCGGCCAGTGTCCGCAGTGGCAGGACCTGGCAGGAGGTGGCCGGGCAAGCGGAGCCGCTGCCGCTGGCACCCGGAACTGAGCCGCCCTCATCGGTGCTAGCTCGCCTTCGGCGCGATGAGCGCTGAGCGCCGGCTCACCTACATCGACTCCTCGGCGATCGTCAAGCTCGTCGTTGCCGTCCGGATGGAACCAGCCGAGCTGCGCTCATTAGATTCGATCCATCTCGCGAGTGCCCGTCAGTTGGGCCCCTCGCCCGGCCGGATGCCTCCCGCCCCAGTCTGGCGCCGCCCTGCGGGCCGGTCCGGCGCCGCTACGGACGGTCAAAGTGCGCGCGGGCCTGATCCACCTGCCCCCAGGTATCGCAGCCGTTTAGGTGGTCGTTCACCAGCCCCATCGCCTGCATGAACGCGTACACGGTCGTGGGTCCGACGAACCGCCAGCCGCGGCGCTTCAGATCCCGAGCCAGGGCCTGGGACTCGGGGCTGACTGACCGTAGTTCTGTCCGCGCGTGCTCCGGTTCGAACCCCCAGACGTAGTGAGCTAGTGAGCTCTCTGATTGCACCAGCTCGACCGCCCGCCGGGCGTTGTTGATGACCGCCTCGATCTTCCCCCGGTGGCGCACGATCCCGGCGTCGGCCAGCAGCCGGGTCACGTCGGATTCGTCAAACCGGGCCACCCGCTCGAACTCAAATCCGCAGAACGCGCGCCTGAATGCCTCCCGTTTGCGCAGGATGGTCAGCCAGGACAGGCCGGCCTGAAACCCCTCGAGAGCCAGCTTCTCAAACAGCCGCACGTCGTCAGGCACGGGGAAGCCCCATTCGGTGTCGTGGTAGGCCCGGTACTCCGGAGCCGAGTCGGCCCACCAGCAGCGGGCGACGCCGTCGTCTCCCCGGACGATTCGGCCCTCGGTCACGAAAGGCACCTCGGCAGCCATTCGGCCACGGCCGTCTCGACACCGGCCGCGTCCCGGAGCGAGTGGTTGCCCGGTATGCGGATGACCGTCCGGTTGGGCCCGTCCGGTGGCATGCCGAACGGGTCGCGGTCGCCCTGCACCACCAGGACGGACACCCCTACGGCATCCAGCTCGGGCAAGCGGCTCTTCGCCGGGTCATCCGCCCGCCCGGGCGCGTGCACGGGGAAGGCCAGGCAGAGGACGGCCCGGGCGTCGGTCTGGGCCACGGTGCGGCAGGCCACCCGGGCCCCGGCTGACCGCCCGCCGACCACCAGCGGGAGGTCCCGCAGCTGCTCCGCCCGCAATTGCTCGATCACTGCCAGCCAGGCCGCATCCAGCTGCGACGCCGGCGCGGGCGACCGGCGGCCGGCCACCCGGTAGGGCTGCTCGACCAGCGCCACGCTGCAGCCGGCCCCCCGGGCCGCCCGGGTCGCCGCGCGCAGATCAGGCGCCTCGACTCCGCCGCCCGCACCGTGGCCCAAGATCAGAGCGCCGGCCGGATCGTCGGCGAGCTGGAGATGGACTCGTGCTGGGCCGTGGGAGGTTTCGAGCTCGAGGATGAACGCCAGAGTAGTCGCTACATCAAGCTGGTCGATCGGTGTCGCACCTCAAGAGCGCGGCCCGAGGTTTCAGACAGAAAACAGCTGCTACTCCGGCTTGCCGAGGCAGGTCACAAGACGCTCGTTGATGCCGAGCTTCAAATTGACGAGCGAGTGCGGCGCGAGCGAATCAGTCAGGCGTTGGAGAGGCTTCCCGCGCTGGTCGATCGAGATCGATTGCTGGAAGACCAGGCTTGGGGTTGAGCGCGCCCGGCGACCGCCGCTGGCTGCTCGTAGACAAGTCGGCACTCGTACGCGCGCCGCAGATCGATGCTTCGCTGGGCGAGCCATGTCTATGCGCCATCACGCGGCTTGAGGTGCTCCACAGCGCACGATCCTCAAGCGCCTATGAGGAACTCGACACCGAGCTTGCGGCTTTCCACCAACTCCGTATAGATGCGGAGACGATCGCCACGGCTGAGACCGCACAGCGTGAACTCGCGGCTCAGGCCCAGCACCGTGTGCCGATTCCCGATCTACTGATCGCCGCTTGTGCGCAGCAACACCAGGCCGCCGTGTTGCACGTCGACCGGCACTACGAGACGCTCGCTCGTGTGCTGTCGTTCACTCCGGTACAGCTCGCGGGCTGACCCGCCGCCGGCCTGCCGTGGCGCGGCCGGTTGAGCTCAGCGCACCGTCACCGGGCTTGGGTTCGTGTTGCCGTAGCTGTCGCGG